>JAYTAB010000077.1:0-7789 GCA_043737735.1 Candidatus Saccharimonadota bacterium | reverse complement strand
AGCTCAACGAGAAGAAGCAGTTCAAGGTCTTGGACATCGACACCGATAACCGCAAGATAGCCCACAGTCTCAAGGATGCCAAACAGTCCTAGTTGGGGCGATTCCAGACGTGACTATGAAATAACATAAGAATTGGCTTCTCAGCCCGAAAGGAGTGTCGACAATATGGCAACTGCAGCCACTACAACTACTACTATCATACAAATCGAAGATATGATCACTGTCGGCACTTTGGCTGAGAAGCTGATGCTGCCGGTGACTCGTGTCATCGGTGAGTTGATGAAAAACGGCGTTATGGCGACCGTCAACGAGCGTATCGATTTCGATACTGCCCAGATTATCGTCGGTGAGCTCGGGCTAGATGTCGAGCTCACGCGCCAGCAAGATGCACCAGCCCCCGCTACGATTCGTGTCAAGCGCGCTCCTAGCGACAAGGCAGTGATGCGACCGCCCGTCGTGGCCGTCATGGGTCATGTCGACCACGGTAAGACCAGTCTGCTCGACGCTATCCGCACGGCTCACGTCGCCAAAGGCGAAGCCGGTGGTATCACCCAGCACATTTCGGCTTATCAGATAGAATACAAGGACCGCAAAATCACCTTCCTCGATACGCCAGGTCACGAAGCCTTCGCGGCCATCCGCGAGCACGGCGCGCTGCTGACCGATATCGTTATCATCGTGGTGGCTGCCGATGACGGCGTCAAACCACAGACCATCGAAGCCATCCGCTTTGCGCGCAAGGCCGGTGTGCGCATCGTTGTCGCCATGAACAAGATGGACAAAGAGGGCGCCAACCCCAACATGGTCAAACAGCAATTGGCCGAACAAGATTTATTAATCGAAGAATACGGCGGCGACATCGTTGTCTGCGAAGTCTCGGCCAAAACAGGCAAGGGTGTGCCAGAGTTGCTCGACATGCTACTTCTGGTGGCCGACGTCGAAGACCTGAAGGCCGAGGTTGATCTTCCTGGTACCGGACTTATCATCGAAGCTCACGTCGAACAGGGTCGCGGCCCAGTGGCTCACGCCCTCGTCGAATCAGGCACCGTCCGCAAGGGCGCTTTCATCGTCGCCGGCGGCAGTTATGCCAAAATTCGTAACCTCGAATCAACTAGCGGCGTCAGTCTGACAGAGGCGACGCCATCAACGCCAGTAGTTATCACTGGCTTCAAGACTTTGCCGGAATTTGGCGATGAATTCGTCATCGTCGACAACGAGAAATTAGCTCGTGCCCAATCCGAATCCGTCTCGGCAACGCACAAGGCTTCCGGCGGTCACTTGGATATTAATAGCACCGAGCTGATCCGTATGATCAATCGCAACAACAAGGTCGAAGAGTTTAATATCATCATCAAAGCCGACGTTCAGGGTTCGCTGACCTCTGTCATGGACAGCCTCAAGGCCCTGGATACCGATGAAGTCGCTGTGCGCGTCGTCGGTTCTGGCATCGGTACCATTACCGAGAACGATGCCCACTTGGCGCACACCAGCCATGCCGTTATTTACGGATTCAATGTTACGCTGCCGGCCAATATTCGCCAGCACGCTTCGCGCGACAAAGTCTCGGTGCGCATGTACAAGGTCATCTACGAGCTGATCGACGACGTCAAACTAGAACTGACAGCTCGTTTGGCGCCAGAAATCATCGAAACCGACATCGGTCGTCTGGTGATCCGCGGCATATTCAATACCACCAAAACAGAGGTCATCTGTGGCGGTGAAGTCACAAAGGGCAAGCTGGTATCACCGGCATTGGCGCGGATTATGCGTGGCTCAGATAAGATAGCCGATGTCGAAATCACCGGCCTGAAGCGCGGCCCACAAGAGGCCAAAGAAGTCTTTGAGGGCGAGATGTGCGGCATGAGTTTCAAGACAACCTCCCGTGTCGATTTGCTGGACGGTGACCATATCGAATTATTCACTCGTGAAAGCGTGAAGCGTTCATTATAATTAGTAAAGTAATAGCTAGCAGGAAGGAAAATTAAAATAATGGCACTCAAATTAGACAACAATCTCCTCGATCAGCTTGGCGTTGGTCAGCTGCCCGAAGCAGAAAAGCAGCTGTTGCTGCGTCAGATTTATGAAAAACTCGAAATGAACGTCGGCATGCGCCTGGCGGATCAGATGAGCAACGAACAGCTCGACGCCTTCGAGAAATTTGTCGATGCCAACGATGACAAGGGCGCTTTCCAATGGCTGGAAACCAATTTCCCGAACTACAAGCTGGTCGTTAACGAAGAATTCGAAAAGCTAAAAGCCGAAATTATCTCTGTTGCACCGCAAATCCTGGCATCTGCTCAACAGCAAGCCAGCGCCGGTGCTGGTGCTGATGCTAGCGCTGGTGCCGCTGGTGTAAATCCGCAGCAACCAGCTCAACCGCAGCAGCAACCAGCTCAGCATCAACCCCAGCAGCAGCCGAGCCAGCCACAGCCTCAGTATCAATCACCACAGCCTCAGCCACAACAATATACTCCTCCGATGACCCCGACTCCAGCCCAGACCCCGGCTAACGGAGCTATGCCTCAGAGCGGACATTTGCAACCCCAGTACGGCGTGCCTACGGATCAGCCGCAACCAGCTCAACAACAACCTCAGTACGGACAGCAGCAGTATCCGCCTCAGCAGCCCCCGGCCGGACCCGCTCAGTAGCAACACTCTCTGTAATGTGAGTTTATAAACTCACATTACGCCAGAGGATGCGCTGCGATCGCGTAAAGTGAGTTATAAATCTTTGCCGTAACCATTCACGAATGCGGCGGCAGACATTTCCTGTTTGCCGGCTGGTTTCAACCGGTCGATCACTAGCACTCCATCAGCAGTATGTAAGCCAAATACTTTTTCGGCGTGATATGGACTTCCGGGTTGTGTCTGGTTGTCTGTATTAACGATCTCAACATGCGCTGCTGTTACGACTACATCTGTACTCACAAGTGTAGTTCGGCTTTTTGGCCATCCCTGGTAGGCCCGAATTTCACGTTCCAATTGCACGGCTGATTTGGTGAAATCCAATAGACCGTCCGACTTTTGGATGAGAGTATCATAGGTGGCGGTTGCCTCGTCCTGGGGTGTGGGCACGAGAGATCCGTCTACGATAGCAGGTAGAATCTGTACTAGGTGCTCGCCACCTGCATTCAACAGTTGATTGGCCAGTTCCTGTTTGGTCTCGTCGCCCTGCAAAGTCACGGAGACCCGTCCATACACTGGCCCGGCGTCCATGGCGTGGACGAGTCGCATAATCGAGACGCTTGTCTCGTGGGCACCTTCTAGTATGACTGATTCAATCGGTATCGGGCCGCGGTGCCGGGGAAGTTGTGAAGGGTGGATATTGATAATCCCACGAGGGAAGATATCGATGACAGATTGCGGAACAATCTTGCCATAGGCTACCAAGATACCGATGGTGGGATGTAACGCCTGTAGTTGATCGATGACCAGAGCGGGCTTTGCAGGTAAAAGTAGTGGGATTTTGTGCTCGGCAGCAATTTGAGCTATCTCGAGTTCACGCTCGCGACGGGAGCGGGTGTCTGTATTGTGAGATACGACTGCCACGACATTGTAGCCGGCAGCAATCAGCCTGCGCAGTGTTGGTGCCTCTGTCGTGACGCCGGTCGCCAGGCGCTCGTTGCCGAAAAACACGATCGATATGTCTTTGTTATCCATGACGCCTGGCCCTCTACCTATGATTCTTCGAATTTTTCGAACTCTTCGGACTCTTCCCAGAGCTCAGAATTGTCCTTGATAGTGTGCTCATGATCCAGCGGTTCCAGCTCACCCTCGGCAGAAAGACGGAAGAACGCTTCGGGCTTGTCCTTGATATGATCGACGAAAACAATTCCGTTGGTGTGATCAATCTCGTGTTGAAAAATCCGAGCCAGGAAATTTTCGGCCGTCACACGGAATTCGCGTCCGTTCAGGCCCATGGCTTTGACGCGCACTTTGGTGTGCCGAGGCACCTTGCCGTAGATGCTCTTCACGCTCAAACAGCCCTCGTAATCTTCGACGATCTCACCCTCATATTTCGTGATAACCGGATTGATAAATACTGTAAATGTATGATCAGTTTTGTCGTCAAAATTGTTGCGTATCACGACCACGCGCATCATCCGGTCGATCTGAACTGCCGCCAGCGCTACGCCGACTTCGTGTTCGCGGCTGTTTTCCCAGTCGATGGTAGCGTTCTGCATATCTTCGACCAGCTGCACGATTTCGGGTGTCACGAAGTTAACCTTTTGTGATCGCTGACGAAGATGCGCGTTCGGCAGCGTGATGATATCGTCTTTTGTCATTTACCCTCATTATACCAGATTGTATAGGGGGTGAGATAGTAGTCTACCCAGAAGTGTCAGTTGTTTGCGGGAGGACACTAATCGACGGTTATTTCAAGTTAGTGTTATAATTACAGATATGGAAAATGTTAAGAACTGTAGTGGTGGTGTGCCTGCAGAAGAACGCTGGGGAGAAATATTTAAGCAGCCAGAGGCCTATGAGTACTATGCTTTGAATTCTCCTCACGAAGCGATGCATGAAGTCGCAAATTATTTTAATCAAGCAGGTGTCAAAAGTGTCCTAGATGTCGGATGCGGTCTGGGAGCCAATATGGCAATTCTCGCACGACTCGGTTTTAGTGTCTCCGGCATTGATGCCGCGTCTCAAGGTTTGGAGGTCGCCGATGCCAACCTGCGCAGTATCCCCTCTGTTGACTATGATCTACAACTTGCTCAGTTCCAAAAACTGCCGTACGATGACGAGTCATTTGACAGTGCGATTAGCGTGCAAGTACTCTATCACGGTACTGAAAGCGCGGTGTTAGCGGGTATAGCAGAGACTAGTCGAGTGCTGAAACCAGGCGGCCACGTATTTATTACGTTGCCTGGCAGGCTTGCCAATGGCAAGGTGCGCCACTGCTTGGTAAAAACCGCAGACCAGGTTGGAAAGCAGTCCTTTGTCCCTACAATTGGCAGTGAAAAGGGAGTAGAACATCAAATATATAATCTCAAGAGAATACGTCACGACTACAAAGACTTCCACATCGACAGGCAATGGAAGGACTCTCGAGGCTACTATGCGATGATTGCCCACAAAAGGGGCTAGAAGTTCTGCATGCTTGCTAATATACAAGGTCTATTTTTTTGAACACGTTCTCAGAGTGTCCTGTATGAAAATGTCTTTTGCTGCTGTGTATTTTTGACGATCTTCTGGGTATTTGCGCGCAAGCTGCTTCTTTAGGCTTTGATACTCGAGCATACAATCAGGGTGAGACCTCAGGTAATCTCGAAAAGCGAGTGTACAGCGCCATTCATCGCTATCGAACTGGACGAAACTTAGATGGTGTGTTCGATTTTCCCTTGGCCCCTTTGGAAAAAAGGCTCTGGTTGCCGTAATCCGTTCTGGCATGTGTTCGTAGTCCAATCGTACGAGATCATTTATGAATTCCTTGTGCGCATCCACACTGTCGACACCGACCAGGATATCAATTAGTGGCTTGGCAGCAAGACCCGGTACGGAAGTGCTACCGATATGCTCAATGGAGATAACTTTGTTGCCAAAAATCTCCAGAAGAAGCTGTTTTTCGGCCTCAAAGATTAGTGGCCATTGCATATTGTATGGCACTAACGCTACCGTGCCGCGTTTCAGCCCGATTGGTCTTTTTGCCAGAGTCATAGTTTTAGCCAGCCTTCCTTAGCAGCTATCGAAAGAGTCTCTTGCATAGTAGCAAGCCTCAACGGTTTGTCGAAATCAAAACCAAATGCGAGCGCTTCGGTAAGCTCATGAGCTAGCACTTCTTCTCCCGCCGGCTGATCATTCTGGCAGGAATAACTATATAGATTTGCGAGTACAGCAACAACCCCAGTGCGATTTGAGCCATCACGACAGTGCAGATAACTAGGATTGCTACCGGCAGTTACCAGGTAGTCTTTTGCAGCTTGCACATGAGTAGCGGAGTCACCTACAACCGAGATATGATGATCAACATCGTGTACGTCATAATACCGATGCATCTTCTTTGCCGCTTTTATTTCCTCTGGTAATGATACCAAGCTTGTGACGCTTGCGACGCCAATATGCTCGATGAGGATGCTAGGACTAGAAGGCCAACCGCCACGCAAGTGGTCGGGGTATTCACGGTAGCCAGAGTTACGTAACCCAGGGACAACAGCAGGTGCACGCTCTGGTATGGGAATGCGTATCGGCTTCCAATCGACGGTAAACTGGGCAGCCTCCGAGGTAAGCATAGCTATTTAGTCTCCAGGAAATTATGGAATCTTTTGGCTATCTCGGCCATCCCGACTGGTCGGACAAAGCTTCTTTCACCTTCGGTATTAATGGAGATATGCAACATTTGCGGTCCATCGTGCCGGCTCAACATATCTGCGATTGCTTCACTCGCGGCCTGCTCGGAAATGACACTTACTACCCGTTTGTAGCCAAATGTTTGAGCCAGTTCCGGTATCAAGTCGGTGCCGATAGTCGATTCTCCGGAACAGGATACGTATGCCCGATTATTTAATACGACGTGGATTAAGTTGTCCGGTTGATAATGACCAATAAGATTAAGGTTACCGGTGTCGGTTAATACACTTCCATCACCCTCTATCACTACCACGCGTCGATCGGGTTGGGCTAGAGTGACACCAAGACCAATCGAGCTGGTTAGGCCGAAGCCGCCAGCGTTGTAAAACTGGTTTTTTCCGTCGTGATTTTGGTACTGCGAACGGGAGATCAGGCCGGTAGAAGTAATCACGGCCGCAGAATCAGGCATGTCTTGGGCAAGGACGTCGAGCATTACTTCGCGCGAAGATAGTTCCTGTTCGCCTTTTTCCTGATACATCTCAGTTGTATAACGTTCTACAGCAACGTCATCCTCTCGGGGTGTTGGCGTATTGAATGCTTCGCGGGTCTGTAAAACGGCAATTGGTAGTTGGGTAACTTTTTGTTGTCCGCTAAGAGTCTCGAGTGACTGGTGCTTTGGTCGAGTAGTGTGCTCTATCCCCAATCCGCTTAAAAGGGGTCGAGTAGTTCGTCCGGTGGCCAGATGTTGCGTAGCAGTTTCGCCTATAGCACCACGCCACGATACGACAAATAACGCCGGAATTTTACTAGGGATCATCAGCGAACCTATGTCGTTTGAAGCCTTAAACAAACCGCTATTTTGCATGTAAAGCGCAGGTGTCTTACCTCCCAGCCAAGCACCAGTCGCAATACCGACCGCTTCGCCTTCGTTTGTTGCCGGGCAGTGTTGGAGCTCGCTGTCTGCTGCGCTGGCCGCAATAAACTGTTGGAGTTCACCGCAGGGCAGGCCAGTTACGAAATCGATACCAAAAATTACACGGGACTGCTCTAGGAGCTTTGCGCCTGAATAGACTGTTTCGGGTCCTACGTCTAATTCGGGAAAGCCAGTAAGTAGTTCTTGGGACGAGTTAGTGTTCATTACACCTCCTTTGTCATCTTTTCTATCGGTATAGGTTGTCCACCAAAGCTGGTATACCAAAGACTGCGAAAATTGTCGGCAGGCACGGGAGCAATTTCCGGAAGTGCTTTTTCGATTATGTTCCGTGTCTCCAAGAAATAATTGAGTTTAGCGGCTTCTGGATCGCGGAGTCGTATTTGAGCGGGCGTGTAGGCCTGAAACGTCTGCACGTTCGGAAACTTAGTTAAAACATCTTTGTAAAGCGGAAACTCTTCAGCCATAGTTCTTAGAGCCTGACAAAATCTCACAGACAACCCCCTAGTACCTTGGTAAACTTTCCCTCTTAATTAGGGAGGGGTGCCAATGAAAAAACATATGAGA
>JAYTAB010000076.1:0-10587 GCA_043737735.1 Candidatus Saccharimonadota bacterium | reverse complement strand
CGCCTATTAGGCGGCCTCTCATTTCACCCATTGTCATCTTTGTCTCGAGTGTATCTCCAAGCAGCACAATTTTTTTAAACACTGCCTGATTAATCTTCGTGAATAACGGGATATCCTTGTCATTTAGAGCATACAAGCAAGCAACTTGAGCGCCATGTTCAACTATTTTTACGCCGGGCACTATCCCAAAATGACCAGCAACTACTCTGTCAGTAACGTCTACCTGGCCGGTGATAGTTCTTTCCGCTTCATTAAAATCAACAACTCTGTGAACAAGACGCATATCGTCTATCTGTGGCAAGTCGTTTGGGTTGGGGACACTATTGGGATCGAGGTAATCATTCGGGTTTACTAATTCTGGATATTCAGCTGGGTTATAATTGTCTGGGTATAAAACACCTTGTGGCGACTCGAGTAGACTCATTGATATATCTTCCTTTTGTACTTTAATTGTACGTACGTGTTATACCATATTTTTATATCTACTGTCCAGACTGTTTTGTATACCCCTACCCTATCCCACATTTATAGGTTAAAATAGGCGTCATGAGAAGTGATGCGGTGGCTGTTACACCAGATTTTATTCGGATGTGCGTTGACGAGCGCGACTACCAAAAGGGAGACGCCTACGAGCGCCAAGGACGGGTTCTATCTGTAGACTACCAGCCGACCAAAAACGGCGGCCTATTCTTCGGTGAAGTACGAGGCACACAGCGCGAGCCATATATGGTCGAGGTAAACGTAATAGAGCGTCATATGGCCATGCCGAGCTACACCGCGTGCACCTGCTACTTGAATGGCGGATGTAAACATGTGGCAGCACTCCTGATCGCAGCCATGAACCAGCAACAAACATCGACGGTAGTAGCAGAAATACCGCAGTGGCGAAAGATCCTCACGAATGTCATCGGCGACGACAGTCCAGTAGCAACAGGTCAGGCCGTAGCTCTGATGTTTGAACTTCGCGAGCAATACACCGACTACCGACCCTGGGCCATGCCACCAAAGCAAAAATCGAAACCCGAATACTATTGCTCGATCAAGCCAGTAATGATCAGCCCGTACACCCAAAAATGGATCAAAAGTGGAGTGTCATGGCAAAATATCAGCTTGGAGCACATTCGGCCGAGCGGCCGTTACGCTTTGAGCCCCCAGCAACTTAGCAGTCTGACTGATTTCTTTAATACTTTTCGAGCCGCCCGAACAGACCATAGCTACGACGAGTCATACGTCAGGCTGGACACCTATTCTTCGTCCGCGCTATGGCCGCTGCTAGACGCTGTAAGAAGCAGTGGCGTCAAGTGCATCACGCCGGCGCGCGGTAACCCGGAAGTTATTTTTCATGATGCAGCAACGATCGGTGTGTCCTTTCGCGACGTCAAAAGCGATGTTGAGCTAGCCATACACGTTGTCTCGGACGGTATAAATACGCCCGATCAATGGCGACGTTTCATCGGCAAGCCAGTAGTCGGCGTTTACTGGTGGACCAATCAATTCAATGTCAGCTTACAGCAGGCTGCGCTGCACATCGCACCACTCCAGGTTAGTTCAGAAATTGCTTCCTTGGCCGAGAGCGGCGTCTCGGTTGTAGTGCCGAGCAGCGACATCGAAGCCTTCACGAAGGACATCTACCCCAGGCTGGCTAGACGATTGACGATAAACACCACCAAATCTCGGCGTATGAGCAGCAATGAGCTAGTACCGATCCGGGCCGTGGTGACCGTTCATCCAGAGGGCCACGATACGCTCATAGCCAAGATAGGATTTGCCTACGACACTGCAGGCAAAGAGGTAGTGCCCCTTGACGGAAACTATAGTGAGCACAACGGTACAGGCTATAGTGGCAAGATTGAGCGAGACAGAGACGAAGAAACACGCGTGCTCGGCGTCCTCCGCCAAGTCATAGATAACGATGAAGGCAGCAGAAAAGACTGGTTCGAATCAAGTCATGACGGCCACTATATCCGACCAACAGTCACCCTTCGCGGCGCATCAGCCGTGCATTTCATGCTAGAGCTCGCCCCTGTTTTACGAGAAAGCAAAGATATATTGCTCGTGGCCGCCCCCGACATCCCAGATTACAGCGAGCTAGCAGGCGTGCCAGAGATTCGTTATGAATTACACGAAACTAGTGGACAGCCGGATTGGTTCAACCTAGGGATAGAAATAACCGTCGATAACACCACGGTGCCATTCGAGGAAGTTTTCGCGGCGCTGGCCGAGGACGAGGAGCTACTACTATTGCCAGATGGCTCGTTCCTACGTCTGCACCATCCCGAGCTCGACAAACTCCGCTCGCTCATCGCCGAAGCCCGCGCACTTGGTGACTCAGAGTCCGGCCTAGGCTTGAGCCGTTTTCAGGCCGGACTATGGGAAGAACTTCAGAAGCTCGGTGTCGTCTCCCAGCAAGCCGCGGCATGGGACGCAGCCGTAAAGGGCCTGCTCGATGTCAAACAAATCCCAGACATTGCCGTCCCTGCCGAGCTCAAAGCCACCCTCCGGCCATATCAACATGACGGTTTCGTGTGGATGGCATTCATGTGGCAGCATCGCCTCGGTGGCATCCTGGCCGATGACATGGGGCTCGGTAAAACAGTTCAGACAATTGCACTGATACTCCACATCGTGGCGCAGACACCAGCCAAAGATGCAAAACCAATTTTAATAGTCGCACCGACCAGTGTCTCGGCAAACTGGACGCACGAACTCGAGAATTTTGCGCCGTCACTCACCATGGCCTACATCCGTCAGAAGGCCGGTGACGCGCCGAAGCTCCTAGCGATGATCGGTGACGCCCAGGTCGTAGTAACCAGCTATGCCCTGTTCCGGCTTGATCTTGACGCCTACAATTCCCAGGAATGGGAGCTGCTCGTGCTCGATGAGGCGCAGTTTGTGAAAAACCACCAATCACAAGGCTATCAGGCGGCCCGCAGGCTCAATGCCCGGCTCAAGCTAGCGCTGACCGGCACACCGATGGAAAACAACCTCATGGAGCTCTGGTCGCTGCTGTCCATCGTCGCACCCGGCCTATTCCCGTCACCCAAACGATTCCAAGATTTCTACCGCAAGCCTATCGAAAAAGAAGCCGATAGCGAAAAGCTAGCCCAGCTCAGACAACGCATCCGACCGCTCATGCTACGCCGCACCAAGGACCAAGTCGTCCGCGAATTACCGGCCAAGATAGAACAAGTCGTAAGTATCGATCTCGACCCCAAGCACCGCAAAATCTACGACGTCTACCTACAGCGAGAACGCCAGCGAGTCCTCGGACTGCTGGGCGATGTCAACAAAAACCGCTTCATGATCTTCAAATCGCTAACAACACTACGACAACTCAGCCTATCCGCAGCACTAGTCGACCCCAAGAAATATGCTGGCGTACCCTCCGCAAAACTCACAGAGCTACTGAGCCGCTTGGAGGAGATTCTGAGCGAAGGCCACCGAGTGTTAATATTCAGCCAGTTCACCAAATACCTCGCCATGGTACGCGCCGGGCTCGACGAGGCAAGCATCAGCTATCTATACCTCGACGGAGCCACCAAAAACCGAGCCGACCTACTGAAACAGTTCAAAACCAGCGACGCGTCAGTATTCGTCATCAGCCTCAAAGCCGGCGGCTTCGGACTCAACCTAACAGAGGCCGATTACTGCTTCCTACTCGATCCGTGGTGGAACCCCGCCGTCGAGCGCCAAGCCATCGACCGCACTCACCGCATCGGCCAAACCAAGCAGGTCATGGTCTATAGGTTTGTGTCCAAAGACACGATAGAGGAAAAAGTCATGGCCCTGAAGGAAAAGAAATCCAAGCTATTCTCGAGCATGCTAGACGAAGGCGCAGCGTTCTCCAGCGACATCACCGCCGATGACATCAAGGGACTTTTCGGCTAACTCAGTTAATTCAGCTAGGGCTAAAGACGCGTTTCAGAGAGTTATGGCCTACGCTCCGGTAACAAATTTCAAAAAGTTATCTCTGTTGATAACCTCAAATGAAGCGTCTGGATAGGCCGAGACCCACTCTTGTGGCGCCTTTGGAATCTTCGTACTAGACCATTTGAATTCATACCCATGCAGCTTACCGTCATAGTCCTCTATCAGGTCGATCTCTTGCTGACCATAAGTGCGCCAGAAATAAGAATTACCGTACTGCCGCGTGTACCGCCGATACTTCATACGCTCTACAACCAGGAAGTTCTCCCACAAAGCCCCAACATCATTGCGCACATCCAGCGCGTTGAATTGTTGCAATATACCATTGCGAACACCGTTATCTAGGAAATAGTACTTGCTCTTGCGAGTTATTTCTGACCGCAAATTACGACTAAACCCACCGAGCCGCACAATGACGAAACATTGCTCGAGCAGATCAAGATATCGTTCTACAGTCTTGAGATCCCAGCCCAGTTTTTGACCCAGCTCATTGAGTGACACCTCGTTCCCCACCTGCAATGCCAATAGTTTCAATAGGTCACGCAGTGCTTTGGGAGATTTTATATTATCAAGTGCAAGTATATCCTTGAGCAGGTAAGAATCTACAAGATCCGTCAGGTACGCCGTCTTGTCCGCGTGCGAAACGGCGTTGATGGTATCGGGATAAGAACCGAATATCATGTAATCTGCGAGTTTCTGCGTGAGGTCAAACTGGTTACCCGCCTGCTTCAATAATTCAAGCTGGGCGATCGGGTAAAGATGTATGGTAGTTTTTCTTCCCACAAGCGGCTCGCCAACATTACGCGCCAAGTCAAACGACGATGAGCCAGTTGCGATGATTCGGACATTTGGCCTCTCGTCCACAATTATCTTTAAGCCCATCCCTATGTTGGGTATTTCTTGCGCCTCGTCAATGACGATCAGTTCATTGTCGCCAACATACCGAAATATAGCCTCAAAGTCTTGTGATCCCAACACGCCCTGTATAGCAAGATTATCACCCGAATCAGATCGGTACCTTAACGGCGTTTGTGACAGATAGCTATTGATAAGCGTAGTTTTACCGACTTGCCTCGGGCCATAGATGATCAATGCCTTGCCAGGCTTAACGAGTTGATCTAAATTATCATAATATCGAGGGATCATAGCATAAGTATATTCCTAATTCCTGTTTTTAGCAAGAATAATGGGATTGGCATTCCTGTTTTTTCAGCAAAAACACTACATCGTAGCCCAAATGTCGCTAAATAATGCGGACATGGAAGTTTGCGATCGACACTTTCATAGTGTCGATCGGCCTGGTGTAATATACAAGGGCTCTTTTAAAGCGGGTAACCCTGTGCGAGTGATGATATGAAGTTCTCAGGATTTATTACCTGTAGTTCGGTGCCCGGGTAGAGCTCTTCAAACGACTTGGGCATTGTGACGGTTTTGTTCGAAGAATACTTAAACTCAAACGCTTTTATCGTCCCCGAGCTCTCTTCTATCAGGTCGATTTCTTGTTTGCTGCGGTTGCGCCAGTAAAATTGTCGAGTATAGGTTCGGGTTCGTTGTTGGGACTTCTGTCTTTCGTTCAGACAAAAGTTCTCCCATAGCGCTCCCTTGTCATCACGAATGTGCAGTGGCTTAAAATTATCAACAAGTCCGTTCCTGACCCCTAGATCGTAGAAGTACACCTTGCGTAGCTTGCCTATCACCGAGCGCTCATTTCGCCGATATTGACGAAGACGATAAATAATTCGGGCTTTTTCCAATAGGTCTACGTAGCGCATGGCCGTATCTCGTGATACCTGTAGCGTAGTTGCTAATTCATTGTACGAAACCTCATTTCCTAGCTGAAAGGCTAGAAGTTGCAATAGATTGTACATGACCGTATCGTCGAATATTGTTTGTAGAGCGAACGCATCACGGTAGATATAATTGGTGGCGAGCAGGCGCAATCTTTCGGCTGTTCGGTCGAATGACATCGACCATGTGCCGGGGTATGAACCATATATAAGGGCTCTGCTCATAGCATTTTCTTTTTCTTGATTGGTAGACGCAACTTCATCGAGGCTGAGTGGATAGAGCGTATATTCCCACGACCGTCCGGTGAGCGGCTCCTTGATTTTGGCAGCCAGATCAAGACTTGAACTGCCAGTTAATAACACCTTAATTTCCGGATAAGTGTCGTGAATGATTTTTGCTGTGAGGCCAATATTCTCGACGCGCTGAGCCTCATCGATAACTACCATATCTGCATCACCAAAATAGTCTTTGAGCTCACGCGAGCCTTTGTTCTGTAGGCGTAACCTCTCGGTAACTTCGTCTGCATTTATGTACATCGGGTTCTGGAAACCGCTCATTATCTCTCGGGCTAGGGTCGTTTTGCCAACCTGCCTGGCACCATAAATAATAACAACTAGTCCTTCTTCGAGACTCGTTTTGACTTGATCTTCGAGGTATCTTTGGTACATAAATGCATTATATATCATGTATTATCGTGGGTCAAGCAGCGATATTACATGTATTATCGCTGCTTCTTATGCTTAGGCTCTAGGCACACCATAGATGTAAAGTGCAATAATAGGCCGTTTATTGCACTTTTAGTACAGTAAATACTGAAGTCACTTAGCATAGGAGGTATCAATGGCTGCATCAACTGAGTTCCGGGCGCAAGGCACCGAGACGAAACCAGAAATATTCAAATCGGTCGAGCAATATCTGGGCAGGCTTAGCCTAGGAGTATCGAGCGTCGACGCCGAGCGGCCTTGGGGCGGTTTCTTCGTGATCGACGAAACCCAGACTGCCGAATTCATCGGCGCCTACTTCCCCGACTTGCCGCGTGGCGATATCGAAAAGGGCGGCAGGCTGAGCCCCAAGATATTGATTGTCGAGCCCGGCAAGCGCCTCTCATGGCAGTACCACAACCGCCGCCAGGAGCTCTGGAGGGTAATCAGTGGCCCAGCCGGCGTCATCACCAGTGACACAGACACTCAGGGCGCCGTAGAGCCCATCAATACAGACGATACTGTCCAATTCGGCACCCAGATCCGCCACCGCCTAGTCGGCCTAGAAAACTGGGGTGTCATCGCCGAAATCTGGCAGCACACCGACCCAGCCAACCCATCCAACGAAGACGACATCATCCGTGTCTCCGACGACTTCGGCCGATAATGAACTTATAGCGTAGAGGTGGTATAGTCAATAGTACCCCAACGATATAAGATAATATTGTCAAAATTTCACGATAAGTCAGGAGTAGCATAATGAAGGGAATAATTTTAGCCGGCGGGTCAGGCACACGATTGTACCCCATCACCAAGGGCATTTCGAAGCAGATCATGCCAATCTACGACAAGCCGATGATCTACTATCCACTCAGCACCCTGATGCAAGCCGGAATCCAAGAGATTCTGATAATCACCACACCACAGGACCAAGCCCAGTTCCAGCGCCTGCTCGGCGACGGATCTGACCTCGGTATAGACTTGCAATATGCAGCCCAGCCTTCACCGGATGGACTAGCACAGGCATTCATCATCGGCGAAGAATTCATAGGCGATGACAAAGTCGCGCTAATCCTCGGAGATAACATATTCTACGGCGAAGCCTTCGGTGACAGCCTAGGCGCCTGCAATGACCCCGATGGCGGCATCGTCTTCGCCTACGAGGTGTCCGACCCAGAACGCTACGGCGTCGTCGAATTCGACGGTAATAATCACGCCGTCTCGATCGAGGAGAAACCGGCTCAGCCCAAATCCAATTTCGCAGTTGTCGGCCTGTATTTTTATGACAACGACGTCGTCGAAATCGCCAAAAACATCAAACCCAGCCACCGCGGCGAGCTAGAAATCACCACCGTCAACGAAGAATACCTGCGGCGCGGCAAGCTCAAAGTCCAAACCATGGACCGTGGCTCAGCCTGGCTCGACACCGGCACCTTCGAATCCATGAACGACGCCAGCGAATACATCCGGGTCATCGAGAAGCGCCAGGGCGTCAAGATCGGATGTATAGAGGAGGTGGCTTATCGACAGGGGTTTATCGACAAGGCCCAACTGATAGAACTTGCTGAGCCTCTCAGGAAGTCCGGTTATGGTAAATATTTGCTCGGGTTAAACTAGACTCGCAATAAACTACTTATGAAGTTTATATCGATTGATCGCCTCAATTAGAGCAACCTTTCTAGCCAACCTATATAACGCGTCTTTCTCGCTCTGCTGTTGTAGGTAATTGTTTAGTGCATAGGCTATAAATGCCAGTGTGAGTCCATAGAGTAATAGGTCCGCTCCGCGACCAATACCTACCAAGTGTGCTAGCCCATTTGTCGTGTCCGGAAATAGTACCGCGACCACCATCGCAACCGCCAATAAAAATAAGCCTATCTTTTTCCAGGCTTTGGCAACATGCGTACGCCTTCCACTTATCCCGAAGAATAGGGTTGCAAGCGCAACGGTTATAACAGCAAGCTGTGTAATTAGTATCACTTGGCTATCTTCCTTAGAAGCATATCAAATCCTATGTTAACCGCATTTATAATAGGCTGTCCTTTGGCTCGAGAATAGTCGTTATACTCTATGGTCACTGGCAGTTCTTTGTATCGATACTCCTTTTCGGCAACAATCTCGAGTATTTCTGAGGCGTGCGTCATGTCAGGCATAGTTATCTGGATCTCTTCAGCGACCTTCCGATTGAAGACTCTCAGGCCATTGTGTGTATCCGTAAGCTTTAACCCAGAGGTTAGATTACTGAAGCTGATAGCAAGCTTCAGGATGACATACTTTGACCTTTTCATCCCAACCGTTTCGCCCAGAAAACGCGATCCCAGGATAATATCGAACTTGTCTGTCCCTATGGCATCGAGCATAGTAAACACGTCCTGCACGCGATGCTGCCCGTCTGCATCAAAGGTAACAAAGTATCTTACGTCTGGCAGCTGCCTTGCAAACTCAATACCCGTCTGCAAAGCCGCACCCTGTCCCATATTGATTGGATGCTCTACAAGATACGCAGCGGTTTTAGATATTTCATCGGTGGAGTCATCTGTACTTCCGTCATTCACACAAACAACGTACTTAAAGTGTTTTGATACGTTTTCAACAACGTCCTTGATAACTTCTGCTTCGTTATAAACTGGTATTATTATCGCGACATTCTCTTTATTCATTGCCCTTAGTTTAACAGCTTACTCGCAAATCAAATAACCATTTTCCTAGCAAATACCCTCCTACCTAATTGCATCCTTGTTAATTTTGGCTCAACGATAGGTGACGCCCACATAAACCCAAAACACCAGAGCGTCGTAAAAAAGTACATCCAATTTTTCTGAAAAAATATTTATATACTCACGAATAGCCGCAAAATACCAAGCGCAAGCTTTTTATAGACAATGAACGCTTGGCTAATAATTTTAACATCATTTAATTCGCCCAGAAGAGGTGTGTTAATCCGTGGCTCAAGACTTGCGACAAAGTCATATGAATTCATTTTGCGCTTGGACTGAATGACTCGGCGGGTCGAAAATGCCCACGGCAAAGCCTTGATTGCCAACAAGGATGACTTTACACGCAACAAGAATCGTTTTTGTACAATACTAACTAGCCAGAGGCCAATTTCGACCAAGAATAGCAGAGGAGCCATCAGCAGTAGCACCGGCCATGGCCAGGTGCGTATTATATAAAGATATCTGTTGCGTTCGACGTATAGCCATTTAGTAGAGCTTTTGGCAAAGTCATAGTCATGTCCTACGTGTGATTTAGGCAACAGGCCTAGCTTATTTCCAGCCAGCAATATACGAGTACTCAAATCCGTATCCTCGTAATAAAGGAAATATCTTTCACTTAAGCCATGGTGCTCCTTCCAAATCTCGCTACGTATTGCCATACACGCGCCCGACAGAACGCTCACGGGCACATTATCTTGATATCGGCCGGCTTCCACACCGTAACCATCACACCAAGACAGACCAGACAAATGCACAACGTTACCGGCGCTATTAACCGTTCCGTCTGGCAAAGTCAACAATGACATCCAGGCAGCATACTCAGTTGTAACGCCTTTTCTTATTTCATGTAGTGCATCTGGTAGCAGATGCGTGTCGGGGTTCATGAAGAACAGTATTGACACATCATTAATTACCTTTTCGGCACCAATGTTGCAACCAGCTGAAAACCCATTGTTCTTCTCATCAAGGACGAAGTCAACTCCTTTGAGAATTTTTGCGATTTCAGCAGCTCTATGTTCTGGGTGATTATCTACTATAACTACTTTGTCGCCTGCTAATTTTTGCAGGCGTATTTCCTCCACTAAACCCGATATCGCTTCCTCGTGCCCATAAGATACTATCACTATCCCAATAGATTGTTCCCTGCTAATTTTTTGCATAATTTTTTATATTTTACGAGCAACCACAACGGTCTCATTATAGGTAAAGACCTTTCCAACATGCTTATGAAAAGGAAATGAGTACGATTTAGATATTTTTAGCCCCAAACCTACTAAAATAGCTTCGATATCCGCATGATTCAGAAAGTTAACGTGCGTATCGTCAGTGGTAAAGCCTTTTTCTTGAGGACAGATTATCACAACCTTATCTTTAACATACGGTAGATACTCTTTAATAACATTCGCACCGTCAGAGGTGCTCATGTGTTCAAGTACATGTGCTAACAGCATACT
>JAYTAB010000075.1:0-4560 GCA_043737735.1 Candidatus Saccharimonadota bacterium | reverse complement strand
GCTGCTTCCTCCTGGTCCTCCGAATGACATACTTGGCTCCTATAGCTTCACTTTTGCTATATTAATTTAAGCATATGTGGGATGGTGGTGCAACCATTTGCATAGCAATAGCGTCCCAAAGATGGGCTACAAGGCGGGCTACAAGGCGAGCTACAAGGGGTTTCTCCGAGGGCGCCGTCTAGCCTTTGCGCAGTGCAACAGCCAGTTCCGCACCATCCAGATTAACGGTATTCGTATAGCCCTCAGCCGTGTCAGCACCGACAGTATCAAGCCCGGTGGCCAGCGTCTCGGAGGTGATGGTTTCTGAGTGCTCCTGGATGGATGCTGCCAGTTCGGCGTCGTGCGTCACCAGTTCTAGGTGGATGCGGTCGTCGACATTCAGACCGGCCTGCTTGCGGGCGTTTTGAACTGTGCGGATGACTTCGCGGGCTTGGCCTTCGCGCTTTAGCTCGGGGTTAATCTCGGTATCAATTTCCGCTCGGATAATTGCCAGGTTTTGGCCAGACGGGAACGTACCCTGACGGTTTTCCCAAGTTTTTTCGAAAGGTTCACCAGGCTCCATATCGGGTATGCCGGGCACTAGCCGCACCGCCTTGACGTTCAGCTCTTCCGCCACAATGTCCTGGAATTCTTGGAGCATTTCTGGAGCGCCGTACAGAGTAACTGCCGACAGTGGCTGTCGCACCTTCAGCTTTGCGGCTGCGCGCTGCCCAAGTCCTTGATTGATGAACTCTCGGACTTTTGCCATTTCGCTCAATAGCTTCATATCGATCGTCCCGGTCGCTGGCCAGTCGCGTAGATGCACCGATTCCCCGCCGGTCGTTTTGCGGTATAGTTCCTCGGTCAGGAACGGCGTAAACGGCGCCAGCACATGCGCCAGACGAACGAGTACATAGTGCAGTGTCCGGTAGGCGTCCTGCTTGTCCCCATCGTCGTCGGATTTCCAGAAGCGCCTACGGCTGCGGCGCACATACCAGTTGCTGGCGTCATCCAAGAATGGCAAGATTGGTTTGGTGGCATTTGGCACGTCGTAGGTATTCATGAAATGTGCGACTTCATCGGTCAGCTGGTGGACGCGCGACACGATCCAGCGGTCCAGCGGATTCGTCAAACCATCTTTGCCATCCTTACCTTTCCCAGATACCAATGGGTCGTCGTACAGACCAGCTTTGGCTCCGCCAGAGCCCGAACCACCCGAGCCGCCATTTTCCGCTGGCGAATCCCAACCGTCCACCGAAGCATACAGCGTAAAGAAATCGTACATGTTCCACACCATGCTAAGTTTGCGCGCCATATCACCGACGTCTTTGTCCTTTAGATTGAAATCTTCGCCGTTTACGACCGGGCTGCAGAGCATCAAAAGTCTAAATGAGTCCACCGAATATTCATCCATGAGCTTCATGGGGTCGGTGTAATTGCCTAGTTTCTTGCTCATCTTTTTGCCGTCTCCAGCGTTGATGAACCCGGTGCAGATCAGGTTTTTGAATGGCGATTTGCCGAACAAGCCAACATTTACGGCAGTCAGCGAGTAGAACCATCCGCGTGTCTGATCAATCGCCTCGACGATAAAGTCAGCCGGGAAACTTGCCTCAAACTCTTCCTTGTTTTCGAATGGATAATGGAACTGGGCAAATGGCATGCTGCCGCTCTCGAACCAGCAATCAAGCACCTTGCCGATATGGCGCAGCGTCACTCCATCGTATTCAAACTCGACATCCATAACGTTTGGCAGGTGATAATCGGCCAGCTTCTTGCCCGTCAGTTTTTCAAATTCCTGGTACGAACCAACCACCTTGACCACCTCTGTTCCGTCGTTTCGAAACCCACGCCAGACTGGGATAGGCGTTGCCCAATAACGATCCCGAGACAGATTCCAATCTGGCGCCGACTCGATGATGTTTTTGAATCGGCCTTCTTGTAAATGTTTTGGCGTCCAATTGGTGCTGTCGTTTGCGGCCTGCATTTCATCTTTTTGAGCCTGTATGTCCATAAACCAACTCGGGTGCGCACGATACATCAGCTTGCCGCCACACCTGTGACAATGTGGATATTCGTGCTGTATATATTCGACTTTTAGAGCTTTTTCTTCACTCACCAAGGTCTTTGCTATCTCCTTGTTGGCCTCCCAAATGTTCTCGCCCTGCCAGCGACCTTGTGTAAAATTACCATTCGCGTCGACTATCGATACTATCGGCACATCTTCGGCCTTGCAGAGCACATAATCCTCTTCACCGTATGCTGGCGCTTCGTGGACTATACCAGTACCATCCTCGGCGGTAACGAAATCTGCCGCCAGAATGCGATGAGCTTTGGGGCCGTGATTTTCAAACAGCGGGTGGTATTTTTTGCCAACGAGTTCTGCGCCTTTTATGGTCTTAATCACGGTGTATTCTAGGGCTTTGTGCTTCTCGTCTGTGAAGACTTTCTCGGCCGCGGCCGAGGCCACATACACTTTTTTGTCACCGTATTGCACCAGCGAGTAATCTAGATCAGGATTCACGGCGATAGCGACGTTTGCCGGCAACGTCCAAGGCGTAGTCGTCCAGGCCAGCAAATATTCGTCCGAGTCCTCTATCTTGAAGTAGACAAACACGCTCGGGTCGGTGTCCATTTGGTAACTATTTTCCATCGCTACTTCTGATTTGGAGATAGGTGTGGCGTCCTTCGTGCAGTAGATGAGGATTTTCTCACCTTCGTAGATCTTGCCCTGGGTGTAAAGCTTTTCGAATGCCCACCAGACGCTTTCCATGTACTCGGCGTCCATAGTTTTGTAGGCGCCACGAAACTCAACCCAGCGACCCAAACGCTCGATGGTATCTTCCCATTCGGTGCCAGTCTTCACCATGGCCGCGCGACATTCCCGGACGTAATCGGCTATGCTGATCTTGACGCCGATCTCTTTTTTGCTCGTTATGCCCAGCTTTTTCTCGACAAACAGCTCAGCCGGCAGGCCATGGCAATCCCATCCCCATCTGCGCTCAACTCGTTTACCAAGCATGGTTTGATAGCGAGCAACCGCGTCCTTGACAGTCGAAATCAACAGATGGCCGTGGTGCGGAGTACCGGTCAAAAACGGCGGCCCATCATAAAAAACATAAGCGTTGTCAGCCGGGCGCTGCTGCACCGACTTCTCAAAAGTCTTGTTGTCTTTCCAATACTGCACCAAGTCCTTTTCGTACTCGGCGGCTCGGCGGCGTGTTCCCTTTTCGAATTTCATGTTTTCTCCTTCGGTTCATTTAGCGTTTTATATTGTTCTGGGTGTAAATAAAAAGTCATCTCTTCTGAGCGTCAGAACCCGTTCGGCCGTAAGACCATCGTGGGCGGTACCATCTGACTTCCAAAGAGATGACCATAGTCATAACTAGTTTGGCGCTTGATCGTCGCTATTACGGGCTCGCCCGGTGAGTTCTACTCTCCTTCTTCGAATCTCTGGGATTCTCTCCGAATTCTCGGAATTTCTCTGAAGGATTTCTTCTCACTCCTCGTGGTAGATAGCCACTCAAACAGATTTCCTAGTAATTATAACTCAGATGCGCCCAATTGCGCAAAGACACCGTCGATCGAACAGCTATTCCCCTACCCCATCTACCCCTACGGACTTGGCTTATACCCCCGAGAAAGACACCTTCGGAGAGGGATGATTTGTTGTTGTAATAACGTTGCACGGGGTTATCCAACGGTATAGAATAAGGCTTATCATGGCACTAGAACCAAATGACTTAGTTGCAATTCGAGACGTCTTCAATAAGTTAGACGCTCTCGAAGCCGACATCAAGGAAATCTACAAAATGCTAGCTCAGTTGCAAACCGGCGTGGCTGTAGATAGAAAATTCACAAGACTCAGTGTCGAAAAAAAGATCCTCCAGGTCAACGAGCAGCTTTTGCTGACCGCCAAACAAGCGGGCGTCCCGCTCCCACGCTAAGGCCTCCGAGAATGTTACACTTTTAGTTGACCTTTCTGACTTCAGCCTGCTAGAATGGGTCTATGAAGGCCACTATATCTCTCAAACAGCTTCGTACCAACCCCCGTGAATACGTTCGGCTGCTACAGAACGGCTATGCGGTCGGGATTACCGAACATCGCAGGACTTTGGTCAGTGCCTCACAAGTATTAGACGTCAGTAAGCCCAAGCCTGGTGATGCCCGCGAGATATTGCGTGTCATACAGAGCCTCCCCAAATTGACAGTGCTAGACAATACCGAACCGGACACCGTGAAGGCTGTCAAAAAAGCCAAGACTGAATACTTAGAGCAAAAATGCAAACGTTTGTCTCAAAAATGATCGTACTCGACACAAACATTATCATGGAGATACTCGAGAAGCGACGGCATTTTGACGCCGCCCTGCAAGTTCTCTCGGATTACGCTGATCAACAAATTGTGGTCAGCACTCTGACACTGAGCGACGTATTTTATCTGATCGAGAAACACCCTCAGGAGATCAAGTTTGCCGAGAGATTATTGCAAATGTACGACGTTATCGGGGTACTACCAGAAGATGCTGCCTGGGCCTACGAACACTACCAAGGCAGAGACTTCGAAGACGCTCTGCAAGTTGCC
>JAYTAB010000074.1:0-7244 GCA_043737735.1 Candidatus Saccharimonadota bacterium | reverse complement strand
CGGTTGCCCGGCCGATATAGTGCTGGCGCGGTAGATGGTCTCGGCTAGTACGACCATGGCGAGATCGTGCGGAAATGTCAGGCGCGAGAAGCTCCACTGCATGTCGGCCTGAGCGATGACTTCGGGTGGCAGTCCGTCCGGCCCGCCGATCAGGAAGGCGACTTCTCTGCCGTCTTGATTGCGGGATTCTATAAATGCTGCTAGCTCGGGACTGCTGAGTTGTTTGGCTTGTTTCGTGTCGATGACCAGGGCTACTTTGTACGCGGTGTCGGCGGCCTGCAACAGGTGTTCGGCGTCGTTGTGCTTGTCGGCGATGTGTGTGACCCGGACGCTATGATAATGCTTCAGCCGGCCGATGTATTCGTCCCAGCCAGCCCGGGCATAGGCTAGTTTCGGTTCGCCGATGGTGATGATGTGAATTTTCATAGTTTTGCCCCTGATTTTGTTTCTAGCTTCGTGATGACTCCGATGTTGTGCGAAACTCGCACGTCCTGTGGCCGACTCTGGAAATAGTCGCGCACTGCCCGTTCGACGCCCGGCAGAGTTTCTCGGCCATAATCGTCAATACAGATGATACCACCCGGCGACAGCCGCGGCCAGACGAGTCGCAGCGAGTCGATGATGGAATCGTAAAAATCGCCGTCCAGAAATGCGAAGGCTAGCTGCGCCGGAACATCCTCGTCGTTCAGCTCGTTGAACCAAGCTTTGTGCGCCACTGGTGGCCGCAGATGCGCCCGTTGAAATTCGGCCAGCAGTTGCTTCTTGCTGACGCTGAGCTCGCCCGCCCGGAAATCCACCCCGGCGGCGCTCTGGTCCTGCGGTCGCTTCGGCGGCAACCCGGCGAACGAATCGTAGACGTGGAATTGCCTGCCGCCGGACGGCTCTGCCCCGTCGAGCACTCGCCTGATAAATAAGCTCGTCGTGCCGATGTAGCAGCCAAACTCGACGACATCACCCTCTGTACCGTTTGCCAGTGCCCTCTCGAGCTGCCCGAGCACGACCTCCAGCGCCGGCCGCTTGATCTGGTCAGAGATGATGGAGTATTTGGTGAGGAGTGCGCTGGCTATGTTCATGATAAGTAATTAAGTAATCTAAGTATGCGCTCCAGATGGACCGAATCGAATTAATTTTGACAAAGTCCTATGGGCGCTTGCGGAGCATTAGTAGCCGATCGTCGAATCCACCGCGCTTTTTTCGCTTCGCGTCTTGTACTGCTACGACTTCGGCGTTTTCAACGCCTTTGAGTTTCAAAATGGCATCGATGACTTCGTATACGTCGGCTATTTCTTCGACAATGTTGGAGTCGGTGGTCGCTTCGGATAGTTCTGCGGCTTCCTCGACGACTTTCTTGAGTAGATATCCCAAGTACTCTGTATCCTCGGCCAATGTTCGGGTCGGGACGTCGAAGCCGTCATTCTGTAGGATTATTGCCGGAATTTTGTCCCGGACAAGTTTCGGGTATTCGTTCTCCTTTCTGTGGTCTAGGGGTAGATCCGTGATGGCGTGCTGCAAACTCATGACATTACTATAGCAAATGCGGAGCCTGGGCGTGCGGTGTAGATGATTTATCTGGTACACTTGGGTGTATGAATACAATCTCACACGATAGCGAAACGCCGGCGCACGGACAGCAAGTCATCACAGCCTGCGCCTTTATCCATCAAGCATTTGACGGAGTCGAGAAGGTGTTTTGGCCGAAGCGTGCCGATACAAAGAAGTTTTTGCCAAGCGTCCGAGAATTACCTGGCGGACATATTGATTTTGGCGAAGATCCGGTCGACGGTCTGAAACGCGAAATCGACGAAGAATTAGGCATGGCTATCGAAGTTGGCGATCCGTTCTTTGTCTTTACCTACGTCAACGATATCAAGGGTTCTCACTCTATCGAAGTCGTCTACTTTGCCCGGTTCACGGGAGATATCACTGCTGTCGCGCTAAACCCCGAGGATCACTCCGAATATGGATGGTTTGCCGAGGATGAATTGGAAGCCGCTCTGACCGGTGGTAAGCTGCCGGATGATATCGAGGTAGTGGCGATGCGCAAGGCCTTCGCATTGCTGCGAGGCGAGTCACCGAAGGTGTAGCTTAGCCGTCGATTAATGACGGTTTCTCCGCCGAGGACGTGTATGGACCCAACGATACAGATAAATGAGCGAGTTGATGTGGTGGTGATGTTTCGGCGCCGGGGCGACATCGGTTCGTTGTGTGTGCCGCGGCGGATGCGTTGGCGTGGTCGGGATATAGAGCTGACGGAGTTGGCGCTGCGTCACCCGACGGTGTCTGGCAAGCGGATGATTCATGTGTTTCATGTCAGTGACGGAGCCAATGACTACCGACTGGAGTTCGATGCCGAGGCGCTCGGCTGGACGCTAGTGGCGATGATCCCTGGGTCGTTTTCTGGGTCGTTCTCGGACGGCGGAGGTGACCTATGAGCGATACTACTGACTTGACCGTGCCCGGCAGTGACGCCCAGAAATATCATCTGAACACCGAAGAACCACAGCTCATGCATATCGATCTCAACAGTGCCTTCGCCTCGGCCGAGCAACAAGCCTGGCCGAGTTTGCGTGGTCGGCCGATGGGCGTCACCAATCGCCTGTCGCCGGAGTGTTGCGTCATCGCGGCGTCGTACGAGGCCAAGGCGCTCGGCATCCGGGTCGGCATGCGCCGCAGCGAGGCCGTGGCACTGTGCCCGGAGTTTGTGCTGCTCGAGTCTGACCCGACCAAATATACTTTCATGTACCAAAATCTGATGCGGATCATGAAAACCTATTCGCCGAACATCAAGATGAAAAGTATCGACGAGGGTGTGATTGATTTCCATGGGACTCGCCTGGTAAATGACCGCCCCCTGGAAGACATCGGCATGGAAATCAAACAGCGGATGGCGACCGAAGTTGGCAAATGGATGCGCGTCAATGTCGGCATCGGCCCAAATCGCTTTCTGGCCAAGATGGCGGCTGGCCTGCACAAACCGGATGGGCTGGACCTCATCGATCATCACAACCTCGTAGATATGTATAAGTCGCTCAAGCTGCGAGATTTGACGGGCATTGCTCGGGGATATAGCACCCGGCTGAAAATGTACGGTATACACACGCCGATGCAATTTCTAGAGGCGTCCGAAGATCTGCTGCGCAGGCAGGTGTTCGAGAGCATCAATGGCCTGCATTGGCATGATCGTTTGCGTGGCTACGAAGTCGATGATTACCAGACTCACCTGGGGATGGTTGGGCGACAATGGGTGGTCAAGACGCCGACCAGCGACGACGCATATCTACGCTCTTGCCTGCACTTCCTGGCCGAAACCATTGGCACGAAACTACGCTACCGCGGCGCGAGTGCTCGCGGCGTCTGTGTCTGGGTGTCGTTTGCGCGCGGTAGCGGCTGGCAGGACAAGCAGATGTCGCGCGCAGCGTTCTACACCGATCAAGACATCTGGACGCATGTCTCGCGGCTGTTCGATCGTCGCCCGGCTCATATGGTTGTCCGCGCCATGGGCGTATACCTGTACGGGCTCGAGCCGTCGTCGCGTAGCCAGCTGAACATGTTCGAGGATGTCGCGAGGGCCGATCACTTGACCCGGGCGACAGATGAGATCAATGATTTCTACGGCTCGTTTACGGTGTATTCAGCCGATTCGCTGACCGGCACACAGAATGTCCAACAGAAAATTCCCTTCGGCGGCACGGAGTATTTTGAGCTGTTGCTGAAGCGGGCTTGAGCCGGAGAAGTTTACTTGTACGTGACTTTGGCTGCGTCACCGACGACGGAGATCCAGGTTTGGCCTGGATTGAGTGCTAGGACTGCCCCGGCATCATCCTTGAAGACGAATTGGCTGGATGGTTCTCCTTTGGTCCAGGTGCCTGTCACGATGGTGCCATCTTGGAAGACGTACATTTTGCCGCTACCAATGGTGGTGTACTGCGAGTGGTAGCCATCTGCCATCAACCCATATGGCATGGCTAGGGCGATGACGACCTTGGGGGCTAGCTGTGTCTTGCTGTCGAAGTCTAGGTGGGGCGCACCAGCCATAGTGCGTTTGTAAGTGTTGGTCGCTGCGTCGTAATCGTAGTGGGCGTTATAATAGGCGCCTGATATACCTAGGTCAATTGCATTGGCGGGGGTGCGTGTTTCGGTGGCTGTTTTGGCTTTGGTCGTAGGCTTTGGTTTGTTGGCCGGTGCGGTGCCGGCTGCGGGCGTGCTGGCGGCTGGGGCTGCGGCCGGTGCTACGTATGGCTTCTCGGCTTTACGTTCGAAACTCGTGAAAGTGCTTTTTTCATAGCCCTTTGACTTTGCGAGGTCGGTCAGTTGGCCAATGCTGGTGTAGACGTTGTGCGGCGCATAGCGTGTGGTGATGCGGTGGTAGGCTGCTGGGTTGAAGAACTGGTCTATATCACGAACGTGGATATCCTTGATGCGTTGTAGGGCATCAGGGCTGCCACCTACGTGGGCGTAGCTGGCGTCAAAGGCCATGGCCCAGTCGAGATAGTATGGCCGCGAACTGCGAACTGGTCCGACATTGGCCGCCTGATCTTCTTGGAACAGTGCTAGGAAGCGGGTGATACCGGCTTCGGCGATGGCCTCGTAGACAACACCGGCGTGCTTCAGCCCTGACTGTGGGCGGGCATCTGGGCTGTTTTCGATCATGACACCAATGACCGGTAGATCACGTTGCTCGGCCGTGACGGGTATGCCGGTCAGTGGTGAGAGGATAGGTTTTGGTACCGGTTTGGCGACGGCTTTGGCTTTTACTGTGACGACTTTGATAGGTACTGGATGACTACGTGTCAGAGCGAAGGCTGCCCCGCTGCCGATCAGGACGACGACAGCGATGACGCTGGCGATGACCAATTTCTTCTTGGATACTTCCCATTTGCGAAAAAGTTTGACGGTGCCCGACAAAGAAAATCTCGATTTTTTGGCAGCTGTGGCATGTTCTGGCAATAGGAGCTCGTCTGGGTCTATTGACTCGACAATATCGTTGGGCGCATCGGCAACGCCGTCAGGTACTGCAGCGCCAACGAAGGGTGCGGAGTTGTCGGCGGCAACTTGCTCGGGGGTGCGAAACGCTGGCGCTGGTCGTTCGATTTTCACGGAAATAGTTTCGGGCGTTGATGTGGTGTCGACATTGTCGAAGCGTGGCCGGACCATGCGGTCTGGGTCGAGCTTGCTCGGTTGATTGCTTGGAGGTTGTATAAAATCATCAATCATAAGCACTATTGTACCAACGCTGGCGCTATCGACCTAGCCCAAAAACAATTTCGTTCAAGTCCCCTCTGGGGCGTTAGGCTACTGTGTGCTCGAGACGAGTGAGACGTTGGTCGTGATCCTCGACCTGAGTTTGCATGGGTTGGACGATATTTGCGATGTTCTCGAGTAATTCGGAGTTGTAAGTGCCGATGGTCTCTTCGGTGTGGAGCATTAGCTGGTTCTTTGTCTCGGTCAGTTTGATGTCAAATTTTTCTTCAATACGGTTTTCGGTGGCCGCAAGCTTGGCGTCAAGTTCTTGACGGAATTCTGCCATCAGCGACGCACCGAAGGTTCGGCCAAATGCCTCTAGCGCCTCGGTGAGGTCTTTGCGAGTGAACGCCTCGAATGCCTCTGCGAGGTCTTTGCGTGTAACTGGTTGGTCATCGTTTGTCATAGCAACCATTATAAACTTTCGATTTGGGCGTGCAAGCGAGTGAGCGTTGTAGTTTTACCGAGGACGGCCAGCGTTTCGGCTAGCCCTGGACTGGACTGGGACTGGGTGGTGGCTATGCGGATCAGACTGAACAACACAGCTGGTTTTTGACCGGTTGTCTCGAGGAGATTGTTGAGACGGGTTTGCAAATCATCGACATTGAAGTTACTGGCCTCTAGTGCGTACCTGGCTAGTTCTAGTAGGTCTTTGAGATCAGCCGGCTCCAGTTTCTTTAGCTGTTTGTGACCGCCGATGAGCTCGGGATTGACCGGCAAATCTACGAAGAAAAACAGTGTCAGTTCCGGCAATTCCTTGAAGAATTTCAGGCGTTCTTGTACTAGGCCAAGCACTTGCCTGCGGTAATCGTCTGAGTAGCTGGCAGCGGTGGCTTCCGACGGCCAATAATCCTGTACTTTTTCGTACAAGCTATCCAGTGGCAGTTCGCGTATGTGCGCTCCATTCATCCAGAGCAATCGCTGCTCGTCGAAGCGTGCCCCGCTCTTCTGGACTTTGGCTAGGCTGAATTTTTCGATCAGCTCATCTACAGAGAATACTTCTTGTTCGGTCCCATCGTTCCAGCCGAGCGATGCTATGAAATTGACGAGCGTAGCCGGCAAAAATCCATCGCGGATGTAATCCAGCACGTCCTTGGCGCCGTCGCGTTTGCTGAGTTTCTTATTGCCATCCGGGCCGAGGATGTGCGGCATGGTTGCGAGCACTGGTCGTTCAACCCCGAGGGCTTCGTAGAGATTGAGATAATTTGGCGTACTGGCGATGAATTCTTGGCCGCGAATGACGTGGCTAATCTCCATCTCGGCGTCGTCGACGATGTGGGCAAAATTGTAGGTTGGATAGCCGTCGGATTTGATCAGGATAAAGTCGTCTATGGCCTCGGCGCCAGCGTGCAAGTCGCCCATGACTTCGTCGTGCCACTGGTAGTCTTGCGGTTGGCTCAGGAAACGTAGCGGCGTACTGCCGTCCCAAGCGGCAGGCTTCTCGGGTCGATGGTTGCGATACAAAAACGGCTTTTTGGCGGCCTGAGCCTCTTCGCGTAAGCTCTGCACTTCTGCTGGTGTGTACGGATCGGCGTAAGCTCGGCCGGTGTCGATCAGGCGTTGTGCCCACTGGCGGTAGATGTCGAGTCGTTCGCTCTGTTTGTACGGCGCGTGCGATCCGCCCACACCGACGCCCTCGTCCCACTCTAGTCCGAGCGCGCGCAGTGAATCCTGGATGTGTTGGCCGGAGCCTTCGACCTCGCGGGCCTTGTCGGTGTCTTCGAGCCGTAATATAAACTGCCCCCCGCCCTGGCGAGCCACCAGCCAGGCAAACAGCGCCGTGCGGATGCCGCCGACGTGAAGATAGCCAGTTGGGCTGGGTGCGAAGCGGGTGCGTATAGGTTTCATATATGTCATTATAGAAGATAACTTCAGGATCTGAAATGTTGGTTTTAAGGCCAGGCTGTATAATTTTCTCACCTTACGCACCCCTCCCCAAATCCTGAGAGTTGAGGCATACTAAAAAGCAGATAACCTTAAAGGACTCTGCTATGCCAAAACAA
>JAYTAB010000073.1:0-3413 GCA_043737735.1 Candidatus Saccharimonadota bacterium | reverse complement strand
GCACAACGACCGTGGCGTCGCGCTCGCCCGTGGCTGTCACTGGCACGGTCACCGTCACGGATCCGTCGGCATCGATCGTGTGCGCCGATGCGGTCGGCTCCCCCCAGTCGGCACTGGCGTAGCTGAGGCCATGGCCGAATGCGAACCGTGGCGCGAGGTTGCGGGCGTCGTAGCCGCGGTACCCCATGCTGATAAGCTTAGTGCGCTGCTATAACTGGGAGGTTATTGTTGGGCGCGCACTTAGGTAGTGGAGTAAGATCTAGGCTGCCTAGACATTACTACTGGTGAGTTCGTGCTCGTAAGCTAATAGCTTTTCGATTAGGTCGTCGATGTCGCCCGCTAGGGCGGCTGGGATGTTGCTGCGGCTGTAGCCGATGCGATGGTCGGTGATACGGTCCTGCGGGAAATTGTAGGTGCGGATTTTTTCGCTGCGGTCGCCGGAGCCGATAAGTTTGTTGCGGACGTCGGATTGACGGCTTTGTTCTTCCTCGATCTTTTGGGCCAGCAGGCGGCTGCGCAGGACGCTCATGGCTTTGGCCTTGTTCTTGATCTGTGATTTTTCATCTTGGTTGCTGACGACCATGCCGGAGGGCAGGTGGGTGATGCGCACTGCGCTGTCGGTAGTGTTGACGGATTGACCGCCGTGGCCGCCGGAGCGGTAGACGTCGACACGCAGGTCTTGGTCGCGGATCTCGATATCGGTCTCTTCGGCCTCGGGCAGGACTGCCACGGTGACGGTGGAGGTGTGGATTCGGCCCTGGCTCTCGGTGGTCGGGACGCGCTGGACACGGTGGACGCCAGCTTCAAACTTCAGGTATTTGTAAGCTTCGACGCCGCGTACCGCGAAGGTGATTTCCTTGTAGCCGCCAACTTCATTGGGGCTTTCGCTGATAAGTTCGATTTTGAAATGATGCACCTCGGTCCAGCGGACGTACATGCGGTACAGCTCGCCAGCAAATAGGCTGGACTCATCGCCGCCTGCAGCGGCACGGATCTCCATGATAACATCGCGCTCGTCGTTGGGGTCTTTGGGTGTAAGCGCCTCGGACAGCTCGGCATCATTGTGTTCGATTTTCACGGTCAGCTCGGCTATCTCGCCGTCAGCCATTTCGCGCATTTCCGGATCGCCGGATTCGTACAGTTCACGAGCCTGAGCCAGCTGTTGGCCCAGTGAAATCTTGGTGTCGAATAGCCCGACAATTCGCTCCGCCTCAGCCCGCCGCTTGGCTAGCTTCGGGTAGTTCTTGTCGCTATAAATCTCCGGATCCTGCAGCTTCTGCTCCAGATCCGCTAGCTCAGCGCGGTAATCTTGTTCTTTTTGTTCCATAACTTCTTACAGTATAACGCATTAAACGTAAACTGGGGTCGCCATAGACTTGTCAGGTCTATTTTGTGTATTTTGTAATTCGTTCCTGGTTCTCTCGGGGCTTTTCATTTTTAGCAAATAGCTCGACGAGCAATATCTCGTTACCCCGGCGTATATATACGACACGTAGTTTATCACTATCTAGGTCTTGAGAATCAAGCCTGACCTTCACGACCTCGCTGTCGCTGTCCAATACGTTTAGCACGGCGCCTTTTTTGGTTGAGAAGAATGCCTCCCGGATATGCGTAGCCTGTATGCCGTTTGAGTCCTTATACAGCGTAGTGATTGCTGCCTGCAAAACGAGCAAATCTTCCGGCAATCTACGCCACTTTTTGCTGAGCTTTTTTAGCTCTTTGGCAAATTCTGGCGTCTGCCCAAAGTCAAAATCAAAGTCAAAGTCGAGGTTAAAGTTCATCCAGAGTCTCTTGCACGGATGTATCGGCAGTGCGGTATTTTGCCAGTTGGTAGCGGATGTTGGACCCATCGGCTGTGGCCATCCATGGCATGTCTCGGTGCGATAGGCTAGATAGTTCTGTGGCCGTTTTGTCACTTAGTCTGGCCAATACTTCGTCAATATGCCGTAGCTCTTCACCGCTAACGTATTTCAACTCAGGCTTGATCACGGGCAGGTACTTTTTTTGAACATGATTGAAATATTTTGTACTGACGATCTCTAAATCACCCCTTTGTTCCATGCCTTTTACTACGGATACAAATGTTTGAGTCGGGGTAGGGCCATGATGATTTTTCATGTACCGCAAACCAGTAATCGATTTTCCGGTCTTCTCGTAATAGTCAAAATCGATAAAGTACAGCAACTTGTACAGGACCGTCTCGCCGACATTTGGTTTTGCGCCAACTTTATCAAGGACATAGAGTAATACTTCGCGCAGGGTGTCCACTCGCTCCACAACTGTCTCCCTAGGCATAATATCGGGGCCATTTGGTGCAAACTGCACTGGCTGCACTTCGGTTGATGCGTTCGGAGGAAGAGGGGATACGCCATCGATTAACTGCGGACTAGGCACATCGAACAGCTCACCAATAGCATTCAACTGTTCAAGTGTTGGTGACTTTTTGCCGGTCTCAAGATTGGCATAAGTTGCTCGTGCCATGTCGAGCTTCTCGGCAACCTGCTGCTGAGACAGATCGGAGTAGGCCCTGAGTCGAGCTAGATTAGATGCAAACATACGGGGGTCTCCTTTGTTCTACTATGTTGACTATGTTTCTTGTTCACATAATATTCTGTGACACACATTTAGTCAATGCATTAGTAAAAATACCTGGAGCACACCTTAGTGTGCGCCCGCAAATAACCCACAGCCTTCTCGATTATCTTGTGAGGTCGTTTCTGATCGGGTTATCGATACGCTTGGCCATGCCAGTGGGCGTTGCGGTTTACGCTATTCTGGATAATCATCTGTGTCGCTATCGGGTAGTTGAGAGAGGAATTCTGACAAAACTTCATTTTCGTCATCATCCTGGCACGCACACGGTGAGGCCTTGGCTTTTAGAAGCAGCTTAGCAATCATGTCGAGCTCTAATTCAGTGACGATTCTCAGCGGCGCACGATGGTAATTCCCCATGTTTATTTGTAGGCTGGATGCTTCGGCATCGAAAGAGTCAAGTTCTGGGTATAGCCGTGATGTTGCAATTGCTGTTGCACCCAATAATTTCTCGGGTGTGTCGATATCCTTCACAGTGATATCATTCACCTTCTCGTTCACAACAATTACGTTTCCCGATTCATCTTCGAATATTGCATAGCGATCGCGACCGGCTCCTATTTCTCCTACGTCTCGTACTCTTGTCGAAAGATAATCACCAGGGATCATATTCATGTCTGGCTCGGAGAACATCCCTAACTGCGCCCGTAACTCTTTTACCGGTTCTGGATTGCTACTACCGAGGTAAGAAGTGATATGCCATTCTATGCCGTCAATATCCATATGGCAGCTACGTACTTGCCCAGCGGCCCCTGGCTCATCATTATACATTTCTTCAACCCAGTTATGGTTAGGTTGTGGTTTATTGTCGAAGCTATGTC
>JAYTAB010000072.1:0-5327 GCA_043737735.1 Candidatus Saccharimonadota bacterium | reverse complement strand
CCCCAGGAAAAGTGAGAGTCTGATCTATATTGCCATGACTCATATCATGCTAAGGAGGCTATATCCTTGCTAACGGGGGGATTTTGTCAGGCTCTAAGGTAAAGACGCGTATCTTAGTTGACGTTCAGAGCGGAAAAATTTCTGAGGAGCAACTCACTACTTCAGTCGCTCGAAAAAACAAATTGCAGAGCGTTTCGGCCTGCGGATAGCTGCTACGACCTCCTGACAAAATAATCTATTTCTGTGTGTAAATTCGCGAGACCATTGTTTAGGTCGTCTTGAGTAACCATATCGGCTGTACTCGTCCTCGAAATGAATTTCTGCGGGCGGGCTTAGAATTTGTTAAATAAAAGGGCTAAGGTGTTTGCCTTGTTTTCCCTAGCAGCATCGTCAATACTGGGAAAGCTATAAAACCTCCAAAAAAAGGAAGAACAACTGCGAACATATTGCCGAGGACGGTGATCAGGAGGAGGTTGTTTACTCGGTTTCTACTGAGGTAGCTGTATGACAATATCCCGCCACAAGCGACACCCATTAACAAAAAGATTCCATAAACTCTAGTGGGGTTTTCTGGGTAGAATGCCAAAATTAATATACTCATGAAGCCAGTAACTCCACCGGCAATAGCCGCTGCCGAACTAATTAATCCAGCCGTAAAACCAATTTTAGATAAATTTGCTTGTGTATCCATGGTAGTAGAATAGCAGAATTAGTTGCTTGCTGTATATATTGGCGGAGGGAGAGGGATAATCGCACGGCTGTACTCGTCCTCGAAATAAATTTCTGCGGGCGGGCGCTACTTCAAAGGGATTCGAGTTATCCTGAGGTACGCAACATTTCGCCAGAGGGCTATTCCGGAGGGATTCGACCTCGAGCTAAAGCTCGACCCCCTGGTCGCTTCGCTCCCGCGGGGGCTGTCGGGCGGGGATTGCCGACGTGGCAATCCCGTTCGAATCCCTCTCGTCTTCAATCAATATAAAACAGCCTACCGAGGTAGGCTGTTTTATATTGGCGGAGAGAGAGGGATTCGAACCCTCGCAGGGACTCGCGCCCCTCTAACAATTTAGCAAACTGTCCCCTTCAGCCACTTGGGTACCTCTCCAGGCAATGCAGATAAATCTGCGGCTTTCTTATCGCACAAGACGCCGGGGATAAACCCGCCGTGCTGACTGCTCTTTTCTTTTAGTGCAGCAATGCTGAGCGTATTGTAACCCGAATTACTGTTTGGCGGAAGGGGTGGGATTCGAACCCACGGTACCATTGCTGGCACGACGGTTTTCAAGACCGTTTCCATCGACCACTCGGACACCCTTCCATGAGCGTCATTAACAGAGGTTGATTATAACAGACAATGTGCTGTGGCGCTACTGCAGATACGCAAGTTTTGTATCGCGCCGCAAAATCTTGTACAATGACGCTTATGGATGGCCAAAATCAAAATACCGGCAGCCCCTCGGCTCGCGACGAATCTACCTCTAGTGATGATGAGTCTGTGTCGCCGCTGTATGTGTCACAAACACCACCTCCCTCTAGCCCTTCGGTCGTTGCAATGCCCTACGACACGCCGTTACCTATTGCTACGGCCACACCGCCAGCAGCTATCCCTCTTGCTCCTTCGATAGCTCCCATAGCCAACATCGCCAACACGGCGAGCGCGCCTGTCAGTTCGGCGCAAACTCCCAAGCCCACAGAACCGGCGCCTGTCAGCTTCTACAACGACGACTCTAGTACAAGAGCTGTCGACGTGCCAGTAGCCGCCACTGGGTTTGAAGAGCCATTGATAGCAGAAGACGAGTCCAAGCGTCAGGAAGTGTCCTGGATGGCCGCCGAATTCGCACCTCATCCCAAAACTCGCTCGTGGTATCTGATACTGGCCGGGATCACCCTCGTATCCATTGCGCTTACTTACCTAGTTACTCGTGACATCATAACGGTCGTTGTTCTCATAGTCTGCGCCGGCTTATTCGGCTACGCCGCCTCCAGGCAGCCACGTCAGATGGAATACGCACTCGACCCCAAGGGCATCAGCGTTGGTCACAAATTTTATCCTTACGTCGATTTCCGCTCTTTTTCAATAGTTGAGCTCGGCGAATTCTCCAGTATCGACTTTATGCCCCTAAAGCGCTTTGCACCGATGCTAAGCATTTCCTATGATCACAACAACGAGCCTGAGATCCTGGAAATTTTGACACAACATCTCCCCTTCGCCAATCACGCCCGCACTATCATCGACCAGCTTATGCACCGCATAGGCTTCTAAATTCTGAGAGCAGCCCTACGAGCCGTACTATGAGCAACAAACCCACGCCCATCACCCGCCGAGCAAAATCCAGCGGCACCACGTTACGACGGGTGTCTATCATCGTCGTTGTGATACTGCTCGGCATCGCCGCCTCGGCGTTCGGCTGGCATGTATACCAGACACAAGCCATCGCGGCCGACAAAGCCCGCTTCGTGCAAGCCGAAAAGGACGTCGCCGAGGTCTCACGGGCGATTATCGCGGCTACCGGCGCTCCTCTGAAGGTCGAGAGCACAAAAACCTGCGTTCGGCCACATATGAAGTTCAATAACGGCCCGTTGTCTTGCGATGTAGATCAAAGCTTGTTTTATGAAGTCCAAGACCCTAACGTAGCGAACGGTAGATTTATGAGTGTTAGCCAAATAGTTAGGTCAAAGATGTTTCATAAATCAACAACCTATCCAAGTGAAGCTAGAAAAGGCTCTGAGCCCCTCGAGAGTTCACCTACTAATGAACAAACTACCCGAGAAGACTACCAGAAGATTATCGAGACCTATCAGGACGACAAAGCAGATATATCTTGCCATGCCGTCTACGAATTTTATAATTCCGCCAGTCCGCCCTATCCTGAATATGAGGTTCAAACAAAAAGCACATACCTACTAGGCATCAGTGTTAATTGTGGAGATTCTGCCAAATCTCAGTACTACCCAATGGCATATTAAAAAATAACTAAAAAGCACATGCTTGCCTTGTAAACAAATCCGTACTATATTGCGAGTAATTTGTTAATTGGAGACGTTGGAATGCGGATGCGCAAGCGGAGCATCGTGCTGGCGAGCACACTAGTCGTACTTGTTGTCGTTGCCACGGGCGCGGTGCGGGCTCTAGGTGGCACTTCTGCCCCGTGGCAGGCCTCGGGCAACCCGACCCTACAGAAGGTAGTCGAGCTGCCGGAGAATATATTTCCGTCTGGTACAAACTTCGACTGTACGCAAACGACCGTGAAATCTTACTCGAGCCTGACCCCTATGACCGACTGTATGGTGACGGTGCCCTTCGGACAAGTCGGTTCGAACGGAGTAGTGTTCAATGGCGCGTCGGAGTCCATCCCTGTCGTGCCAGCATACCCATATTTCAGCCTCATTGCGGTACCGAATCAGAGTTTGCTCATGACGTACTCCGGTGGCCCTTCGGTCGGCCTCTATCTGCATTTCTATACGTCTATACGCGACAAGATGGCCCTAACCAAGACCGCGGATGGTGGGTGGTACTATGCCATAACCGGCCGGCCGGATATCTCCTTTCGAGACTCGAGCAGCAAACTACTGGCCATCAATATTAACACCATGGCATTTTCACCAAATGGTAGCTGGATGGTTGTCGATATACCTTGGCAGGGATTTGTCCGTGTCAATTTGGCGACTTTCGAAATGCAGCCGTTTGCTCAATCGCTCCAACAAGGCAGTGATTATTCCAGTCAACGAGCCCAAGTGTCCATCACAAATGACGGCCGACAAGTCGTAGTAAAGCCAAATGATTATGACCAATTCAAAGTCTACGATCTGGCGAACTGCACCGGCATATCGCTGCCGGTGAACCCGGGAACGAATCGCTGCGCGTCTCGTGACTACTGGGGATATATCAATAGCCAGATACCGGGCTTTCGGGGGCTATATCAACCACGATTTATCAACGATTCACAGATATCATTTTCGGCGGTTCATGATTATGTGCATACACCGCGCAATTTCAAGGTCGCTACCTACACTCTGACTTCTCCGGGAGAGTCTGGGGCTGGCATACAGTATCTCGGCATGGGCGACTCATTTGCCTCTGGCGAGGGCGCACATGCCTACCTCGCCGGCACTGATACGTCGAACAACAAGTGCCATTTGTCGACCAAATCGTATGCCTTCTTGCTGAGTGGACAGCAATACGCGAGTGGGCATTCGGTGGCTTGTTCGGGGGCAGTGATGGAAGATATCACCAACATACTTGGATCGTATAGGGGCCAGGTTAAGGATGAAATTATAAAGAAGGACAGGTCAGAGGAGTTCATCAATTCCGTCAAAGCCAACTATACCCCCGGCTTCCTAGCCCAATCCGAATTCATAGACACCTACAAACCCCAAGTCATTTCCCTCTCCATAGGTGGCAACGACATAGGCTTTTCGGACATCGTCAAAAGCTGCGTTTCACCCGTTAGCCTACCAACGAGTTGCTACCCGACGTACGAGGACCGCCTAGAGCTGTACCGACAAGTCGGCAGTATATTCGACCGCCTGGTCAGTACTTACAAAACAGTCTCGAAGCCTGGTAAAAATGTCTACGCCGTAGGCTATCCACAGATCGCAGCTACTACCGGGAATTGTGCTCTCAACGTCCACCTAGATGACCAAGAGAGGCAAATGGCCGCCGACTTGATCGACTATCTCAACACCGTTGTGGCCCGGGCGGCGGCCAAGGCCGGGGTGCGATATGTGGACGTCAGCCACGCCTTCGACGGTCACCGCATGTGCGAAGCCAAATCGTCTCAGGTGGCCGCGAACGGCTTCACGGCGGGCACCGACGGTGGCATCGGGCCATTGAAGTTCGTTGGGTCGGAGAGCTATCACCCGAACGCCCTTGGCCATGAGCTGTTGGCGAGCACCATTCGTGCGCAAACCGATAACTTTCGGGTAGTGATGCCAGCCGCCAACCCTGCCCTGACAACCCCGGCAATGCCGGCGAGTCTCGACCAGCGCAATCTGCCGAGGTCCAATCGCCCGACCAACGCAGTTGTTGCTGACGACAGTCTAGTCCCCAGTATTCTGCTAAAAGGCCAAGGTGCAAATGTCACCGTTGACCCTACGAAGGCCACCTTGAAGGCATCGTCGAACTACAGAGTCGTCATGCATTCCGACCCCGTAGATCTCGGCTCGACAACGACAGACTCCAGCGGCAACCTACCCACATTTACCGTCCAGATTCCGGAGTCAATCCCGCCCGGTTTTCATACCATCCACATATATGGACCGGGCATGCTCGGCCAGCCGCTCGACATTACCAAGACAGTTTATGTAGCGGCCAGCGACAGTGATTACAA
>JAYTAB010000071.1:0-18240 GCA_043737735.1 Candidatus Saccharimonadota bacterium | reverse complement strand
CCCGCTTTCAGTGCAATACAAGTTATCCTTGCCAAGTATGCCGCAAGCGGCCTACTTGGCGCAGTTAGAAAGGTCACTCAGGGTGGTGAATAGATACCTGGATTACGCTGGCACGGAGGTGACTAGAGTCAAAGATCATTGTCAGTAAGATATCTAACATCACGTTGCCGGCAAATTGGGGATACTGAACGCCAGTGGAGGGTGTGTGAGCAGTGAACAATGTGTGCAATTTGATCGTCGTGAGCTAGAGCATAGACTCAAGATGCGAAGGGGTACTCTGAATATTTTGGCGCCAGCGGAACTCTATATATTAGGGATACAACTCGAGCGTGCCGACGAGGCTGGGGATAAGACGGGGGAGCATTATTTTGCCGAGCGCTACGACCCATTGAGACAAATAGTCATACGAGATGAGATAGTGGAGGACGCTCGACATAACGCCCGGGTCTATAATGGGCTCTTTGGAAATCGGCTTTTGGGAGCGGTTGACCCTACGAACGACATGATTACTATATCTCCACCCGAGGTTTTGCGATCGTTTAGACAACTTGTCGGTACATATGTAATCCAGATTGACCCCCCGGATATTGCTCGGAGTCTATCCGCGAGCTCGTTCTCAGACTGGATAGGGTGAATTTGAATGCGTCGCTAGAGTAGTTGAGTGACCACAGCGTTTTGGAAACGAAGCTTGTTGTTGTATGGAATCTCAGGGCTAATGATGTGGCGGAGTGCTCGGCCGAATGCGCCGTGGCTGACGATAAGAATATTGTCGGCCTCGATGGTTTGGATATAGTCATATGTACGGCGAGCCCGTTCCAGGACGCTAGCCGAGGATTCGATATTGATAATACCATCCAGGTCAAGCTCTGGGTTCCAGGCGGTTTCCTCGAGCTCACCGAAGTCTCGTTCGACGACAAGCGCGTTGATCTCTATTGATTTCACCGGAAAACCGATCTCAGCGGCGATAGTCAAGGCGGTGTCGCGAGCACGAATCAGGGGAGAGCTGATGATGTAATCGATGTGTAGTTCACGAGCAGCGATGCCTGCGGCTTTGGCCTGTGCCCAGCCCTCGCTGGCCAGGGGTGTGTCGGTGCTACCTGCCCATAGCCCGATTTTGCCGAGCTCGCTCAACCCATGACGACAGAAGTAGATGTGCTTTATTGTTTTTTTGGCGGCGGGTGCCTGGGCTATTATGAATTTATCAATGTCTGTAGTAACAAGGGCTGGGTCTGGCATCTTTTTAGTATACTAGATAGATGGATATCGACAGCAAATTAACACCGGGGAGATATGTGGTCGCTGTGTCAGGCGGTGTTGATTCGGTGGTTTTGCTGCATATTTTGCGGACAATTCCTGGGCTAGGGCTGACCGTGGCACATTTTGACCATGGAATTCGGTCGGATTCGGCTGACGACCAGAGATTTGTTCGTGATTTGGCTAGGGAATACGGATTGCCCTACGTCTTCGGTGAAGGCAAACTTGGTCCTACTGCCAGTGAAGCGGTCGCCCGGCAAGCCCGCTATCAGTTTCTGCATCGTGTGCGCACTGCAGCGGACGCCCAGGCGGTCGTGACAGCGCATCACCAGGACGATGCGTTGGAGACGGCGATCCTCAACATCGTTCGCGGTACTGGCAGGCGTGGCATGACGAGCCTGCAATCGACTGATATCGTCAAGCGGCCACTACTGCACATACCGAAGGTGCACATCGTTCGGTATGCCCAGGACAATCAGCTGTTGTGGCATGAGGATAGTACCAATGCCAGTGATGCTTACAAGCGTAATTATGTCAGGCACAACCTATTGACTCGTTTTCGGCCGGCGGACCGAGAGGTTTTGCATGATATCATTGTCGACATGCGCCATGGCAATGCCGAGCTCGACGAACTGCTGGCGCAAGTGGTCGTCAGTATGAGTGATGATGGTAGATTGCACCGGCACTCGCTCATCATGCTGCCACACACTGTCGCTCGAGAAGTCATGGCCGCCTGGCTGCGCGCAAGTGGGGTGGCTGAGATTGATACAAAGATGCTGGAACGGCTGGTGCGCGCTGCCAAAACGTATGAGACTGGCAAGCGAGTCGACGTAACTACGCAATACGTAATGGAAGTCGGTAAAGCTTATCTGGCACTCGAGCGCACTGAGCGCTAGATTTAATTAATTGGGCAGTAGGCCTCTTCTAAAACCTACCCCGGCCTGCAGCCACTTTGTCAGGGCAATCTAGCAGTTTTGTTGCCTCGAAACGTAGCTACGGCTACGTTTCGACCCAAAAAACCACTAGCTTACTCCTGAAAAGCGCCCGCAGCCACGAGGTAGGTTTTAGAAGAGGCCTAGTATATAATAGTCAGATAAATGAACGAATGAGAGACATGGACAAAAAACCATTTAGCAAGAAGTCGAAGAATACCAAAGCTGATCACAAGGGCTTCAAAAATTTTGGCTTTGTAGCCTTGATCGTATTGCTGGCTATGATTGTTTTTGCCGCCTATGGGCAGCCTAGCAGTATCAAGGAGATTCCGGAGTCTACCGCCATATCCCAGGCCAACAAGGGCGAGTACTCCAAGATTGCCAAGAATGGCAACGAACTACAGATCACCAAGCCCGGTGACAGTCAGCCAACACTCAAGACTTATATTGATCCTAAGGCCAGCCTGAAGGAAGCGGGGTTCAATACCACGAAGTTTGAGGTCAGCAACAAGCCGGAGACATCTGGTGGTTCGATATGGAGTACTTTGCTGATCTCAGTTTTGCCCATCCTGATCATCGGCGGCATGCTGTTCTTCATGTTGCGTAGCGCCCAGGGGCAAGGCAACCAGGCGATGTCATTCGGCAAGAGCCGAGCTCGTCTATATGGCAACGAAAAGGACAAGGTCACCTTCAAGGAAATCGCTGGTAGCGACGAAGCCAAACAAGACCTCGAGGAAGTTGTCGAATTTTTGAAATTCCCCAAGAAATTCTCCAGTGTCGGCGCGCGTATACCGAAGGGTGTATTGTTGGTCGGCCCTCCTGGTACCGGTAAGACTATGCTGGCCCGCGCTGTAGCTGGTGAGGCCAACGTGCCGTTCTTCAGTATATCTGGATCAGAATTCGTCGAAATGTTCGTCGGTGTCGGTGCTTCTCGCGTCCGCGATCTGTTCGCCAAGGCCAAGAAGAACGCTCCGTGTATCATCTTCGTCGACGAAATAGACGCTGTCGGACGTCGTCGCGGCTCGGGCATGGGTGGTGGACACGATGAGCGTGAGCAGACACTGAACCAGATTTTGGTCGAAATGGATGGTTTTGAACAGGGGCAAAACGTCATCGTCCTGGCTGCCACCAACCGCGCTGATGTGCTCGACCCAGCACTGCTGCGTCCTGGACGTTTTGACCGCCGCGTCAATATCGGTTTGCCGGACCGCAAGGACCGCGAGGCAATTCTGAAGATTCACTTCACCAAAAAGCCGCTCGCCAAAAACGTCGACCTGGACGCCTTGGCTGGCAAATCGGCTGGTTCGTCGGGTGCAGATCTGGCAAACATCGCCAACGAATCGGCTATAATCGCTGCTCGCAACGACCACACCGAGATTAGTCAGAAGGACGTCACCGAAGCATTTGAGCGTGTCGCCATCGGTCCAGAGCGCAAGAGCAAGGTTATGACCGAGGCTGACAAAGTTACGACGGCCTTCCACGAAGCTGGTCATGCCCTGGTCGGGCACGTCCTGCCGGACAGTGACCCAGTCCACAAGGTGACTATCATACCTCGAGGCGGAACCGGCGGTGTTACTTGGTTTATTCCACCAGAAGATCGCTACTACGTCTCACTTGTGCAATACAAGGACATATTGGCTCGTGGTCTTGGTGGGCGTATTGCCGAAGAAGTTATGTTCGGTGCTGATCATATTACGACGGGTGCCAGCAATGATCTGCAAAAAGCCGCCGAGCTGGCCCGCGACATGGTCATGAACCAGGGCATGGGTGACAAGCTTCGCGATCAGGTATTCCAAGTCGACGAAGGTATGATGATGGAGCGTCTCGTCCACGAGAGCAATCAATCCGAGAACACCAAAAACGTCATAGACCAAGAGGTGGAAGCGTTGATAACCGAGGCAGCAAACCGCGCTCGGGTGATTCTCAAGGCCAACATCAGTAATCTTGAAGCCCTAAAGGACCGTTTGATAGAAAAGGAAACCGTCGAAGCCGAAGAAGTCGCCGAATTGCTAGCCGGCGCAACGCTGCCCAAAGCTGCTACCCTCTACTAGACTTAGTTAGATTTTTCTCTGCGCTTATTTGTGCGGGCGTGTAGTATTAAAACTGTGGAAATTGTCGTACTCATGATCATTCTTGGAATTGTTTGGATGTTCTGGATAGATCCCATATCTTCGTGAACTTCGAGCTCGGCATTGTTCTGTATTTTAGATCGGAAAAATGCGATAATACGTACACCAGTCATACTCCAAAACTCGGCTGATTATATTATATATGGCGCGCAATACCCCTGGATCCTCAAAATTATCGGTAACTCCTGACAATGGAGTTGTTTTGCTACTGCAGGTGCCACGTACCAACGACAAAAAGGAATTGGCGGCCGAGCAAATGTTTGCAAGTCTCTTTGGACTGCTGACCATCCCGGCCCACGGGCTATTCCAGACTACTATCCGGGAGCGCATAAGTTTTGAGATTGCCGTCGTAGCGCGGCGCATCGGGTTTTATGTTTGGGTCCCGACCTATCTGAAAAGCTACGTTGAGGAGCAGATGTACGCCCAGTACCCTTCGGTGCAAATCTCAGAGGTTCCTGACTACTGCATGACGCCGGACGGCGCGTTCAAATCTATCCTCGTGACAGAACTCAAACTGACGGCGCCGGAAGTGTTGCCTATCAAGACATTTCAAAGCTTCGAGGTCGACCCCCTTGCTGCAATTACGGCAACGTTCGCCAAGTTCGAGATGGACGAGGAGGCTTGGGTGCAATTGACGCTGCGACCAGCGGCATCGAATTGGCACCGCAAGAGCGAGCGATATATCGCTCGTGTCAAAAGTGGCGGCAGCGGCATAGGCATGACGGGCCTAATGAGCGCATTGTGGACACCGCCAACAGAGAAGACGGGGGTTGCTAAACCGACGGAGTACGAATCGGTCAAGGCCAAGGGTGCCGAGGAAAAGAGCCAAAAGCTGGCTTTCGAAACGCAGCTACGGGTTGTGTACCGTGGTCATGGAGACACACACCAGTCGAGGCTCCGCATCCAATCTATCATCGCCAGCTACAAACAATTCAATACAACCTATCTGAATGGTTTTGAACAAAAGCGAATCCTAGCCGATCCATACGTACTTGGGCTGTACCGGGCTAGAGCCTTCAACCGGCGGGGTTATATATTGAATATCGAGGAAGTCGCGACGCTGTGTCACCTGCCACATACCAATGTTGAGACGCCATACATCCTGTGGGCATCGTCATCGACTGCCGAGCCGCCCGCCAATTTGCCGGTTGTCTCGGATGAATTTCGGCAGGATATCAGTCCGGTGGCGACGACAAACTTCCGGGGCCACAATACTATGTACGGCATGCCGCGAACGGATCGCAGCCGCCATCTGTACATTATCGGTCAGACTGGTGTCGGTAAGTCGGGGCTACTGGAACTACTGACGATTTCGGACATCTATAGCCCATATGGTTTTGCGGTCATCGATCCACATGGCGATTATGCTATCAATACGCTGCGTCGTATCCCGGCGGAGCGCGTCAAGGATGTGATCTATTTCAACCCGGCCGACACCGAATTCCCTATGGCCTTCAACCCGATGGAGGTCAGCGATCCGAAGCTCAAAACTCACACTGCCTCAGAGCTGATTGGTGTCTTGAAGCGAATGTTCGAGAGTTGGGGGCCGCGTCTGGAATACATTTTGCGCTACAGTCTGCTGGCCTTGCTCGATTACCCGAATGCCACGATGCTGGATATCACGAGAATTTTGACCGAGAAGAAATTCCGTGCTGAAGTCCTGAAGCATGTACAGGACCCGGTGGTGCGCAATTTTTGGACGGTAGAATTTGCCAGTTGGAATGATAAATTCGCTGCCGAGGCCGTGGCGCCGGTACTCAACAAGGTCGGGGCCTTCGTGGCCAACCCGCTAGTCCGCAATATCATAGGACAGCCCAAGAGCAGCTTCAACGTTCGGACCATCATGGATGAGCGCAAGATACTGCTGGTCAACTTGTCACGCGGGTTGCTCGGCGAGGACAATGCATCGCTGCTCGGTTCGCTACTGGTCACCAAGATTCAACTAGGCGCCATGAGTCGCGCAGACATACCGGCCGAGGAGCGCTCGCCGTTCTATCTGTATGTTGACGAATTCCAGAACTTTGCAACCGATTCATTTGCAACGATTCTGTCTGAAGCCCGCAAATACGGCCTCAACCTGACCGTCGCCAACCAGTACACCGCCCAAATGGCTGTAGAGGTCAAAGATGCCGTGTTTGGTAATGTCGGCTCGATAGTAGCTTTCCGGATGGGTGCCGATGACGCCCGCTCGATGCTGCGCTATTTTGAGCCGCAATTCGAGGAATACGATCTGGTACACATGCATAATCGCCATTTTGTCGCCAGTATGACTATAGAAGGCGAAAAAACGCCGGCTTTCTCGGCGATTAGCCTCAACCTGCCGCCACAACGGGCGGATTACAGTTCATCCATCATCGCCAATAGTCGAAAACAGTATGCCTCGTCGCGGGAATACGTCGAGCGCTATGTCAATGAGCGCTATTCATTCAACGATTTTCATCCAGCCAGCGTATCCCCTCCTAGCCCGTCCCCGCGACCTGCGCAAATTGCTGCCAAGCCCAAGCCGGCCGACAAGCCATCGGTCGTCCCACGCAAGAATGCCGACGACCACGCCGACAGCGGCATCAAAGTAGGCGATATTAGCGGATTGCCTAAGCCGTCACGCGGATCGTTACTAGTGCCCCGACAACCCTATCCTGACGTATCCCGCCCGCAATCACCAGCGCCACCAACAGAGTCATCGCCATCACCTGGGACAAAGCGCAAACGCACACGTCATCGCAAGCGCAAGGCACCTGCCACTACACCGGACATTCAGCGAGATATTCCCACGAATCAAAACAATTCCAGCCCAGTAGCGAATGCCTACGAATATATTAATGATACCGAAATAACCCTGAAACATTAGACCATGTCAGCACTACGTATACCGAAACCAAGCAAACGAATATCGATGAGCAGTGTCGCGTTGCTGCTGATCGGCACCGCCCTTATCGGGCAGGTTCTGGGATTCCTGCGCACCAAGCTCATCAACGCCAACTTCGACAATCCACAGACGCCTCTGGCCGAGCGCGCTGGCGTGTACTTCGCCGCCTTTAACATACCCGATTTGTTCTTCTACACCATCGCTGCCGGCGCGCTCGGCGTCGCCTTTATGCCCTACCTGGCAGATCGTCTACACAAGGGAGATCGCCGTGGTATGTGGGCTCTGTCGGCGAGTCTCATGAACTTGCTGGCACTGATCATGCTCGCCGTCGGCCTGATCATTTTTGCGTTCGCGCACCCATTGATCGGTCTCGTAGCGCCCGGCCTGACGCCAGATCAACAGCACAATGCCGCCACGCTGATGCGGTTTTTGGCATTAAACCCGTTCCTGTTCACTATATCTGGCATTATGACCAGTGCTCAACAAACGATCGGCCGGTTCTTCTTCTACGCCATCGCACCGTTGTTTTATAACGTCAGCATTATCATCAGTATCTATGTGTTCAAGGGCACCGATGTTGGTATCGTTGGGCTCGGCATCGGCGCGCTAGTTGGCGGTATCTTGCAGCTGATAGTCGTCACTTTTGGACTGATCGGCACTGATTTTCACTGGCATCCGAAGATCATGTGGCGTAACCGTGATTTTCAGGCAATGTTACGGCAACTGCCACCGCGATCGCTCGATCAGGGTATTGACCAAGTGCAGAGCGTCGTTGACACCCGGTTTGCTTCGACCATCGGGGGCGCGACCGGGATTAGTAATTATAACAACGCCTATATTCTGCATACGGCACCGATCTTGCTGCTCGGTACAGCCATCTCGACGGCAGCTTTTCCGCGTCTCAACGAACGCCTGTCGATGGGCCGGCCAGATCTCTTTCGCAAAGATTTTCTGCGTACTCTGCGCCTCATCATCTGGCTGACCATGCCCGTGGTAGTCGTCGCATTTTTCGCTCGTGGTTATCTGGCTCGCATGATTTTCAGCCAGAACTCACCGGAAATCGCGTTAGTATTTGGATTTCTGGTTGTGGCTATCTTCTTCCGCACTATCTACTCCTTGATCTCACGCTGGTTTTATTCGCAAAAGGATACCGTGACACCGCTCGTTGTGTCGATATTCGTAGTTTTGTTCAATATCGTGCTGGCCTATATGTTGTCGCGGCCCAGCGCCTACGGGATAGCTGGATTAGCGTTGGCGCAGTCGATAGTTGCAACTACCGAGGTTACAATCTTGTTTACGATCATGGTGATGCGCGATCACAAACTGATGGACCCGTCGTTTTGGCGCGCCATAGCCAAGATCATATCAGCCACCGGATTTAGCGTATTGACGGCCTTCACGATAGTTACGCTCTACCCACTGGGCATCAACGACCGAGGTTTCGTAACACTAGGAACTAAGCTGGCCTTCCTAACACTTGTAACCTTCAGCGTGCACATCGGCATCTCAGCCATCTTCGATCTGGAAGAAGTCCGCCCGATGTTCAAACGCGCCCGCAAATTTATCTACAAGTCTATCGGCCAACCGTACTAAGTCGACGAGTTACAAACGTCAACTAACAATCTGAGAGCCAGTACTCACACCTCTGTTATAATAGACAGCAATGGAACAATCACTGATTCGAAATTTTTGTATTATTGCGCATATTGATCATGGCAAGTCTACTCTGGCTGACCGGCTGATGGAGCTGACGGGCACGGTCGAGAAGCGCAATATGAAGGCGCAGTTGCTGGACCGGATGGATTTGGAGCGCGAGAAGGGGATCACGATCAAGCTGGCACCGGTGCGTATGGAGTACAAGGGTTACCAACTGAATCTTATCGACACGCCGGGCCATGTCGACTTTAGCTATGAGGTGTCGCGGAGCCTCGAGGCTTGCGAGGGCGCGTTGCTGATCGTCGATGCGACGCAGGGGATTCAGGCGCAGACGTTGGCCAATGTCTATCTGGCGATGGCGGCAGAGCTGACCATCATCCCAGTGCTGAACAAGATTGATTTGCCGGCGGCCGATGTCGACCGGGTCAGTGCCGAAGTGATGAGCTTACTTGGTTGCAACGCCGAAGATATTTTGATGATTTCGGCCAAAACCGGGCAGGGTGTTGATGCGGTACTGGAGCGCATCGTCAAAGACATTCCGTTGCCGAAACCTTCGACCGAGACAACGACTCGAGCCTTGATATTCGATAGTTATTATGATGATTACCGCGGGGTTATCCTATACGTTCGGGTTTTTGACGGCCACATACCGAAGGCGGCGCAGATCAAAATGCTGGCCACAGGAGCTCAGGGTATTGCTCTGGAGGTCGGCGCACTCAGGCCCGACATGACGCCAAACTCCGAGTTGCAAAACGGTGAGATTGGCTACATCGTGACCAACCTCAAGACGACGCGTGATGCCCGGGTCGGTGATACCGTGACACTGTTGGCGCAGCCGGCCACCGAGGCACTTCCCGGATACAGACATGTTCAACCATTCGTCTATGCTGGATTTTTCCCGGATAGCAACGAAAATTATCAAGTGCTGAAGGACGCCATCGAGCGGCTCAGCCTGAGCGATTCGGCGTTGCAATTTGCCCCCGAGAATTCTCCTGTGTTGGGGTTCGGCGTGCGGATTGGCTTCTTAGGGCTGCTGCACATGGACATCGTCCGCGAGCGCTTGGAGCGCGAATACAACCTCGATCTCGTCGTTACTAATCCGTCGACCGATTATCAGGTATCAATGTCGAACGGCACTGAAATTGATATCAAGAGCGCGGCTGATTTGCCGGACCCGGCGCAGATCACCGAGATCCGCGAACCTTGGATCAAGGGCGAAATTGTCGTGCCCCAAGATTACGTTGGCCCGGTCATTCAATTGATTGCCAACAAGCGCGGTAATCACAAGAACCTCAGCTACGTCGAATCGCGGGCACTGGTCAGCTTCGAGGCGCCACTGGCCAACTTGCTGACTGATTTCTACGATCAGCTGAAGAGCATCACTAGCGGCTACGGATCGTTTAACTACGAGCTGGATGATTATCGCGCCGAAGATCTGGTGCGGCTGGACTTCTACATCGCCGGTGATATCGTCAGCGCGCTCAGTATAATGGTTCACCGCAGCGAGGCTCAATCGCTCGGCCGTGACACCGTCGGCAAGCTCAAGGATGTCATCCCACGCCAGAATTTCCAGGTTGCACTCCAAGCGGCCATCGGTGGCAAATTTATCGCCCGCGAAGACATCAGCGCTTATCGCAAAGACGTCACGACTGGATTGTACGGCGGCGACGTCTCGCGCAAGAAAAAGGTCTTGGCCAAACAAGCCAAAGGTAAAAAGCGCATGAAGCGCTTCGGAAAAGTCGACATCCCAGCCGAAGCATTTACGGTGATGTTGAAGCGTGATTAACTGTAGTTATTAATACTTTGAGATAAAGATGTACGGCAGCCGTGAAAGGATTGTGAAAAGTATGGATAAAAAACACATTATAACTATTGCTGGTCGCCCGGGCAGTGGCAAATCTACGACCGCCAAGGAAGTCGCGTCGCGATTGGGTCTACAGCATTTTTCATCTGGCGATTTGTTCCGGGAGTTGGGCAAGGAGCGGGGCGTCAACGTGCTACAGGCGAATCTAAACGCCGAACAGAATGCCGAGATCGACCATTTGGTAGATCAGCGCCTGCGTGACATTGGTGCGACAGAGGACAAAAAAGTCATTGATTCTAGGATGGCGTGGCACTGGATGCCGGCGTCGTATAAGGTTTTCTTGGATCTCGACCTCGAGATTGCCGCCCAGCGCATATTGGATGGAATGGACGAAGCGAGGCTAGCCAATGAGCATATCCACCGTGACCCTGCCGAGTATGCAGTCATTTTGCAACAACGACTTGACAGCGAAGCGCGTCGTTATGATAGCTTGTACAAAGTTAATCCGTACGATACTACAAATTACAATCTCGTTGTAGATACTGGGGCAAATAGCATAGATCAGGCGGTCGAACAAGTCATACAGGGTTTTCAGCAGTGGTTGAAGCAGTAGCGTTCTATCCGGGCCCGTGCTTTGGCACTCTTGACGTATGAGTGCCAAAGCACGTATAATATGCCCAGTATAAGCTAGGATCTAAGAAGCATACGCCTACATTATGACAAGACGCCAAGAAGAAATTCTATCCGCCATTATCGAGCAATACGCCGAAGTGGCTAGCCCTGTTGGCAGCAACTTGCTGGCCAAGGCCTTTAATGTGTCATCAGCTACCATTCGCGCCGAAATGGCCGAGCTGGAGCGCGCTGGTTATATCGCCCAGCCGCACACCAGCTCTGGCCGAGTGCCGACCGACAAAGGCTACCGGACGTACGTCAATCGTTTGAACGATGCAGAGCCACAACTGCAAACGGCGTTGCACAGGGGTGAGCGGGCCTTGAACGCCCGTGTTCAATCTGGCGGAATGCCGGAGCAGACTATTCGCGGAGCGGTGGACACTTTGGTTGAGCTGACACACAATCTCGGGATAGCGACTATCGGCAACCAACTCTATATGAGTGGCTTGTCGAACTTGTTTGGGCAGCCGGAATTTATTCAAGCTGGACAGGTCCAGGCGGTTGCGAATCTGCTTGATAACCTCGAGCCGTGGCTCCGCGAAACCGCCCCCAATCAACCACTGAGCGTCTACATCGGCCGCGAAAACCCCATCGGGCGGACGGCGGGCTGCAGCTTGGTGATTAGCCGATTCCGCAGTCCATTTAGCGACCGCAGCTACATCGGTACACTCGGCCCAACTCGGCAGAGTTACAAAGAAGTCATGTTACTGGTGCGCCACGCTGGCGAGGAACTCGAAGGAGTTCTTTACGCCTAACGATCAATAGAGTATAACGGAGGATATGATGACCAAACCACACCACACCGAGCCACAGGACGCTGACGCCGACATTCCGGCCGAAGATGCCATGCTCGGGCTACAATCGCAGATAGACATGCTCACAGAGGCCCTTCAGCGCGAGCGGGCCGACGCTACCAACATTCGCCGCCGCCACGATGAGCAGGTTGCTGGTATGCGCAGTATGATCAAAGTCAATGTCGTGCGTGACTTGCTCCCGGTTGTTGATAATTTTGAACGGGCCCTCAAACATGTACCGAAAGAACTCGAGAACAACGAATATATCAAAGGTGTTCAGGGTGTTGTCAAACAGTTCGAGAAGACGTTGGCCGACATCGGCGTGGAGCGCATCGCGACGATCGATCAGCCATTTGACCCTCGCTATCACGAGGCTATAGCTATGGAAGAGGGCGACGGCGCAACAGAGGTAGTCAGCGAAGAGTTGCAAGCTGGCTATAAGATTGGCGACGAAATTATCCGCCATGCCATGGTTAAGGTAGCGCTGCGCTGAGGTAGATGAGCATATGGCTCTGCATGGTTCATCCCCAGAAGGTCCCAATGAAGACATGAGCGGTTGGAGTCCGCGGCGAAAGGTCGATGCCGCCATAGGCGCTATTGTATTTACTGACTATATGTCCGGCTATTTGATCGACTACTTAGGCGATCCCGAGAAAATGCCAGGACTACTCGCGTGTATTGCCGCTTGGGCAGAGGTTCCGGTTGATACTGTGGAGCGATATGTAGCTAAAGGCGATGTAGCGAGACACGTTAAAAGGGCTCAAGATTTCGTCCGACAACTCGGATCACCAGAAAACGAAAAATAACCCAATTGGCACTCTTGACTAACGAGTGCCAATTATTTATGATAGAATAGTTCTAGCACTCTAATATGCTACGTGCCAAGTAAATCACGCAAAAAGGAGAATAAATTATGGGTAAAATAATTGGAATCGACCTCGGTACCACTAACTCAGCAATGGCTGTCATGCAGTCCGGCAAGCCGGAGATTATCGCCAATAGCGAGGGCGCTCGCACGACGCCATCTGTCGTAGCTGTCAACAAAAACGGTGAACGCCTAGTCGGTCAAGTCGCTCGCCGCCAGCAAGTCACCAACAGCAAAAACACTATATACGAAGTCAAGCGCCTGATCGGCCGCAATTTCAACGACAAAGAAGTCCAGCGCGACCTGAAGCTAATGGGTTATGAAATCGTCAAGTCTGGCAATGGTGTCAAGGTGAAAATGGCCGACAAGGAATACAGCCCAGAAGAAATCAGCGCCATGATTCTCGGTAAACTCAAGGCTGACGCCGAAAGCTTCCTCGGTGGACCGGTCACCGAAGCCGTCATCACTGTACCGGCATATTTCGACGACTCACAGCGTCAAGCTACCAAGGATGCCGGCAAGATCGCTGGCCTCGAGGTCAAACGTATCATCAACGAGCCAACGGCCGCTGCACTGGCATATGGCCTCGACAAGAACGACAAAAAAGATGAGAAGATCGCCGTCTATGACCTCGGTGGTGGTACTTTCGACGTCTCCATCTTGGAGCTCGGCGATGGTGTCTTTGAAGTCAAATCGACCAACGGCGATACTCACCTCGGTGGCGCCGACTTCGACCGTGTACTAGTCAATTACTTTGTGGATGAATTTAAGAAGGAACACGGTCTCGACATATCGAACGATAGAGCCGCCATGCAGCGCCTGCGCGATGAAGCCGAGAAGGCCAAGATAGAGCTGTCGACCGCACAGGAAGTGAACATCAATCTGCCGTTCCTGACAGCCGATGCCGATGGTCCGAAGCACTTCGAGCATAAGCTTACTCGTGCTAAGCTGGAGAGCTTGGTGTCTGATTTGATTACGAAAACGGGTGGTCCTTGTGCCAAAGCTCTCAAAGACGCCGGTCTGAAGGCATCCGACATCGAAGCCGTCGTACTCGTCGGTGGTATGACTCGTATGCCAGCCGTTCAGGCAGAAGTCAAGAAAATCTTCGGTCGTGATCCGATGAAAGGTGTTAACCCCGACGAGGTTGTTGCTATAGGTGCTGCTATACAAGGCGGCGTGCTTCAAGGTGACGTCAAAGACGTCCTGCTGCTCGACGTAACACCTCTGAGTCTCGGAATCGAGACGATGGGTGGTGTCATGACCAAGCTTATCGAGCGCAACACTACCATCCCGACCAGCAAATCCGAAACATTCAGCACCGCCGCCGACAGCCAACCACAGGTCGAAATCCACGTCGCTCAGGGTGAGCGTGATATGATCGACGGCAACAAATCGCTCGGCCGATTCGTGCTCGATGGCATTCCGCCAGCACCGCGCGGCGTCCCGCAGATCGAAGTCACCTTCAACATAGATGCCAACGGTATCTTGCACGTTGCCGCCAAGGACAAGGGCAGCGGCAAAGAGCAGAGCATCACTATCTCCGGTAGCGGAAACCTCGACAAAACAGAGGTCGAAAAAATGGCCAAAGAAGCCGAAGCTCACGCCGAAGAAGACAAGCAGCGCAAAGACGCCGTCGAAGCCCGCAACCTGCTGGATAGCGCCGTCTACCAGGCTGAGAAGCTGAAGAACGACAACGGCGACAAACTGAGCGATGAGGACAAAAAGACCCTCGACGAAGCCGTCGAAGCCGCTGGCAAGATCGTCAAAGACGAAAAAGCTAGCAAAGAAGAACTAGAGAAGGCCGCCAAAGAACTCAACGACAAATTGATGCCTATTGGTGCCAAGATGTACGAGCAAGCCGCCAAAGATTCTAAGGACGAAGCCGCAGCCGAGGACGCCACCGAAGGTGCCGATACTGCAGCCGAAGACGGCGAGAGCACAGCCAAGCGCACCGACACCAAATCCGAAGACGACACCGTCGAAGGCGAAGTCGTCGACGACAATGAGAAGAAAGCTTAGTTCCGCATACTGCCGGCGTTTAGTCTTGACAAACAGGGGTGTAACTCGTAAAGTAAAAGTTACACCCCGTGTTGGTCCTTGGACCTCAGCGGGGCTTTTTGATTTTTGCAGACCTCGACAGAGTATTGGTACAATACGGGTATCAGTTCCCAACTAAGACACGAAACGAGAAACGCGTGAAATTATTTATTGATGGTGAAAATCTGCGACACCGACTAGTCTCGGTGTTGCATCAGGAACAGCTGATCAGCGACCGTGACGATATGTTCCAGGTTGATATTCGAGAACTGGTTGTCAGTGCGCTAGGCGAAGCCCCAGAGAGTATCGCCTACTACACGACGCGTATCAAGCAGCCGAAATTCGAGATACCAGAGCTATTGATTCACAAGATCACGTCGATCCAGGAATCGCATCGTCGCTGGATCGCCATGCTGACCAATCAGGGCATCAATGTCATCAAAGCTGGCAACCTGAAGGTCAAGGAAAGCAACGCTTGCTATCACTGTGGGCGTCGTACTATGGTTCTGCAGGAAAAGGGTGTTGACGTCCGGCTGGCATCGGAAATCGTCATGGCGGCGGTACATGACAACGTCACCGACATCGTCGTGCTCAGCTCGGACGCCGACATGATCCCGGCACTCAACATCGCCCGTCGCGGCGGCGCTCATATCACCTACCTCTGTTTCGGCGAAGAGACCAATGACGCGCTCGTCAAAGTGACCGACCGAACTGTCAGCTACACCAGAGAACAGATTGTCCACGCCTTCCGCGGCCGTCACAATCACGATCATGAGGGTCAGAATCAGGCACGTAACGATGAATAAGGTACAATAGGTTCATTATGAGTGAAAAAGACCCGTTTGATTCCGGAATTGATCCGCAGGCAATTGACCCAGTTCGGGTCATGCAGGCTATGAAAGCATATATAGAGGGACACATCGGTAGATTAGACTTGTCCAAAGGCTTTGATAATCGCTCATGGCCATGTCCAGAAGGTACCGTCACGTATACTGCGACAATAGACGAAGGTAATCTGGGTACTTCGGTTGTGGCACTACCACGTCACGGCGTATTGGGACAGCGAACGGAGTGGACTCTCGACAGCTGGGTTGATCACGATGGAGTTCCTATAGGAGAAGACATGTATGCACAACAAATAGATCCTCAAATGGGAAAATCGCCGCAGATACGAGATTTGAGTAAGTTACCGGGCTCGGATAGTATCGCCTTATTCAAATTAGGAGAAGCAATAAAACTTTACAAGGACGTACCTAGTGGCAACTAAACGCGATTATTACGAAATATTGGGTGTCAGCAAGGGCGCTAGCGCTGACGAAATCAAGAAGGCTTTTCGTCGGGCTGCTATCGAGCATCATCCGGATCGTGGCGGCGATGAGGCCAAATTCAAAGAGCTCAATGAAGCTTACGAAATTCTCAAGGAGCCATCCAAGCGCCAGCGCTACGATCAGTTCGGGCACGCCGGTGTCGGTGGTAACGGTAGCGGTTTTGCAGGCAATCCGTATGAGGGCTTCGGTGGTTTTGGGCAGGGTCAAGGGGGCCAGGCCGGCCAGGGTGCTAACTTCGATTTCGGCGACCTGGGATTGGGTGATATCTTCAACAGTTTTTTCGGTGGTCAAGGTCAAGGTGGCGGCGGACGACGCGCTCAGGCTCGTGGGCGCGATGTTGAAACCCGCGTCGAAATTAGCTTCGAGCAGGCCGTCTTCGGTACCGAAGTCGAGTTGAACCTCAACCTCGAAGACAACTGCGAACACTGCAAAGGCACGACCGTCGAGCCCGGCCACGAGCTCAAAACTTGCGACCAGTGCGGTGGTTCCGGCCAGGTAGTTAACATGACACGCACCATCTTCGGTAATATCCAACAGGCTAGCATATGCCCGAAATGTCATGGCCGAGGCAAAATCCCGGAGAAAGTCTGCACCGTTTGTCACGGCAAAGGCACTCAGACCAAAAAACAAGTCGTCAAGATGAAGATCCCAGCCGGTATCGACGATGGCGCCACTGTCCGACTGCGCGAACACGGCGAAGCCGTCGCCAACGGCCCGAAGGGCGATCTGTACGTCAATATTCGCGTCAAACCGCACAAAGTGTTCACCCGTGAGGGCGAACTTATCCTCAGTGACGAACATATCGACATGGTCGAGGCCGCTCTCGGCACCGAGATAGAAGTCGAGACCGTCGATGGACCGATCCGCATGAAGATACCAGCTGGAACGCAGAGCGGCAGTGACTTCAAGCTATCCGGACACGGCGTGCCACACCTCCGTGGCGGCCGTCCCTCGGCCGATCAGGCGCGCGGCGCTCACATCGTCACTATCGTCGTCGACACGCCCACCAAACTGACCAAGGCCCAGCAAGAGATTCTGCAGCAATTCCGTGCCGAGACTACGCCGAAGCGCAAATTTTGGAACTAAATATCTCCGTTCCCCAGAGCGACCGATCGCGACTGTACAAATAGCCTCCGGCAAGTCATACTATCCAGTAATGAAAAAGCTTACGCCTAAAAACCTCCAGCGAAATATGCTTCGAGCCAATTCTGTAAGTGGCGCGGATCAGCGCGGTTTCATCCCGATGATGCTCTGCATTTTGGCGGTCATTGCCTTTATTATCTTTCTCGTGTATATCCGCGTCGCTAGCGTCGGGCACTAGTACTTGGAACCAGCACGATCTGAACTTTGATTTAATACCGTAAAGTGTTAAAATATGCCAATGAGCGAAAGAAACGCTGAGTATGCGGGCAGTTTGGCGACGTCTGTCGAGAGTTTTCGATCTGCCTCTCTGAATAATGACCCGCTATTATATCCGGGTGAGCGGCCTGCTGGAAGCTATGTGACGAACGGAATATCGGTCGCAAATCTCGATGTTACGTACGGTGAAGAAGGTGTAATGCAATGTACGGTTGGTGAGCATGACACTGGACAAGACCTCGACAATTATCTCGCGTCGCTAGGTGCACCGTTGTTGGCGGACCGGATCCCTATACTTTCATATGGTGCCAATATGTGTCCAGCGTCGCTGAAATCCAAATTCTCGAAGGCTGAGCGCCCCGATATGTTTGTGGTGCCAACGCTATATAGTGAGCTGAAAGGTTATGATGTCGGCTGGTCGCGCGGACCTGGTATCAATGGAAATTTCATAGCCATTCTCTACAAGGGCGAAGAAACCAAGGACACGAAGGTTCAAGTTGGGGTAAGTATGCTAACGCCCGAACAGGCACTGGTGATGCATGCT
>JAYTAB010000070.1:0-3339 GCA_043737735.1 Candidatus Saccharimonadota bacterium | reverse complement strand
CCCGCTTTCAGTGCAATACAAGTTATCCTTGCCAAGTATGCCGCAAGCGGCCTACTTGGCGCAGTTAGAAAGGTCACTCAGGGTGGTGAATAGATACTGCATGCAGGCGATCAAACGTTTTACTGCTATAGCATGCGCTTCAGGAACTGCCCGGTGTAGCTTTCGGCGACCTTGGCGACTTGTTCGGGGGTGCCTTCGGCCATGACGCGGCCGCCGCCGGAGCCGCCTTCGGGGCCCATGTCTATCAGCCAATCGGCGTTTTTGATGACATCGAGATTATGCTCGATGATGACCATGCTGTTGCCGGAATCTACCAGGGCATGCAGCATGTGTAGCAGCTTTTCGACGTCAGCCATGTGCAGACCGGTGGTTGGCTCATCGAGGATGTACAGCGTCTTGCCAGTCGGGCGGCGGCTGAGTTCGGTGGATAGTTTGATGCGCTGGGCCTCGCCGCCCGACAGCGTGGTTGCTGATTGGCCTAGCCCTATGTAGCCCAGGCCGACGTCGACCATGGTCTGGAGTTTGCGAGCGATCGACGGGATATTGGCAAAAAATTCCAGCCCCTGTTCGCAGGTCATTTCCAGGATATCGCTGATGGTTTTGCCCTTGAAATGGATGTCGAGGGCTTCGCGGTTGTAGCGCTTGCCGTGGCAGACTTCGCAGTCGACGTAGACGTCCGGCAGGAAGTGCATTTCGATCTTGATAATGCCGTCGCCGGAACAATGTTCGCAGCGCCCACCCTTGACATTAAAACTGAACCGGCCGGCAGAGTAGCCGCGCAGTTTGGCTTCGGGGGTGCTGGCGAAGAGTTCGCGAATCGGCGTGAACAGTCCGGTGTAGGTCGCTGGGTTAGAGCGCGGCGTGCGGCCGATCGGCGACTGATCGATAATAATGGCTTTGTCGAGTTGCTTGATGCCTTCGATCTCGTCGTGACGGCCGGGCACAGTGTTGGCGCGGTGCAACCGCGCCAACAGCTCTTTGGCCAGGATGTCGTTGATCAGACTAGATTTGCCAGAGCCAGAGACACCGCTAACGACGACCATTTTGCCGAGAGGGATGGTGACATCGACATTCTGCAGGTTGTTTTCGCGGGCATTTTTGATAACAAGCTGGAGACCATTGCCAGCCCGACGTTTCTTCGGTGTAGCGATTTCCTTCTTGCCAGACAGATATTGCCCGGTGATACTGCCCGAGACTTTCATAACTTCCATGGGCGTTCCAGCCGCGACAACATGACCACCGTGGATACCAGCACCGGGCCCGATATCGAGCAGATAGTCAGCGGCACGAATCGTATCTTCGTCATGCTCGACAACGATGACGGTGTTGCCAAGGTCGCGCAGATGGCGCAATGTTTTGAGTAAACGATCGTTGTCGCGTTGGTGCAAGCCGATACTCGGCTCGTCCAGGACATACAGCACGCCTTGCAAGCCGGAACCGATTTGTGTTGCCAAGCGGATACGTTGCGCCTCGCCACCCGACAATGTCGTCGCCGAACGCAGCAGCGTCAAATAATTCAGCCCGACATCCTTCAAAAATTGCAGACGAGCCAGAATCTCCTTGAGAATCTGCTCGGCGATGTGGCGCTCCTGATCGCTCAGGCTGACTTCCTCGAACCAACCCAGCGCGTCGTCGATGGATAGCATACAGATGTCCATGATCGATCGACCGTGAATGGTGACGGCCAGGACTTCCGGTCGCAGGCGCATGCCTTTGCATTTGTAGCACGGCCGCTCTTGCATGAAGCGCTCGATGTCACGGCGGATGAAGTCGCTATCGGTTTCCTTGTGGCGGCGTTCCAGATTGGGCACGACACCTTCGTAGGTCGTGTTGAAGGCCCGCCCAGCACCGAGCGCAACATTGTATATTTCATCGCCCGTTCCATACAGAATCTTTTCCAAATTGTCTTTGCTGATTTCACTAGTCGGAACATGCAGGCTAAAATCATAACGCTCGGCGACAGCCTGCAGCTTCTTGATGTACCAATTGTCGACATTGATACGATTGTAGGGCCGTATAGCACCCTCGGCGATCGTCAATCTGCCGTTCGGCAACACCAGCTCGGGGTCAACTTCCATGCGCGAACCCAGCCCGGTACAGACCGGACAAGCACCGTGTGGCGAGTTGAAGCTGAAGGTCCGCGGCTCGAGCTCCGGAATGCTGACATCCGGGTGATCGACACACGCGTACATCAGGCTGTAACTGAATTCCTCATGACTGTCGGCATTGACGACACCCAAGCGGCCTTCGGCGATTTCGAGGGCTTGCTCGACAGATTGGGCCAAACGCGTCCGGCTGTCGGCGTTGTTGACCAAGCGATCAACTACCACGTCGATAGTGTGCTTGCGAGCTTTGTCTAGTTCGGGGAATTCATCCAGGGCGTAGACGACGCCATCGACACGAACACGGGCAAAGCCAGCCCGGGTGTATTGCTCGGTGATGTGCTCGAAGGCACCCTTTTTGTCGACGATCACAGGTGCCAAGATCATCAATCGAGCATCGGCAGGCAACGCCGAAACCTGGTCGACGATAGCATTCGTCGTCTGGCGAGCCACCGGTTTGCTACAAATCGGGCAGTGTGGCACGCCAACGCGCGCAAACAATAGGCGCAGATAATCATAAATTTCAGTAACAGTAGCAACGGTCGAGCGTGGATTGCGTGAGGTAGATTTCTGGTCGATGGATATCGCCGGGGACAGACCATCGATCTGGTCGACATCCGGTTTCTCCATAAGCCCCAAAAACTGGCGAGCATAAGAGCTTAGCGACTCGACATAACGGCGCTGACCCTCCGCATAAATGGTATCAAAAGCCAGGCTCGATTTGCCCGAACCGGATAATCCCGTAATCACAACCAGCTTCTCTCGAGGTATCGTTACACTGATATTCTTGAGATTGTGCTCTCGCGCTCCGCTAACAACAATATTATCACTCATATAACCGAGTCATTATAGCGGAAAACGGTGTAATTTTCTAGTGTACCAGCCCGACTAGCGGCTTACACTAAGTGCGCGCGCACTAAATTCTACTTCTGACCCGTCGTAAATTTCCATCGGCAGAAAGTGCACATCGAATTGAAACGCGTCCCTTGACGCATCGGCTAAATAGCGACTCTCACTCTTAGAAAGCGAAGTGCCTCGCTGCGTTCGTCCGAGTGTAAGGTGCGGATTCTCGGGAGCTGGATGACGTCTTGAAGTAGTATGAAGTCCAGCCTCATCCTTGAGTATGGCATGAACATCGCTAACCTCATCGTGCAGTAGACCTTTTTCGAATTTTGCGTAGACTACCGCTCCATTAAAAACATGAAGCCCACTTATCCTGGCCGTTAATGGTTCGTCG
>JAYTAB010000069.1:0-13436 GCA_043737735.1 Candidatus Saccharimonadota bacterium | reverse complement strand
CTCATATTCAACGTTTATAACAATTGTGGAGGGTAATATATTATGGCGCGACGATCTCGCGATGACGATCTCTTGATGGAAGAGGACGAGCTAACGGCTGCATTCCTGGGGGATGACGACTTGGGTTCCATGCAAGATTCTGGGCAAAATTCACTGGGACAAAACACAGCAGGGCCGGTAGGGCCCGTGGCTCCAGCAGCCGATGAGTGGGACGAAGAGGAAAGCGTACCCGGCCAACTAGCTGTCGACGTATACGAAACCAAGGAACGTTTAGTAGTCAAGGCTCGTACAGCCGGCGTCAACAAGCATGACCTGGATGTCAGCATTTCCGACAATACACTGACTATTCGTGGCACACTGTCGGCAGGAAACGAAGAAGACGTCGAGAACTACTTCTTGCAGGAATGTTACTGGGGCGAATTCTCGCGTAGCATTGCGCTTCCAGTTCCAGTCAAAGAAGAAGAAATCGAAGCCGTATTGAAGGACGGTGTTCTGACAATCAGCTTCGGCAAGGTCAAGCAAGACACGGTCAAGAAGATTCAGATCTTGTAAGCCTAGCAGATCTGAGACATTAAAATACCCCGCGTATGCGGGGTATTTTAATGTGAACGATCGCAGACCCTCTTAGCTCCTAGCTAGAAAGGGAGTTGGTATTCGTAAGCACGAAGCGAACGATGAACTGCGCCAGAGCAACAACAATCAGGCCAACGACGGCATAAATGATTGTGTTCTTAGCACCAGATACATTACTCGACTCACCACCCGAAGTGATGTACTTCAGACCACCAATGATGATCATAATTACAGCGATCACACCGACGATAGCCGACAAGATGTTAACAATCTTTTTGACAAGATCGTTAAGCCCATTTGCACCAGTAGAAGCTACCGCGCAATTCGTTCCGCCAGATAAGCTAAGCTCTGCGCCTTGGTTAACACCACACTTAGTAGCAGATGTAGCAGGTGCAGCGTACACTGCGACAGGGGCCAGTACTGGTGCGACAATCGCAACAAGTGCCGCTAACGCCAAAATTGTCTTTTTTAGTTTCGTGATCATATCTACCTTTCTTTATTGTTCAATTTCCCTTAATTTATATCACACGTAACGACGTAAACGCAAGCATAACAGCTTATACGTTCGTCAGTACGAAACGAACAATAAATTGAGCCAAGGCAACGACGATCAAGCCAACTACTGCGTACATCAAGCCGCGCTTAGCGCCGGAGACCGCCTGGGCTTCACCCTGCGAAGAGATATACCTGATGCCGGATATAATGATCATGATCACCGCTGCTATACCTGCTATAGCACTGAGGAGATTTATGACACCCGTGATGACTTTGTTCAAACTGACGCCGCCACTACCACAGGCGGCACCGGCTTGGTCTCTCACGCCAGCGCATGCCTGCGCCTTGGCGGCATCGGTCGACGTAGGGGCGGGGGCGGCATATACCGGGCCGCCCAAACTGCCGACGCCAACCAACATTGTTATCGCCATTACTAGACTGAGTAAGAATTTTTTCATTATATTATACCCTGCTTAATACTAAACTTATTATGGCCTGACCAGCTACTATTACCACCAAACCGACGGCCGCCAAGATGATAATCCTCTTCGATTTGGCAACTGCTTCGGCGTCGCCGTTGGACGTGATATAACGAATCCCAGAGATCACTATGACGATGACAGCAGCCACTCCCGCCAATGTAGCGACCAGCCTAGTAACGCTATGGAGGACGCCGCTCGAACTGGTCAGAGGGTCAGTATTGCCAGACTTACAAACAGAAGTGTTCTTCGCTACTCCGCTACAGTCAAGTCCAGGGAACGGGTCGGCGGCAAGCGCCGGAGACGCCGGCAACAATACAGCGGCAACAATTAGCGCAGACACAGCGAGACGCGCGATCAACGATCTAATCATCACAATTTCCCCAATGCATACGTTACAATAGCAACCGAGCTGACAGATACCACTAGACCAATCAGCGCATAGATAATAGTGCTCTTGGCCTTTGCGGCGGCCTGGGGGTCACCGTCGGACGTGATGTAGCGGAAACCGCCGATCGTCATCATCAATAGCGATATAGCCCCAACGATCGAGAAGACAATGCTAAGTATCACCTGCAGCTTAGCCGCGGTAGCACCTACATGCGGCAGAGATCTGACGTCGACTTGATAACCGGTGGCTGCAAACGCGTGCCCGCCGTGCGCAACCACCAACATTGTTAGCAGAAGAACCAGAGCAATCGATATCTTTGTATGTCGCATCATCCGAGCCTACTTCCGAAAAATTTCACGGTAGCAGTAGCCAGGATAGCTATCACCAAACCAACCAGTGCGTTCTTGATGGTATCCTGGGCCTTGGCGGTTTGATCTGGTGTGCCTTGGCTAGTCATATACAAAATGCCTCCATATATGACATAGCCGACGGCTATCAGGCCGGCAATGCGTAGCAAATCATCAACAATCACTAAGCCTACCAGTAACAAATCGCTTCCGCCATTGACGGGGAGAAAATTGAAAGTCTTATTAGCAGCACTCCTAGCAATCTCACACGTAGCGGGATCGGCCTGGAGGTAGTAGTACCACGGATCAAGTCCAAAAAAACTACGACTACAGCCCCTTGTACGTGCGAATGTATCCGAAAATAAATAAACGAAGTTCGTAAACATAAACATAACGTTATCCTACCAACAGGTTTTTGCCCGGTATTAAAAACTTCAATAATGCAAACAGGAAGAAGAACACCAGCAAAGCGACAATTGAGTTCCGGATAATCGTCTTAGCTTGAGCGGTCTTCTGTGGATCACCCCCTGACATGGAGTATCGGATACCGCCAATGATGATTCCTACGACAACGCTAACACCAGCCAGCACTGATAGCAGTTTGATAAAGGGGTTTAGGTATTTCGTTACTATAGTACAGCCCGGATCAGCCGTGCCATCACCGGTACAGTCTATGACTGGCTTGCCTGGGTCAGGCGCCGCAGCAAAGGTCGTCTGCACAGGCGCAACCGACGCCCCAACAACAACCAGAGTCACGGCGACGATTTTGAGGAGTGATTTTAATTTTACGTTCATACGCATACTATACCAGACAATATATACTCCACGAACGATTTTGTACTAACATATGCGCCTGTAATGTGCTATAAATAATTCAAATGGCTGGTCAAAAACAAATCGGGTGGAACAAGTTAGTCGCGGTCGCGACGCTAACGGCCGTATTCCTCGTAGGCGGCCTGTTCGTGAACGCCCCGCAAGTATCTGCGCTCACCGATACACAATCGAGAGCCTGCTTCATCAACTTCAACGGTAAGCCTCTCGATCGCGCCAACATGTCGCAAGACAAAGACGCCCAGTACAATGCCTGCCAAGACGCAAAAATCTGTCAGGTTCCACGCTCCATAGGTAACGATGTCAATACCAGAATGATTATCACTTGCACGGACGTCAGACAACAACAACAGGAGCGAGCCAGACGGGAGGCTGCCGACGCCGAGGTAAAACCACTCATCGACGCCGCCTGTGGACAGGCGCCGCCGTCCGGCATACCTCGAGTTCAATACACGAACTGCGTGAATGCAGTTCAGGCAGCATACACGTTCTGTAGGAAGTCAGTCGCCAGCCCGACATCCACCACACGGCCCAACCCGGCCGTTATCGCAACGTGCTACGTAACCAGAGTGAAAAATAATTCTAACGTTAATCCCAAAATCACCGTAGCCCAAGCCACCACCGCAATCGCCGACGGACACAAAGCCGCCGAAGCAACCCTCAACGATTCCGCCACCGCCGACGCAAAGCAAGACTGTGATGCCGAGGGCAAGATCTGGGATGATACCTCGACTCCACCGGCTTGCGTCGACTCCGGAGCATCAACCGACGCGAACGATCCTGAGCTGGAATGCAACACAGATCGCAATCCCTTGACGTGGTTTATGTGCCCGATAGTCCACGGCATGCTCAACATTATTACACTGCTAGACAACGGCATTACTGATATGCTAACCGTTAATCAAAGCCAAATCTTTGACAACACCGAAGTCACTACAAGCGCAAGTCACGGCTACTACGTTGCCTGGCAAGCTTTTCGAGGCTTAGCGTTAGGTCTACTCGTTGTCTCAGGGCTAATTATGGTCATTGCGCAAGGGCTTGGGTTTGAAATTCTCGACGCGTACACTATCAAGAAAATAATACCGAGGCTGATCTTCGCTATCATCGGTATTGCACTGTCGTGGGAAATCATGAAGTGGTTTGTGATGTTTACCAATGACCTCGGACTAGGTGTCCGCCAGCTCATGTATCTTCCGTTCCATGACTTTCCCAAAGCCTTGGGTGCCAACATAGGCGATGCAATCCTCACGACTATCCTCGGAACGACCGGTATCCTCGTCATGGGCATACCCGCCTTACTCAGCTTCGCACTGACGGCAGCTCTAGCCATCGCGGTAGGTTTTGCCGTACTCGTCATCCGACAGCTCGTCATTATTGTACTTATCCTATTCGCGCCGATAGCGATAGCCTGTTCTATCCTACCCAACACTAGGACCGCATTCAAGCTCTGGCATGAATCATTTACCAAAGCATTGTTGATGTTCCCCCTAATCGTTGCGCTTATAGCTGTCGGGCGCATTTTTGCTTTTGTCACAATGGGCTCCGGTGACTCCGTCATCGGTAACTCAACCTTCACTCAGTTCACAGCTTTTGCAGCCTACATTCTACCTTATTTCCTAATCCCATTCACGCTCAAGTTCGCTGGCGGAATCCTAGGTACCATCGGTGGCAGCGTCAACGACAAGGGCCGCGGCGGCTTCGACCGGCTGAAGAAATACCGCGGCAATCAAACCCAAGAAAATCTGGGCGCAATGAAGCAAGGTTTTGACAGGACTCGGGCTGGGTCCGCCCTGAAGGCCGGGCGTCAGAAGAGTTTAGCCAAACGGGGCGCATGGGCATCCGGAGCGGTTGGTGTAAGGGGCGTCGGAACAGCCCGGTATCGCAGCGAGTTAGAGAATGCTGAATTTGGTAGCTTAGCAGCAGGAGCAGCCGAGTCATTAAAAAATAATCCATCCGCCGCTGCTAACGATGACGCCAACAAGATCGCTCGAAATGCTACAAGTAAAAATGATTTCCTGGACAAGTATGCGGCATCTAGGATCGCTACTGGCTCTTCTGCCGCTGACGCACGTGCGGAGGCCGTTAATCAGCTAGCCTACACCGAACAAGCTTTTGGTGCGTCCATGGGTAGCAAACAAATGCAGCACACGGCAGGGTCTGCATCATTTGCCTCAAGTTCAGCTCAAGACGATGTTATCGAACTCCAGCAAGCGATGGAGAGTGCAGTTAAAAATCATGTTATGACCAGCACGCAAGCCGCCGCTTCTGTGAAGGCAAGTGGCAGTCTGGCATCCAGCGCAGGTTTTGGCGACCTGCTTAGCGCTGCCTCAGGGAAAACAAGCGGCGCGCAACTCCTTGACGCTGCCGCACGCGGATTTAATCCACAAATGAGCGGCAGAATGCGTAAGGGTCAAGCTGAGCAGCTTGCTAAACATATGGCTTTGCAAGCAGATGAAGCTGCCTATGTACATGAGACCGATGCCACTACGGGTAGAGTGAAGCTAGATATGGTAACCCATATGCCGGTACGACGTAGGGACGCTGCTGGTAACTTCATGATCGACACGGGATCAGACGAGTTCGCTAAAGCCATTGCAGACGCCGCGGGCATACACGACGGGATAAACTCCATGACCCCAGATGTTCGTGAAGAATTCTCAATACATCTCAACGGAGCTGCAGTCGCGGGAAAATATATTCGTGAACACGAAGCAACCATGGAGACTACCGGCAACGGAGCGTATTTGGACAGGCGCAAGTCGTGGAATTCTGTAGCCGCTGCCGCTGGTGCTGGTGGCGCCGCTGGTGCTGGCGGTGGCGGTGCCGGTGGTGGTGCTGGTGGTGGCTCTTGAGGTGTCCCATCCGACATTCACCTCAAGACCTCATCGATACTCACCCCGAAGCCCTCTCGAAGGACGCACTGGGCTACTACATGGTCGACTACGACAAACTCGACCTGCGCATGATGACACTCGATGAATGGGAAGCACAACAATCCAGCCTTGTAAGGAAATAGGAGTAAAATAAATATAGTATGGCAACCTACAAAGTACTCCAAGACATAGAAGCCGAAGACACCCTCATCGGGCCATTGAAGCGCGTTTGATGATATACTTAGACCATGGCGATAACACTCGAAGACAACTACTTAGACGATCTGCGGACAATTGTTAAACGGCATATAGACGTTCGAGCGTGGCGCCCTGTTATATTTGGCTCTCGAGCCTCTGGAAAGGCTCGACAATTTAGTGATATTGACCTTGGATTTATTGGCGACGTACCGATACCTTCGCGAACTACGGCCCGGTTGTGGACGGCGCTCGATGATTCAGACATACCCTACGTCGTGGACATAGTTGATCTATCTTCGGTACCGCAAGGGTTTAGGAAAATGGCCGATGAACACATGGAGCCTCTACTGTGAACGCCAAGGCAGCAGCTAAACAGATTTATCAGACTGTAAAAGTTGATTTCGCACCAGCCTTACAGTCGTTCATTGAAAAAACCAAAGATACCTAGATATAACTATGGCAACCTACAAAGTACTCCAAGACATAGAAGCCGAAGATACCCTCATCGGGCCGCTGACGCTGCGGCAGTGTCTGTATGCGGCTATCGGCGTGATGGCGACATATCTGGGGTTTATCGTCATCTCCAAGCATGCGGCATTCCTGGTGGTGTTTCTGCTGCCGTTCATGGCGTTCGGATTCTTCTTCGCGTTTCCGTGGAGCAAGCAACAGTCTACCGAAATCTGGGCGCTTGCCAAGATACGGTTTTATTTTAAGCCGCGTAAGCGGATCTGGAACCAAAGTGGCGTCAAAGAACTAGTGACTATCACTGTGCCGAAGAACATCAAGAAGGCTTATGGTCGTAACCTGTCACAAGGAGAGGTAACTAGTCGACTGAAGGCGCTGGCGGACACTATCGATAGCCGTGGTTGGGCGGTCAAGAACGTCGATCTGACTTATTTCACTCACTCACCACTAAACGGACAGGAGAGCGAGTCTGACAGACTGGTTGATATATCACATCTGCCCCAGGACGTGCCGAGCTACGACGCTTCGGCAGAGGTTGATATGTTCGATATGGAACACAGCCAGGTGGCTCAGAAGTTTGACACGATGATGTCACAATCGGCCGACACACACCGTCAACAAATCGTCCAGCAGATGGCCCAGCAACAGCCGCAACCGCCAGCTGGTCTGCAGGCTCAGGCAGCGGTAGCCCAGACGACTTCAGAGGCCGATCATTGGCACTTGGGTAGTTCAGCACCAAACGTTACCGCAGTTCCGGCAGACGCCGTAAATCAGCCGCCTACAGGGCAGGCGAGCCCTTATCCCTATGACTTGACGCTGCCTGCGCCTGTATACCCCGGACCAGCAGGCGCGACGCCTCAAACAGACGTCACCCAGATGATGGCACCAGTGCAACAACCAGTCACCGCCAGCCCAGCACCTGTTGATTACTCAAACATGAGAATTCCCGGACTGCAGCCGGTACCTCTGGCACCCGTCACTACTACGTCAAATGTACCGCTACCGCCAGTGACAGCCCCCACCAATCCTGCTATACTTGAACTTGCAAACAATAACGACCTGAACGTCGCGACAATAGCCCGAGAGGCCCAGGCCCGCAATCCTGAACCGTTCCTCGGTGAGGTTGTCGTATCACTCCACTAATGGGCGATGTGGGCGGCAGGAAATTACTAACTAGATCTGTGGTGGGATAGTATTAATCAATGAATCGTCAAGCACCTCAAAACGGTCAAAGTACACAACCTCGCGGCGCTGCGCCGCAACCAAACCTGTCCGACCCGAAGCAGCATAACCCGAATAGTACGCAAAACACGCTCCAGATTGCAGAAATTCGCGATGGTGTGGTTATTATGAACGACGGTAGTTTTCGGTCGGTGATTATGCTGAAGAGTATTAACTTCGACCTGATGAGCCAACAAGAGCAAGAGGCTATCGAATACGCTTATCAGAGCTTCCTCAACTCGTTGTATTTCCCGATGCAGATATTCATTCGGTCTCAGAAGGTAGATCTGCAGCCCTACATCGAAAAGCTCGACAAGATTCGCACCGAGCACGACAACATGCTGCTGGCACTCCTGATGGACGATTACATCGGATACATCGACGCCCTAAGCCAGCAGACGAACATCATGAACAAGAAATTCTACATCGTCATCCCCTACATTCCCAATCAGGAGGTGATCAAGCCGCTGACCCAGAGCAAGAACTTCTTTAGTGGTGTCGGGGCGCTGTTCAACAACAAGGAAAAGCAGATCGTCATCAATGAGGCCGACCTGGAAAAGGCCAAATCAGAGCTCCGTAACCGAGTCCAGTCGGCTCTGGATGGTCTGCGACAGTGTAGTGTCCAGGGTTTGCCGCTCGACACCCACGAACTGATCGAACTGTATTACGACACCTACAACCCCGATACCGCTTCCCGTCAACAGCTCAAAAATTATGATGACCTCGACGCTGACATCATAACCAAGGGTGAAGGCAAGGCAGTCCAGCCTCATCTGCAAAGGGAATTGGAGTAATCATGGCATCTGTTTTCAAAGGAAAGAAAAAAACTCCGCGCATCGACCCAGTAGCCGTCGCCGAACAACAGCGAGCCCGTGAACAGCAAGAGGTCAGTCAGGCTTTTCAGAAGGGCATCACCGCGCTTCGTGATTTTATCGCCCCAAGTTCTATCGAATACGAGAGTTCTTTCTTCCACCTAGGCACCCGCTATGCTCGAACATTCTACGTTTACGGCTACCCTCGTCAATTGTTCACTGGCTGGTTGAGTACCATGGTCAACCTAGACGAAGTCATCGACCTGTCGATGTTCGTATATCCAGTGGAGAGCCAGATAGTGCTCGAAAATCTTCGCAAGAAGGTAACACAGCTAGAGGCCGGCATTCAGATAGATAACGAAAAGGGCCGTGTTCGTGACCCACAGAAACAAGCGGCGATCATGGATGCCGAGGAAATGCGCGACCGGCTACAGGTCGGCGAGGAGCGATTCTTCCGGTTTGGGCTGTATTTCACGATCTACGGTTCGTCTGTCGAAGAATTGGAGTTCGTGTCGCACAAAGTCGAATCCTTGCTCGGCCAGCTGCTAATCTACTCCAAGGCGGCAACTTCTCAGCAGGAGCAGGGATTAAACAGCACCGTCCCGCAGTTTGTCGATCAATTGCAAATCCGCCGCAACATCAGCACCGGTGCACTCAGCACGACATTCCCATTTACCTCGGCCGATTTGTCTCAGGAAAACGGCATTCTGTACGGCATCAATATGCACAATTCTGGGCTGGTGATTTTCGATCGTTTCTCGCTGGAAAATGGTAATTCCGTGGTCTTCGCCAAGTCCGGTGCTGGTAAATCGTTTACCGTCAAACTAGAGGCGTTACGTAGTTTGATGTTCGGAACTGAGATATTTATCATCGATCCAGAGAATGAATACGAGCGAATGTGTGAAGCCGTCGGTGGTTCTTATGTCCGGCTGAGCCTGAATTCGTCAACCCGTATCAATCCGTTTGACCTGCCACAAGTCATCGAAACAGAAGAGGCCGACGACGCGTTGCGTTCCAACCTGATCACGCTACACGGACTACTACGACTGATGATGGGTGGCGCCCAGGCGCAAATGTCTGGAAACAGCTCCGTGCTGATGCCGGCACTCAATCCGGTGGAAGAATCCGACCTCGACGCCGCACTCATCGAAACCTACGCCAAGGCCGGTATCACCAACGACCCGCTGACACACGGCGGCCTGCCGCCAACCATCATCGACCTGTACGACACATTGCTTCACATGGGTGGCACGGGTCCGCAGTTGGCGCAGCGTCTACGTAAATACACCACTGGCACCTTCGCCGGCATATTCTCTCAGCAATCAAACGTCAGTATCAATAACCCATTGGTCGTATTTAACATCCGCGACCTCGAGGATGAGCTACGGCCGGTGGCGATGTATATAGTACTGAACTACATCTGGAACAAGACAAAATCAGATCAGAAAAAGCGATTACTAATAGTCGATGAGGCCTGGCAGCTGATGAAATACGAGGACTCGGCCAACTTCCTATTCAGCCTCGCCAAGCGAGCTCGCAAATACAATCTCGGTATCACCACCATCACTCAGGACGTCGAAGATTTCATGGGTAGTCGGATGGGCCGAGCGATCGTCGCCAACTCCAGCATGCAGTTCTTGCTCAAACAATCGTCCTCAGCCGTCGACGTGCTGGCCGATGTCTTCAAACTGACGAGCGAGGAGAAGAAACGTTTGGCGCAATTCCCGGTCGGACAGGGGTTGTTCTTCGCCGGACAGAACCATGTCCACATCCAGGTGGTAGCTAGTCCAACCGAGACCGGCCTGATCACAACCAATCCACAACAGATCCAACAGATGGCCGCCCAACAAGACAGTGGGGCTGGGCCAGCGCAGGGCACAATTGACCTTTCCAACCGGCTGTATCCTGGGGTATGATAAAACCATAAGGAAATTGGTGATATGTCTACTGACCTAAAAGAGAGATCCGGACCTGGTGCTGAGAGCGACGAACGTTCGAGCGATCGTATTCAAGATGATTATGATAGAAAGTTCGCACAGTTAACAGACCCAGAACAGTACAACAAGTCGGCATCAGATCCTAATAGTGGCCAGGGTGGCTCCTCGGACAACAAATCATTATCATCAAACGACCTGTTCAATAAAGAAGCTAACGCTAACAAACCAGCCGGTGAATCTGGTGGCTCAAGATTCGGTAATAGTCCGCTACCGAACAAACTTGGCGGAGACAGTGACAGCGGAGGTTTGTCACAAAAGTCTAGGTCTCGCGTCGGCAAGCTCCTCAAGAATAAATTCGTCCTCGGTGGGGCGATCGCTGGCGGCGGATCGATCGTCATGATAATCTTGTTTATTGTCTTCGTTGTTGGTTTGTTCAAGCTACCAAACTTGGCGGAGCATATTACCGCCTACCAATTTGCGCGTCTTACACGAGATTACGCACTACGATCAGATAACATCAACGCTACCAAGATTGGTATTGATTCAGCCGACGACAGCGTGTTCGCCAAGATGAAGGAGAGATACGCGGCTTCTCGACCAGGGCAGGCTCAAGCCAAGGCCGCCGAGAAGTGGGCCAAGCTCGACAAATACCGTCCTCAAAAAACAATCGACAATATGGGGCGGACTCCAAAGAGCGGGGGCGAACCGAAGCTCAAATATAACTACGAGAAGGCAGGTATATCACAACGCCGGCGGTTGGCGAGCGTCACACTAGAGGGTAAAACAATCCCGATAGAGAATTTGTCATTCAAGCAAAAGTTGATTCCCGGGTACAAGTTCAAAGTGCAGAATGATTTTGCAAAGCAATTTCGGCCAGCACTCCGGGCGTCATTAGCATCGAACGATATTGGCATTATCACCCGTACAGAGGCGATGCGCAAAATGCGTCAAAAGCTCGGTATAAGTCTCATAGCCTGGCACATAGACAAGTACAAGGGCAAGTCGGCCAAGGAAGCCCGGCTCATCATGGAGAAGGATAATTACAAGGAGATCAAGGGCGGTAATACCGAGCCGAACCCAAAGTTGTCCGACGCGACGAAGGAGACTACCACGGAAGCCCAAGCGGCCGAGGCAGCAGACGTAGACAATCCAAAGACGCTGCAATATGCTATTGATCACCCCGGTGAACCAACACCTGGCGTGTTATCGGTCTTGCGAAAACGTTTTCAGGAAAGCGCTATGCAAAAGATATTTTCTGGCGGGTTAGGTTTTATAAACCCTCTATACGCCATTGCAGCGCCTCTATGTTTTATATACGAAGGCTCGTTGATAAATAACGGCGATACCGTAAACAAGACTGACGAAGAATCACAGCGTGCTTTTGTCAAAATTGCAGCCGCTGGAAGTCAGGTGAAGGATGGCTACGACACGACTGGCGAGGCTGCCGGAGCCATGGCGGCTAAAGTTGGCAACATAGAACAGTCCAATCCTGAAAAACGCGCTGCCGGCATCGCAGTGGACACAACCAAGAGTCCCAGCTCTCAGTCCGGACCTACTGGAGAGTTTACGATAGTCGATGGTTTGCCAGCGCCGTTTAATGCAATCGTCAAAGACGCCGCCACGTTTTGTCCGGTATTTACAAACACATGGGTTGCTGTCGGGATAGGAGCCGCCAATGTTGTATTAGGGATTTTGTCAGGTGGATCGACGGTCGCGGTGACGGGTGCTACGAAGGTGGCGGCCGAGGTGGGTATAAAGGCTATCACTACCAGGATCATTAGCAAAGTAGTCGCTGGTGTTGTCGGTACGGCAAAGTTCGGAGGCAAAATCATACTATATGGTGGTGCAACCGCTAGTGCAACATTCCTGGCGCAATGGGTTGTGCTCAGCAATATGCAAAGCACTCACACTAGTCCTCTGGAAAGTGGCAAGACCTTTGTAGACAACGCCGACGCTGGCGGCAACAGCCATGCCAGCAATGCCGAGCGCACCATACTGCGCGGCGCACCACTTGCAAAACAAGAAGTCGCCCTCAACAACATTGCCGACGCCGAATTCCGCGCCGACAATATCCGTAGTCAAAGCGCATTTCAGCGCTACCTGGCAGTAAGCAATGCCGATTCACTTACCAACAACTTCGGTAGTAGCATCATACGTCAGATGAATGGCTCGTGGTCAGACTCAATGCTCAACCTAGTAAGAAGCGTTGTGAACCCAGCTCGTAGCCTAGCGATTATCGCCAGTGCCCTCAACCCGAGCCGTGCCATGGCCGCCACAACCGATACGTACAATTACGGTAACGTCCAGTTCGGCTTTACTGCCGAGGAGACAAGGCTCATCCGGAACAACATCACCTACAGTAGCAATCTAGAGAACCAACGGATCTTGGACGAGAGCGGCAAAGAGGACGAAATTGCCGCAAAATTTGGACCATGTTATGACCTAGAGAAGGGAATGGGCGACCTACTCACCGAAGAGACTGGCGAGGGTGGCGACAACGAGTACTACATCGTTCGCGACGAAGCCGGAGACGTGTCAGCAACCAAAGGACTGTGTTCCCAGGCAAATGTCGGACCACACAGTATTATTCCTGGTTATGACGACCTGGTCTTCCGCTGGAGAGTTGCTGGCGGATACGACAACACACTAGCACAGCTGGACGAACAGCAAAATCCTACCGCGACGGACACGCCGCTCGGTGGCGACCAGCCGGCCGATAACACACCTACCACGTCAGATGGCCCGATCATCGAAATTGATCCAGGCCACAGTGGTACCGACAAGTCAATCGTCGATCCGACCACGAAACTCATC
>JAYTAB010000068.1:0-12129 GCA_043737735.1 Candidatus Saccharimonadota bacterium | reverse complement strand
GACATATTCCATAGTCGCCCACCGCTTAATGGATATACAAGCTGGCTGACTAACTATAAGTATACCAACCATACCCCAAAATCCGGTATTTCCGGGCGTGTATCAGTGAGACAAAATGTTATCTTCTCCGAGTGAGACATATCTTTAGGTATGTAGAACGCGGAAAGGAATATTTTGGCCGCTGAGACACGTCAGCAAATCTGGGTTTTGAGGTATGGTTGGTATAGAGTACAATTGACGCTGACAGGCACCCTGTTAACTATACTTCGGATATGGGCGAGTGGCGGAACTGGTATACGCGCACGACTCAAAATCGTGTTCCTTACGGATTGAGGGTTCGATTCCCTCCTCGCCCACCATTAAATAAGACCAACTTTAGTTGGTCTTATTTAATAGACCTACCGTTATATGACTTCGATCGTCCCTCTTATGATTCCCATGGCACAGGTGATTTTGTAGGTTCCTGGTGTGTCGGCGGTAAATTTCAGTAGTTGTTTGCGACCACTCTCCAGTAGTAGGGGCTTGTCGAACAGCCCAGGAATCATGATAGTACTCATACAACCCTCGCCGTCATCGACGGAATCGACTTCCAGCGTGTAGGTGCCGCCTTGCGCTACGGTGAATGTGCTCGGGGATATGTCGCCCTTCAATGTAAATGTCGTTTTAAGCACGGGTTCGCTGCTACTCACCGGCTTAGTCACTTGAGACTGGGCGGTAGGTGCTGTGGGTGTTGTAGACCGTGGCAGTTGGATGCCCGTCAGATTCAGCCCGTTGCCAATGTTGAGAATGGCCATCCCCATAACGGCTACGCCCGCTACCTTGAAGAATCGCCCCGAACCCGAAGAGCCACTTTTGATAAGTGCCGTCAGGCCGCCAACGCCGAGCAGGCCGGGTGCCGTGCCGATTGCAAACAAGCCCATGACTAGTGCGCCCATCACGAAGCTGCCGGTGCTAATAGCGTACAATTGCATGACTTGGGTAAACCCACAAGGTAAGAAAAAGCTGATTGCACCGAGTGTCATGGCGTTTTTGTGGCTGTATTCTTTGCCAGTATGTTTCTTGAGTCCCAGTAGCTTCGCAACACCCGACGGGAGGGCTAGGCTACCACTTGCGAAACGGGGAAAGAGATTTGTCAGCTGCAATCCCATACCCAGCATCACGACGCCGACGAATATGGTAAGAATGCCGAGAGATAAGCCTTGCAGTTGGAACAAGGACCCGAGCGACCCGATCAGACCACCGAGGATGAAAAACGTTATAATACGACTCAGGTTGAAATACAAATGTGGTCGGAACTTTTGAAATGTGGTCGCAGTTGGATGTCTCTCAGCATGGCGCGCTGACAGACCGAGCACCAGCCCACCTACCAGCGCCATACATGTGGATAATCCGGCGATGAGACCGGTGACTAACGCGACACCGATTCCATCACGAGAGATGCTGCCGGTAGTCAGTGATTTATCCAACCCAAAAGCGCTGTAGAACATGCCCAATATTCCAATGATGACGACGCCAATAGCAAAATCTTTGTAATCTGCGGGGTTTTGGCTAATCCAAGGCTTCACCTCGCTGCCTATTTCGTAGCCAGCTGCGCGGATTGCTTCGGCGATGTCATTTTCGTCTAGTTGGGATTCCGACTCTACCGTTGCCAATTTTCCACGGAGACTTACCGACGCACTTACGACCCCGGGGACCTTTTCCAGGTGTTGGCCGATAGTGATTTCGCATGCTCGGCAATGCATGCCTTTGATTGGATAAGTTGTTTTGATCATTGAGCCTCTCGTCGTTTGAAGGTGATTACTAGTCTAACAGTAACAGCATTATTATTAATATTCAATGATTCGAATGTTAACATATGATAGTATACAGGTATGTATCAGAAATTATTCACCCTACAGGAAGAAGTATTCAAGGTTCTAGCCAATCAAAAACGGCTTGAGATCATCCAGCTGCTAGGTGGCCGTGACCGCGAGCTGTCGGTGTCAGAAATGATAGATATGCTGGGTATACCGCAGGCAAACCTGTCGCAGCACCTTGCCCTGCTGCGTCAGAACAAAATCGTTCTGCATCGCCGTCATGGCCATACCATCTATTATCGGCTTGGCGATCCTCGCATCTCGCAAGCCTGTGACATGATAAAAGAGGTGTTGCTTGCTAGCCAAGTGCTGACAGAAGACGAGCGGCAACTCATGACCGGCCAGGAAACCCCCTATCCTATCGTGAAGGATGTCGTTTGTGGTATGCGGATCAGCGCGTCTCGGGCGGGAGGAGTTATCACACACGCGGGTCATCGGTACTATTTCTGTGCCACGGGGTGCCAGGATAAGTTCGTCGTTAGTCCTCATAGTTATGTAAAGAAGGAGGTGGTTCATGGATAAAGTTCTCGTAGTTTTCGGGGCAATAATAGTAGCCGTGCTTATCGTATGGTGGTTCTTCGGAAAACGCACGACCGCGTCTGTAGTGGCGGAGCGTCGTGGCGACAAACAGATCGTTGAGATCGTTGTTGATGGTGGCTACAAACCCGGCACGGTAGTACTAGAGCGTGGCATCCCCACCGATTTGGTTTTTGTGCGGAAGGATTCGTCGGCCTGCTTTGAGGAAGTTGTCCTGTCCGACTTCGGTGTCAGCACTCACCTGCCCGTCAATAAGCCGTATACCGTTTCGATTAACCCTGATAAATCTGGCGAATACACCTACGCCTGTGGCATGAACATGTTCTTTGGAAAAGTGATCGTAAAATGACGGTAAAAACTCGTTTTCTCGTCAGCACGATCTTGTCCGCTCCGATGCTCCTGGCTATGTTTGGTGCTATGTTCGGTGTCATGCTGCCGGGTGGTGATATCACGACGGCTGTACTGTCTAGTGGGGTCATGGCTGTCGGCGGCTGGCCGTTTTTCAAGAGCGCCTGGTCAACGCTCAAAAACCATGGTGCAAATATGGACACGCTCGTGGCACTAGGCACGGGCACAGCATATGTGTACAGCGTGTATGCGGTCATAGTCGGTGAACATGTCTACTTCGAGATCGCCGCGCTCCTGATAGTGTTCATACTCCTCGGGCAATGGTTCGAAGAGATCACCAAACATCGTGCATCGAATGCGGTTGAGAAACTGGTAGGCCTGCAAGCGAAGGACGCGACGGTCATCCGCGACGGTAAAACATTCAAGATTCCGCTGGGCGAAGTAGTGGTCGGCGATAGCATCGTGGTTCGGCCTGGAGAGAAAGTACCGGTTGATGGAGAGGTCATCGACGGACTGTCAAATGTCGATGAGTCGATGGTCACCGGAGAGAGTATGCCAGTGGCCAAGAAGATTGGTGATTCGGTCATCGGTGCAACGATTAACAAAAACGGAAGTTTCACCTTCCGAGCCACCAAGATAGGCAGCGACACCCTGCTGTCCCAAATTGTTGAACTTGTCCGCAAAGCTCAGGCTAGTCGAGCCCCAATCCAGAAGCTAGTCGACCGAGTGTCGAACGTGTTTGTACCGGTCGTACTATTGTTAGCCCTGGCAACATTTGTCGTGTGGTATGCCGTCCTCGGGGCGAGTTTCGTGACTGCCCTGCTTTACGCCGTGTCAGTCATCATTATCGCCTGTCCCTGTGCCTTGGGTATCGCTACCCCCACCGCTCTGATTGTCGGTGTTGGCCGAGGAGCGCGCATGGGAATCCTCATCAAAAGTGGTGAAGTGCTCGAAGCGGCCCGAGATATCAGGACAGTCGTGCTCGACAAGACAGGTACGATTACCGAAGGCAAACCCAAGGTGACTGACGTCGAGGGTGATCGGAGCGGTGTTCTTGCGATTGCCGCGGCACTTGAATCCGTCTCCGAGCATCCGTTGGCTGCAGCTATACTCGAGACAGCTACCGACGAGCACGTTATTCTTAAAAAAGTAAAAGGTTTTGAGGCAGTCCCTGGAAAAGGTGTATCGGGTATGATCGCTGGTCGTAAATGCTATGTCGGTAATCGAGCGTTATTCGCAGATGCAGACATTGCGCTGATTAATCTTGACGCAACTATGTTGGCACTCGAACACCAGGGCAAAACCGTAGTTATCGTTGGCCAAGATGGAAAGGATGATAAAGCCCTCGGTCTTATAGCCATCCAGGACAAACCGAAAGCCACGTCCAAAGCGGCGATTGCCAGCTTGCACAAACACGGCATTCGAACTGTCATGATCACTGGCGACAACGAGAGCACGGCCAGAGCAATCGCCGAGCAGATCGGCATCGACGAAGATGATGTAATCGCTGGCGTCTTGCCGGCTGATAAAGCCGACCATGTTAAGGCCTTGCAGCAATACGGCAAGGTAGCGTTCGTTGGCGACGGCATCAATGACGCGCCGGCTCTGGCTCAAGCAAACGTCGGCATTGCTATGGGATCTGGCACGGATGTTGCCATCGAAGCTGGCGGAATAGTGTTGGTCAAAAATAATTTGGAAGACGCAGTAGCAGCCCTACGCCTTAGCCAAAAGACGTTCGGCCGCATCAAACTGAACTTGTTTTGGGCATTCGCCTACAACACGGCCGGTATCCCCATAGCAGCCGGAGCACTGAGCGGGATGGGTATTGTCCTCAACCCTGCCCTCGCGGGCCTAGCCATGGCCTTTAGCTCTGTTTCTGTCGTGATAAGCTCGCTGTTGCTGGCCAAGACGAACATCAAATAGCAAATATGCACTAAATGTTGCAAAATATTTCTTGTTCCGTGCGACCTCTGTTATCATGTGCTCATGACAACACCAGAACATCGTTCAGTGAGTGGAATTGAAATACGAGAAGCTCGGCCGGCAGACAGAGGTGAGATCGAAGATCTTTTCGAACGCTCACGGGCAGCCTCTATGGTCCGCGGCGGCCCCTATTATGTATCGCCTGGTCAGGGGGAAGATCGTGTGTATGTTAAGAACGAGGAGCCCGCGGAACGCTGTGTGGCTGTGATGGCCGGTCGAATCGTTGGTCATGGCATCATTGATACGCCGTCTTCTGACCGATTTTCATCGGCAGAGCGTGAGAAAATATGGATGAAACGCCTAGGTAATCCTATTAACGCACGCATTGTGGAGCTACGCACAGCGTGCGTAGACCCGGATATGCGGCATAACGGTATCTGGTCCGAGCTACTTCGTTATAGGCTGGACCGTAGTTTTGACGTATACGGCTCTACGCCCGTTAGTGCGGTTCGAGCTAGTGATGAACACGTTAAGCGGACCTTTCGAAAACATGGCGGAGACGAAGCAGAAAACGCTTTTTTTACGCATCTCGGTGTCAAACTAAACCTGTTTGTGTTTCGGTAGGGTGCGCACTTATTCCGGCAGATTTTGAACAGTTCTAAGATTCTTAGGGGCTGACGAGGCTGGTGGTGAGTGCCTCGAACGTTTTGTTTGGATTTTGGAGCCACCAGGTTGATGCCTGCGCTGCCGTGTGGATTTGCCAGGCTGGCGTGTCGTTGCTTACTCGTGTGCTGCTAATCTCCCCGTTTGCCGCAACAAAAATGTTGTCGAGATGTTTGACGACGATACATATGCCATGCAGCTGAGTGAATTCGTGCAGTGCGTCGACGAAGCGCAGGATGTCCATGTTCGATGTAAACGCCGTCCGGAATTTGGCATGCGCGGCCAGCTTTTGCAACTGCGCTAGACTGATGACGAGCAGTGTGTCCGTACGGGCCAATAAGGTCGCCGGAGCATCGGTAAAGTAGTCGGCCGCGTCCCCGGTGATTGTCAGTTGTCCGGTGTATTTGCCTATGAACTTTTCCAGAAATATCGCTGTTTCGCTGTTGCGACCCAGGTCTCCGGCCAGCAGCACGCCGTCGGCCCAATTGGCCATGGCCAGCGCCTCGGCGAGCGCCAGCTGCGAGAACGAGCCGCTCGGCGTTGTCGGGCCGAATTCGCCAGCGTCAAACACGCGTCCGAGTAGCTTGCGCAGTGAGTCTGGCAAATACATCCGGGCGACACCAATGCCAGCCGCCGTAGCCACGCGGTAGGCCTCGCCGGCCGCCGCGAAACCATGCACATTTCCGCCGATGATCAGCAGCTTGCCGGCGAACAGTTTGTTCTCAGGCCGGCTCCACAGCATATCCGGGTAGAGCGGCGCTTCAGCGGTTTGTTTGTGCCAGGAAGTAGTGTTGTCCATTATTGTTAGTGTAGCACCGAAAGGGAGAGTTTGTGGTATACATGTTCTTAACGTGTTTAGATGCTCGTGACCAGCTCTAGCTCGGCTTTTGTCATATTTTGATCTGAGTCGAAGGTGAATTTTGTTTGGAGTAATTTGCCACGCAGGACCAGTGGAAACCAGACAATATCATCCTGCCACATGTCGTCGTACGGGATGTCGGCAATTTTGAACCAACGAGGCGCCATTTCATCCGTTTCGGTCGGTTCCCCGCTCCATTCCCGGCAGATGTAAGTATGGACCTGCATGTCGACAGTGCCGTCCGGAAATACGAAGTCGTGGACGGCAACCTTGCTGAAGCTGGTTGGCGTAACGCAGATTTCTTCCTCGGTTTCGCGGACTAGGGCTTGTTCGATGGTTTCGCCTGGGTCAACCTTGCCACCGATACCGTTCCAGCGATCCATACCAAAACCCCGTTTTTTCATGGCTAGCAGGATTTCGTCGTCTCGGAGCAGGAGTATCAGAGTGCAAATCACAGGGTTCATCCTAGTGAGTTTAGCGCATACTCAGGGCAACAGCCAGACAATCTGCGCCCAAGCGTCGTTTTGCGGAGTCGCCTGTCGACTCACCACGGGCGACCCGTATGACATTCATAGCCACCGTGTGTTGTTCGCTAGCCTTGTTTTCGACCCACGCAACGTCGCTCGGTGGTTGATTTAGTAGCCAAGACAGGCTCACGACAGCTTCCTTGCGACGTGATTAGCGCTGTGCGTGGCCCTCTGGCATGCGCAGGTCAAACCACCGCTGCCATGTATCGGGCTGGGCAACTAATCCCACAACCGGGCTGGTGCGAAATGGAAGTTTATGAAACCCGTCTACGGCCCCAGACAGAACATCAAGCATACTGATGTCGCTGGGATAATCTGATACATCAGTACCATAGACGGTCAGGTTTGCGGGATGTATGGCATACTGCACGACTTCTCGACGACGAATTTTGTCGAATATTGGCTTTAGGCCCTCGTCGGTATGTGCGATGTAGGTGTAGCTTTTGCCTCCCTCGTCTGGACGCGGGTCACGAGAGGTGAATGTTCCGGCGATTGCAAAATCGCCATCTATGCCTGTGACGGTTTCCATGATGGTGGATTTACCAATCGCCGACGGCCCAACGAGCATGATAATCGACTTCTGTCGCAGTTCATCTCGAACTTCATCGCATGGCACGTAGGTGTTTTGTGCGCTACCGAGACGCCGCAATTCTGTAATTGTTTCTTGGGATAGTTCTTGGGAACGCATAATCACCCCCTAATTTTTTGTCAGTTGTAGCAAGATCGTTCGAATCACGTTCCAGGTTTCGCGTTCCGGTGCGTGGCCGCTAGTGGTCCAGATGAGTTCCGAGTGCGGGACGGCATGGTTGAGGGCGTAGGCAGTGTGCGGCGGGCAGACCATGTCATATCTGCCCTGGACTATCCACAAGGGCATGCTTAGCGTGTGAGCATTATCCGGTATGTAGCGGTCGGGCATAAAGCAGGCGTTCGCCAGATAGTGTGTCTCGATCTTGATGCCCGCAATATCGAAGTCTTCGATAGGATAGGGTGTAAACCGATCATCGAGTCGGCAGGCTGCGCCCTCGAGGCTTCCGTATGTCAACCCAGACAGCTTGGCAATCTCGGGATTGTCCCCGAGAATGTTTTTGATGTGATAGGCGCTGGGATCATCGCGGTATTCTGCTGGAGTTGCCTGCAGATATCGCTCCCAGACATCTGGCAGGAAGGTTTTGAACATGCCGTTGTTTAGCCATTCAGTCTCCGCTTTGGAACCTGTAAATATACCGTGGAGTACCATAGCCTCGACACGGTCTGGATGTTTCAGGGCGTAGGCCAATGCTAGGCACGAACCCCATGAGCCACCGACTAGAATGAACTTGTTGAGCTTGAGGTGGTCGGCTACGGTGCTGATATCAGCGACTAGTCTGTCGGTAGTGTTATTCTCGAGTGAGCCGTATGGCAAACTTTTGCCGCAACCACGCTGATCGAAGAAGATTACGCGCTGACGCTGCGGATCAAAAAAACCTTTGGCGCGGTCTTTTACCCTGCTGCCTGGTCCTCCGTGCAGATAAATTATCGCCGTTTGGGCGCTTTTGTTGCCCCAATCGTACACGTACAGCGAATGTCCGTCGCCAACTTCGAGAGAGGTCTCCTGGATGGTATATTCGTCTGGGGTCATACTATAGGCCTTTCTTCTTGTGTTGCAATTTGGCATCAAGCCAGGCCTGTCGCTTTTCCTCCGCAGTTTTCCCGGCAAATGACTTTGCTGGGTATTTGATCGCCGCCTTGGCTAGTTTGTCCTTGATGGCCGCCGCCATGTCGATGTCCGTTTTTTGGGCGAATTGAAAGCAATAGATCAAAATGTCTGCCAGTTCTTCGCCGAGTGCGGCCTTGTCACCAACAGGCTTGTCTGACCATTGATAATGTTCGAGCAGTTCGCTGGCTTCGAGCACTATCGAGGTCGCCAAGCAGCGAGCGGTGTTGTTGGTCCATTCACGATCGACGAGATGTTGCCAGATGAGCTGGTCAATATCCTGGAAGGTTGCAGTGCTTTGGTCGATTTGGGGTTGGTTGGACGGGATGGTCATAAGTCTAGTGTAACACTGACTGGGCAGTGGTCGGATCCGAAAACGTTGGGGTGAATGTCGGCAGCCGTAACCCTTTCGCGCAGGCTGCTGCTGACTAGGAAATAATCGATCCGCCAACCGACGTTTCGGTCGCGGGCGTGGGCGAAATGGCTCCACCAGGTGTAGAGGCCGTTGCCGCTACGGAACATGCGTAGTGTGTCGATGAACCCGGCGTTTAGGAAAGCTTGGAAACCGCTGCGTTCTTCGTCGGTGAAGCCCTTTTTGCCTCGGTTGGGTTTGGGATTGGCCAGGTCGTCTTCGGTGTGTGCGACGTTCAGGTCACCGCAGAAGACTACTGGCTTGGCGGTCGAGCTTGCCAGCGTGCTGCCCTGCTCGAGCTGCTTGCAATAAGCTAAAAACGCCGGGTCCCAATGCTTGTGTCGGAGTGGTATGCGACTGAGGTCTTCCTTGGCATTGGGCGTATAGACGGTGACGACCCAGAAATCGGCGAATTCGGCGGCAATCACCCTGCCCTCCAGGTTTGGATCGCCGTAGGTATCACCGGTGACACCGTACTTATCGATAATATCCTGCGGAAAGCCATTGATAGTCTGCAATGGCTTGACTTTGCTGAAGATAGCCGTGCCGCTGTAGCCGGGCTTGTCGGCGGAGTACCATGTCTGATGGTATCCGGGCAGTTCGAGCGTAACTTGTTCCGGTCGAGCCTTGGTCTCTTGCAGACACAGTATATCCGGCTGCTCAGCGGCGATAAACGGCTCCCACATGCCCTTTTTCAGGACGGCGCGGATGCCATTGACGTTCCAAGAGTAAATGCGTATCATGCCGGGCTGTATACAACAGTCTCTAGTCGGTTGAGGCGCTTTTTGTGTCCAATTACATCGGTATTTGTAGCCTTCACTGCAGCTTTGACGGTTTGCATATCTCTTTTGAGTTCAGAAATATCATCTTGTATTGCAGGGATTTTGGCTACGTGAACTTGCATACTAGTCACAGCCTCGAGGACAGCGCGGTTTTGGTCAAGCATCTGCTCGATCATGATAGTCAGGTATCTCATAGAATCTGTATCATCATCGGAATGGATTGCGTCGCTCATATTCAGTATTATATGTCGTGTTTGCACAAAATAAAATGGTAAACAATACTACAAATGCTACAGACTTGCTACAATGGAGGTTAATGTACAAGCGCGTCCTACTCAAACTATCTGGAGAACAATTGTCGGGGAAATTTGACAGCGGCATCGATGCCGAGCTGTGCGCCTGGCTGGCGGCCGAGATCAAGAAGGTCGTTGATGCCGGCACCCAGGTAGTCATAATGGTCGGTGGCGGCAATTACGCCCGTGGCGCCCAACTGGAATCGTCGAGTGGCATCGGCCGAGTTACGGCTGACAATATCGGCATGTTGGCAACACTCATGAATGCTCTGGCACTAGCCGACATCTTCAATTCTAGCGATGTTCCATGTCGGGCTGTCAGCAATATCGTAGCCGAACAGGTCGTCGACCCTTTCACGCACCGCCGTGCCATCAGCCATTTGACAAAAAATAGAGTTGTTATCGTCGGCGGCGGCATTGGCCGACCCTATCTCACCACCGATACGGCGGCCGTTAGCCTGGCGCTCGAGCTGGGCTGTGAGATTGTCCTGAAGGCCACCAAAGTCGACGGCATATATGACAAAGATCCGGCCAAGCACGACGACGCCACGCGGTTTGAATCCCTCGATTACCAGCGGGCCGTTTCTGATGATGACATCCGAGTTATGGACAAGGCCGCCATGGGCCTGGCCATGGAGCACAATCTCCCGATCGTCGTTTTTGACGCCCTTCGCCCCGACACCATACGCCAGGCTGCTGCCAGCGAACCCGTCGGCACCATAGTCTCCTGACCCCGATACGAGCCCCGATAGTAAAGGTACGCGCATCATATAGTTGCTATTGGCATAAAAACATGTAAATATGTATGTAATATTTGGTAAGGCAGAGGTGACACACATATGGACGAACAGGAACCGGGGCGCAGCAGTGACGAGCAATCTAGCGTATGGCGTCAGCGAGTATTGTCTACGCTTACGGTTGGTGCTTTAGTCGGAGGACTTGTTACTGCAATTGGCCATGAGCGTTTATGGTTTGATCGTGGTACTGTGCCAGACAAAGTTGGTGAGGCTGTCGTTGGTGGGGCAATCTTGACTTCTCTGCTGGCCGAAGCAGGCTACACCTGGTTTGACGACGTGCTGCTAGATAATAGAAAAGTCAAACCGCCGCATAACGATAATTCCGTGACCACTCCCACTGATACTGCCCCAAACCCTACGCCGTCCAATACCGTCCCGCCAGCCACGGCCACTCCCAAGGCAGAGTTGTCTCTCGCGGAGGAAAGTGGCTGTATCAACAAAAACATGTCTATCGAGGATCGTGTCGGTGCACTGATGATAGTCGGGATCGGTGGCGACGCATTGTCTGGCGCAGCCTCGACATACAAGCGCTTCGGTATTGGTGGTGTGTTAGTCCAGACTGCTCCGGCTGACCCAAACGATGGGAGTCTCAATAGATTCAAGAAAAATGCCGGCAACCCTATGGCGTGGACTGACGAAGAAGGTGGCGAGGTTCAGCGATATAGCAGTCTCGGGGTTTTAGCTTCCGAGGAAAAGATTGCTCAAACCAAGAGCCTTTCAGAGGTACGCTATATGTTCGCTGAGCACGGAAAGCTTATGAAAGCCACGGGAGTAGACGGCACGTTCGGCCCGGTCGTAGATTTGCGCGGTAAGGGCGCTCTCGGCAGTCGCGCCTACGGCGACGATCAGGTTAAGTCGTCACAGCTGGCTAATGCAACCGCACAAGGATGGAAGGATGCGAAGATGGTGTCAACGTATAAACATCTTTTTGGGAGTGCAATGGATCGGAACACTGATAATGGCGTCGGCTTGTCTCCGAGTATTGATGAACTTCGAGCTAACCACATGATGCCGTATGCGAAAGCTCCAAACGGTGTGGCGTTTATGATGGCAAATACAATAGTACCAGGTCTGACGGACGGTCATAAAGATGATTCTAGTGATGACGTCCCTGCTAGTTTGAGCCCGGATGCTGTTAGGGAGGTTAGGGATCGTATGAAGTTCAACGGCACGCTGATAACGGATGCTCTGAACGCTGACGCTATCACGTTACAACTGGCTCAGCAGGGTGTGGAAGCTCCGGAGGCGCAGGCGGAGGCAGCAGCCCGGGCTATTGGCGCCGGCGTTGATCAGGTGATAATTATACCGCGTGCAGGCAATACGGCACTCAAAGCAGAAATTTCTAAGAGCCTGACAAAATCTCACAGACAACCCCCTAGTACCTTGGTAAACTTTCCCTCTTAATTAGGGAGGGGTGCCAATGAAAAAACATATGAGAA
>JAYTAB010000067.1:0-7502 GCA_043737735.1 Candidatus Saccharimonadota bacterium | reverse complement strand
TACCGCATACCAACCCGGACAACCGCGGATGTAGTCGAACCATGACATTATCATCCTCGCCCAGTCAGGACCTGCTCAAGTTTACATTCAAAACCTTCGGCACCTCCGGCAGCAGTTTCAAACGCGCCATGCTGGACCTTCAGCCTGGTAACACCGTGACCATCGACGACGCAATGGGCGATCTCGCTCTGCCACTCGATCCCACCGTACCTCTAGTATTCGTGGCTGGAGGTGTCGGCATCGCCTCGTTCGTCGGCATGGTACAGCACTTGCTCGACACCGACGATCAGCGCAATATTACCCTGATCTATAGCGTAGCGCGCTCGCAGGATATCGTTCTTCAGCAACCGTTCGATACGTATATGGAGCGCTACGGATTGACAAAGCTTATACATACGCCTGACGTCAATAGTCCTCAAGATTTTAGGGGCGAGCTAGTACCTGAACATCTGAACGCGGCAACAGTTACTCAATACGTAACGCCCGCCAGCCTACTCTACCTCTCCGGCCCAGAGAACATGGTCGACCAACTACGCACCGACCTATGCCTGTCAGGCATTTCCAATCAGCAGATTATCTTTGATTACTTTGAGGGCTACAGCGAACTATAGCGTTAGTGTATACGTTCTTAACGGGATATGACGATATAGCCACTGTTTCCAGTGGTAGCCCATCGGCGATAGAAGCTTGCCTTGCGGAGTTTTCTTCTTGGCGCCCCATAGATGAGAGATCTTGCCGGATCGTGCGTTATGACATTGTCGCCATCGGTTTCTAGCAGCACATTAGTGTGCCAGGTGCCACCGTGCGTAGTTTCGCTGTTCAAGTTTACTACGCAAAACACTAGTGCTCCGGCTTGCCTAGCCTTCACGTTTTTCGCAATCTCAGCGATCGTCGACAGATCCATGCCGGCAAACATTATCGTGACAACCTTATTCCTGTATTCTTTTTTGAATATATCCGACCCTAGCACATTCAGATAGGTTTCGGTTGGCAGTATTGGCGGATTAGTCATCTGGCCTTGTGCCAGGTCAACGTCCTGATCATTCAAAGCCTCACCCGTAATTCCTTTGAATATCATTCGGAAGCCAGTGGCGACGCAACTATCCCCGCGCGACTGCCTGCAATATCCTGGATCATCAAGCACGCCAGGCGTCAGCGCTTTGCTATTGTCGTTTTCATAGATAATACTTCCTGATGCACGCAACGACTTCATTCTGTCGGAGTTTATCATATCAATTCTCGTCTGAGTGCCATCATCTAGCGATATGACGTAGTCTTTGACGACCTTTTCCTGATACTTCACGGGGTGAAAAATATCAGGGCTGGCGTTAACACCTAATCCATCGAGCCGCTCCACTGCATTGTTATGCGGCTTTAGCAAAAGCTCGTACCGTGGGCCATACCGGTATTTACCGAGGGATTGTGACGACTCAGTTTGCCTAAATGCCTCTCGTAGAAAGGCAGAGTACGGCATACCCGAGGGTGTCAGTCCGCGGTCAGCGTTGCTGTACTCAACCGTAGTCGTCGGCCAAACCGGTTCGTCGCCGATTTCAATCGTAACGCCAAGAGACCTAAGGGCCTGTTCAGTGTAATCCCGTAGGGCTTCAGCCGTAGACTGATCAATGCCACTGATAGCCCTAATGCGTCCAGTTCTTAGGCTACTAACGAGCGAGGATGCGTCCAGCAAAGGATCTCTGGGTTTTGAGAGTTCGCTCATCCGTAGTCTACTATTGTCCCATTCCTGTGCCCTCCTTCGGTCCTCCTCATCGAGTCGTGATCCATCAGCCATTGCGCTAGTAGCGGCTAACAAATAAGACCTCAGTGACGCGCCAAAATGTTTCAGTCCTTCCGCCTTTTCTCTATCCGGCATTTGCCAAGCATAGCTCAGTATATCCATACCTGAAATTGCAACGTTCTCCAGGAGGAATTCTTCTGCTGGATTTAGAGTATCAGATATACCGCCCCGCGGTAACAATTCGCCTGTCATACACTTATAGTACTATCTTCCGGCCGTAAGTCAAGACCGCTTATGCTAGTTCTGTACGGGATGTGGACGTGACTCGAGGTATTCACGTATTTTGAGGGCGGCTGTGGCGCCTTCACCGGCAGCCGAGGCGATCTGCATGGTCGCGCCACTGCGGATGTCACCAGCCGCGAAGACACCAGGCATTTGAGTTTGCATGTGCTGATCGGTCATGATAAAGCCGATTTCGTCGAGTTTGATTTCGGACTGTGTCAAGAACTGCGAATTTGGTGACAAACCCACGAAGACGAAGACGCCATCTGTCGGGAAATCGACCTTATCGCCAGACTGGTTCGTACCGACGACTTTGGTCACCTTCTTGTCTTCGCCTACAATCTCGACTGTCTTAGTGCCGAGATGAACGGTGATTTTGCCATCGTCAACGAATTTCTGCAAGTCATGCTGCAAGACATCGCTAGCCTTGATAGTCGAGCGCACCAGAAGGTCAATATGACTGGCAAAACGCGTCAAGAAAATTGCTTCCTGGACAGCCGAGTTGCCACCGCCGATGACGACCAGCCGCTTGTCGCGGTAAAAGGCTCCGTCGCAGGTCGCACAATAGTGGACGCCGTGGGCGTAATATTCCTGTTCGCCAGGGACACCGATCTTCTTATAGTCACTACCGGTAGCGATCAGTACAGCCCTGGCACGCATATCGCCACTGGTGGTCTCGAGTCGCTTGTATTTACCTTCATCAATGATCTTCGTGACCTCGCCGAGCTCGATGACTGCCCCAAAACGCTCAGCTTGTTCGCGCAGATTGTCGGCCAGTTTCAACCCCTCTACACCTTGCGGAAAGCCAGGGTAATTGTCAATCATATCCGTAACAGCTGCCAGCCCGCCGATGACACCACGCTCAAACAGAAGCGTCTCTATGTCCTCGCGTGTCGTGTATATGGCTGCGGTCAGCGCCGCCGGCCCAGCGCCGATGATGATGACGTCGTGCGTCGGGACATCGGCTGTGGCGGTTGGTTCGGCTAGAGTATTAGTCTCAATGATGTTAGACATTATTCGACCTTTCGTAATTAGATTATATGCTGCTTCCACTAATTGGTTGCTATGCCTGTCAATCTCTGACCGACCGGTACGTCTGGTGCCGTTTCCCGTGACCAGACCAGGAAAGGTAAGTGTGGCGGGATATTGAAGCGGCCTACATTTATGCAACTGCCGGAGCGAGTTTGGAGAGATTAAACCCGACTATCACTTCACGGGAATCATCTTCTTTCGTAACCACCGTGACTGGCACCGTCATCGCACCACTCAGGCTCATGGCTTCGGCCTGGCGCTCCGGGTTGAGGTCGATGTTCACCTCCTCATAGCTGTGCCCTTTGGCAGCCAGCCACTTCTTGACCATGCCACAGTAGGCGCAAGTATTCGTCGTGAAAATAGTAATATTCTTTGCCATAATAACCCCTCCAGGTTCCTCTGTTTGTATTTTACCGTACTTCAACCAGTATATATAGCGCTTAAGCTAGAAGCAATACGCTATATGTTGTGCTTTTGTCACTAATAACGCCCCTCGTGACTCACGCACATGAGTACAGCTTGGGATGGAAAACGAGCACCGTAAGCGAGCCGTACTGAGGTACGGTGAGAGCGGAGCACAGTTTTACGCCCAAGATGTGCCCAAGATGTGCCATGTGCGTGAGTTAGGCGTCAATGCTGACGAGCTCAATATCAAAGACCAGGTCAGCGTCCGCCGGGATGCCTGATCCGGGAGGAGGTGTCGAGCCGTAAGCCTGGGTAGCCGGGATAAGCAAGCGACGAACACCACCGACTTTCATGCCAGGAACACCATCGGTCCAACCTTTGATAACCTGCTGCAGACTAAATGATATTGGACGACCGAAGTCCTTGGAACTTTGAAATACACTGCCAGTTGCGGCCACTGCGCCAGTGTAATGGGCGGTGATGGTTGCGCCTGGCTGGACGACGTCGCCAGTGCCCTCTCGGACATCAATGCGTGTCAGCTCAGTTACTTGTGCTGTCGGTGTAAAATTATCCATACTTTAACTCCTTATTGTTATTACGATACTGTACATGTGTTCTACGGTGTGACTTTATGTAGTGTCACGTCAAATACTAGGTCAGAATTTGCCGGTATCCCCTGCTGCGCCTGTGATCCATATGCCTGGGCTGCCGGGATGACCATACGCCGAGTGCCGCCTTCCTTCATACCAATCATGCCTGTTTGCCAACCCGGAATAACACCACTCAATTTGGTAGTAAATGGTTGTCCGCTATCCAGCGAACTCTGAAAAATCGTACCGTCTTTGGCCAGCGCACCAGTGTAGTCGGCTTTCACGGTATCGTTTACGGTTGTGATCTCAGCCCCGGTGCCTGGTGTCAGGTCGGTCGATTGCACCTCGGTCACCGTCAGTACCGGCGTAAAGCCCGCCAACTTGGTGCCTTCCAATTTACCGGCCGTTGGCTTGGTCGTGTCTGTCTTTTGCTGCGAGGTCAAAGATTTGGCGGCTTCCTTTTTCTGTTGATTCTCCTGAACAAGTTGTACTATGACAACCACGGTCAGTCCTATCGATGTCACAAAAAACAATATTGCGCCGCTCATTGCGAACGTCCGGTCACGTATTTCCTTAAAATCAGCCACTTATATCCTCCCCTCATTAATCCCTTGTTTTCTGAGATGTATTTTACCACAACCTACATGTCGACACAGCAAATCCTGTCCGACAAGCAGACAATACCCCTCCATAACTAGCTGTCGGCGATCTCGAATTCTTTGAGTTTCTTGTCTCGGGCGGTGCTGCTGGCATGCTGTTGCAGTTTGAGAAGCTGAGCATAAACTCCGTCGGTAAGTTCCAGCTCGGCCGGAGAGCCGGATTCGTCGACACTGCCGCCGCGTAGCGTGATGATTTGATCGACGTTCTGGATCGTACTGAGGCGATGGGCGATGATAATGGTCGTGCGGTCCTTCATCAGGCGTTCCAGAGCTTGCTGAACCATCAGCTCGCTACTACTATCCAGGCTACTAGTGGCTTCATCGAGCACCAATATCGGTGCGTCCTTCAATATCGCTCGAGCGATGGCGATACGCTGCTTCTGGCCGCCACTGAGACGCAAACCGCGTTCGCCTATCTCTGTTTTATAGCCGTCCGCTAGATTTTCGATAAACTGATGGGCGTTTGCTGCCTTGGAGGCAGCTACAATCTGCTTTTTAGTAGCCCGCGGGTTGCCATAGGAAATATTCTCCTCGATCGTGCCACTAAACAGCGCCGGCTCTTGGAACACCACGGCGACCGAGGCCCGTAGACTAGCCTGCGTCACCTGCCTGATGTCCTGGCCATCGATGCTCACCGTTCCGCTGGCTGCACTATACAACCCGAGCAGCAGACTGGTGACAGTTGTCTTACCCTCGCCGCTTTGGCCGACCAGAGCGACCTTGCTATTCGGCCGTACCTCGAAACTCACATGTTTGAGCACCGGCACACCAGGCGAATATTCGAATGTCACATTGTCAAATTTCACGCTAGCAGCCGTAACGCGTAGCGGTTCCGAATTATCCGTATCACGACGCTCCAAAGGCTCGTCCATCACCCGGAAATAGTCCTGACTATTGCTGATAGCCCGCTGTGTTTGATCGACCAGGAAACTGATGCTAAATAGCGGAATTCGAATCAGCTGCATGTACTGGATTAGCAGCACCATCGTCGACACACTATAGCGGCCACGAGCGGTTTCAACGAAGATATAGGCATACAGAGCGAAACTGATCAGCGCCAACACACTACGCCGAAAGACGTCTTGCTTGTGCCAGTACCGACTCTGCGGGCTAGTCGTCCGAACGACGCTACTCATCAGACGATCGAAATAGCCGAGCTCCAACTCTTCGCGTACAAAGCTTTTGACGACCTTGATCTGGCCAACACCCTCGGCGAAGCGCCCGCTGGCAACGTCCAGATCAGTATTGATCGCCTTTTGGTAGCCCTGCCAGGTGCCGCTAGAACGGGCAGTCAGCCAAATAAACACTGGGTAGAGCGAGGCCAGCATCAGCGCCACCGGCCAGGCGAAATACGCCACGATCGCCAGTGTGAATACCGTGCTAAAGATAAACTGCAAAAAGTTATTGCTGAGTGTCTGGGTATAATCGGTGATCTGCTGAATGCCGCGACTCATGCGGTTGATAATCGTGCCAGACAGCTCATGGTCAAAATAATACTGCGGTAGACCCAAGATATGAGCGTAGTATTTATGACTCAATAATCGACGCTGTTTGGCGGCCAGCATATCACCAAAATACCCACCGATATTACTGAATACGGTCTGGGCAATATCAGTCAGAAATATCAATGCGGCGTAGAGCGCCACAGTCCGTACGTTGACCTGTTGGCCACCACCAAGCTTGGTGATTTCGTCGATAGCCGCCTTGGTCAGCAGCGGAATGACCTGCGACATCGCGGCGATCAATATCGTCAAGATAGAAACCGCGATATAGTATCGCCGGAGCTCGCGAGTAAAACTGATAATTCGCCAGATGCTTTTCATAGGTAGAGACATTATATACGAACTGCAGACGACTCATACTGCAAAATACTTTGCCAACCACACAAAATAGATCTATAACTATAGACATGTTCCGGGGACATCCCGTCGAACATCGCACGTCTCATCTCTACAACGCTTCCCAAGGAGGAATCGTGAACAGCGAGCAAATCAGGATCAGCTTTGGCCTTGTCGGCGTGGCTGTCGGTATAGTCATTGGTATGGCTATCTGGTTCATAACCGGTTGGCCGCCGATAATCATCGCGGCCACCTTCATGGTGATTGGCGGGGTGGCGGGTCTCGAATCGTACCGATTCTCGATCAGCAAATTCTCCCTCGAGCCGACAGCCGATCAAAGACGACTGCAAAGGTCCGTTAAGATCGGCGCATGGACAGGATTTTGGCTCGGTGCGCTCTATGCCACCGTGACCGGATCGCCGTGGATCATCAGTCTGCTTGTCGGGCTGGTGATGGCCGGAATAGGGGGCCTAGTCGCGCACCGAATTCTCGAGAAGCGTGAAGGCAGCAAATCGCAGGCCGTTCATCCAGTCAAGATCGAGAACAATCATCTTGGGCCTAAAAAGCTTGAGAAGGTTCTCGCTGGTTTAGGGCCGCGTGAGCACACGCTGCACTACGCCTCGAACTACAGCTACCGGAGATTGCTCGTCGACGTCACCTTCCCGCTGGAGGTTACAATACTACTGTTCTGGCGAGCGATTGGCTTTCCGGGCCGACCGCCACTCGGAGATCTGTTCAACTACCGTGCGGCCTGGCCGTGGCTGGTAGCACTGGCTCTGTGTTCTGGCTGGGCCTGGTTCAGGTCTCAGAAATGGAAGCTAAGGGGGCTACTAAGTACCTCCTCTCCGTTAATGCCAGCGCTCTTGGCGATGCTGTTTTTCTGGGGATTGCTTCACTTCCCTGGATGGCATTTTGTCATTGAGGCATTCAGCCCAAGTGGGTCTGAAGCCTCCATGCTGGC
>JAYTAB010000066.1:0-20965 GCA_043737735.1 Candidatus Saccharimonadota bacterium | reverse complement strand
AACCCTAAGGCCTTCATCCTGCACGCGGCGTTGCTCCATCAGGCTTTCGCCCATTGTGGAAAATTCCCTACTGCTGCCTCCCGTAGGAGTCTGGGCCGTGTCTCAGTCCCAGTCTGGCTGATCATCCTCTCAGACCAGCTAATGATCGTAGTCTTGGTGAGCCATTACCTCACCAACAAACTAATCATACGCAGGCCGTTCCCAAAGCGCATAAAGCTTTAATCCGAAGATCACATGCGGTATTAGACACTGTTTCCAATGCTTATCCCTCACTTTGGGGTACGTTCCTACGTGTTACTCAGCCGTCCGCCGCTCGTCAGCACTCTCACACTTCGCTTAATATAACTCCTCTACAACTCCGACTAGCCTAGCCTCGGTATATAGATTCATCATCTGTAGAACCCGTGAATCCCGAAAGATCCGCTTCGCTATAGAACTTAAGCAAACTGTGAGAGCCTGTTACCGCTCGACTTGCATGTATTAGGCACGCCGCCAGCGTTCATCCTGAGCCAGGATCAAACTCTCCAAAAAAGAATTCAATCATGTTCAGTAGAACCTCTCGCGCTTCAATTGCTCAAAGCACAAGATTATCTGACTTACTTAAAAAAACAAATTCAAAAAATCAATTGACGTTGATTTGCACTATTCAATCTTCAAACTTTGTCTTTCGACATGTCTCGCGACACATCTCTCAACATTGTTTGAAATCTACCAGATTGTTAACGAACCTAGAACAATTTGAAGCCACTTCAACGAGTCCTCAAACGTTCTTACTCCGTATCTTACCTCGGCATGGCACCGTATGTCAAGATATAATCGACCTTAATTGTAGTATTCGCCACATCAATACATACTTATGAGCTCACTACCGTGCTGCGGCTCTGCAGTTTTTATTGCTAATTTGCTCCGATCCCAATCCTCTCTACAGATTGAACCGCCCCTCGGAATGTCCCGTCCGACTTGTATTTACCCCCCCCCGGTCTATACAATAGAATCATAAGCACTAAGTCTAAGTCTCTGCAAGAGTACAGGAAGAATGTGAGATACGCATGAGTCGTTTGCCTGAACCTGGCCAAGACGATGGTACCTGGGGCACCATCCTCAATGACTTCCTATCTGTCGAACACAATGCCGATGGTAGTCTGAAGGCCTCTGGCTCACTGAGCACCAAGGTCGACAGCAGTACTCTAACCTCGTCTCTGGCAACCAAGGCCGACGACACAACCGTCGTTCACAACACCGACAAAGCAACCGCCAATGGCGTAGCAACTCTTGATGGTACTACTCACATTCCTGCGGTTCAGTTGCCTGATTTGTCTGCCACATACGCAACTACCGGTGCTTTGACTACCGAAGCTTCGACGGCTCGCACAGCCGAGGCCTTGGCGGTCCCCCGCTGGCAGTCGGCCACGATGTACGCCCTGGGCGCACAGGTCGTCAGCCCGAACAATGACGTGGTCAATGCCAACGTCACTCATACCAGCGCCGCGGCCTACGTTACCGATGCCGCAAAGTGGGTGGGTAGTGCCACGTATCTCACGATGATTTTGCCCGAGAAATACGGAGCCGTAGGCGACTGGAACGGCACGGTGGGCACTGACGACACATTAGCTATACAATCCGCTCTTGACGCAGCCTCATCCACCCATGCAATCGTCCACCTCACAGCAAAGCAGTACCACGTACCTGGAGGGCTCACCATCCCCGCAGGAGTCACCCTAGAGGGCGAAGGCAAGACCCGCTCTATACTCGTCGGTTTCGTGCGTATTGGCAGCGATGTTACTGTGCGCGACCTACGTATAGGCAAAGACGGTAGCAACTCAGTGTTTGTTAACGGAGCAACCAACTCGATTATTGAACGAGCTCATTTCAAGGGCGGATCATCTTCGGCAAATTTCTACATGAACAACGCTAGCGCAACAAATTGTCGATTTACTGATTGCGACTTTACCGACAATATCAGCGCCGGTAACGGCATACAGATTGTCGACAAGGGCACCGCCCTCTACCACTTCGAGAACATCACCTTCACACGCTGCAATTTTCACGACAATGGCCGAATGAATTTTGAGTGCATCCAGCGTAGCGATGTCGGCTCCCCAGTTATATCCGGCTATCGTGGCATCGACCTAATTGACTGCGACTTCGGGCCGACCTCTACGATAAATGTGTCCTTTGACAGTGGTTTGCTTGACGATCTCACGGCACGGTCTAGCGGGTACTGCCGCGTGGATGGCTGTAGAATCACCGGGGGCACTTATGGGCTGGAGCTCGCCGGATGTATCGAAATGCACATCACAGACAACACCATCAAAGACGCTACCTCCCTATTGCTGTCCATGTCTGTTATCGGAACAGAGCTCTCCCGGTGCGTCATTGCCCGCAACAGGTTTATTGGCACGCGAAACGTCGTAATCTCAGGAGCCCGGAACCTCGTAGAGTCCAACTACCTCAAGACTAACGGCTCTTTTAGGTTTTCAAGCGCAACGAAGAATACCGTCTCCCGGAACTTCATTGATTGTCTGGGCACTACAGGTATTTCAGTAGAGAGCTCAAGTAACATGTGGTTTGTTGGCAATGCTGTCTATGGAGGCTCTGGGCAATCTGTGCTGAATATTTACACAGGTTCTACCGGGAACACCTACCAAGGCAATTATTTTGACAATAGCAATGTGACGATAGATGTACGCGACGGTGTGTCTGTTGTCGAAAATGACAACTACTGCCTTCAAAACAGCGTGCGGACCGTTCGAAACCCGTTTCCTTACGGAACCGTCCTGCCCACAGCGAGTGCCGGTTACCGAGGCCTCCTATTCCGGCTGGCAGCGGCCAACGGTACGGCCGACACGTTACACATCTGCCTCAAGAACGCAGCCGATGCATACGTCTGGGTACAAGTGAGTACAGCCTAGTCGGTTGAGTTTTCGGCAGTGGTACGGACATAAAGGGACATAAAGGTCATACCTTTACAGGTGTTAATTCGTGACAGTTTTGATATGATCGATCTTATGCCCTCTCGAAATATATACAAGATTACTATTGGGTGTCTACTTACGCCACTTTTCTCATTTCAAAGAGGTTGAAGCATAAACATACCATATGTACAGTCAGTAAGGAGCGTGTTATACTCCTTACTATGACCTCGACAAATGTTACGATTACCAGCAAAAATCAAATCACCTTACCCGCAGCGTATGTAAGGAGATTGAACCTGACGCAAAACCGACGGTTGCAAATCCGCATGCGCGGCAGCGAGCTTGTGCTCAGACAGGAGCCATCACTTACCGAAGTCATGCAGCCCCTGTGGGACGAATTTCACCATTCGCACCCCAACTTCCCTGCACCGACAGATAGTGACATCCACGAGGAAACGCAGCAGGCATACGCCACTCACTTCAAGAATCACCCCGAGAAGATATGAAATACGTAGACACGAATGTTTTGATACGACTCATCACCGACGACGTGCCAACCCTACGAAGGCAAGCCGAAGTATGGCTAACCACCCATGCGCCGCGCGAGCTCTTCGTTCCTGACATAGTACTCTGCGAAGTCTTCTTCGTTCTCGAGCACCACCCACTCTACAAATTGAGTCGCAAGTCAGTATGCGAGCGGCTTGGCATAGTTCTACAGTCCTCCTCGTTGGACTACAGCCGCGAGGCTCGGCTTGCGCTTGACCTAGCCGCAAAGCACCCCAAGCTAGATTTCACCGATTGCCTACTAGCCACCATGGCCGACATGAAGTCCACCAAACTACTCAGCTTCGACAAGGATCTACTGAAAACGCTCAGCTAGCCGAACTATACCCCCAAGAAAGTATTTGCAGCACTCGGGGATTGGCGGCAATTTCCTCCGTTCTCGAATACACTACCGCCTCATCGACAACTTGCGATAGCCATCTGGGGTCATCTCCACTTACAAACATAAAAGTACCGTCTGGCAGAGGTGAATCGTAGAGATACAGCTCAGCACGCAATTTGCCAATCTGATCTCGGCGATATGCCTCTCGGTCTGGGTAACCTTCGGTGGGGTTAATCATGCCACTAACTATACCGCATTATTCGGTAGTTACTGCGACTGGTACACCGGCGTCATCCGCGATATCATCAGGTTCGTCGTCGACTTTCTCGACGAGCGCCAGGCTGACAACTTCGTCGCCGTCGTTCATGCGCATAATGCGTACTCCCTGGGTGGCGCGGCCGAGTGCCGGGATGTCTTTGATGCCGAGGCGAATGGTTTGGCCTTGGCCGGAGATGATGATTACTTCCTGACTGTCAGTTTCACCAAGTGTCTTAACGCCTATCAGGTCACCCGTCTTCTTATTTACAACAGCAGAGCGAATGCCGACACCGCCTCGAGCGTGTGGGGTGAACTGCGCAATTTTAGTGCGCTTACCGTATCCGTACTTACTGATGACGAATATACTGGAGCCAGCTTCGACAATATCCATACCGATGACATGGTCGTCGGCTCGCAAGCGGATACCACGGACACCGCGACTGACACGACCCATCGGGCGAGCGTCCTTCTCGTTGAAACGAATTGCCTGGCCTTCTGATGTACTTATGACAACTTCATTGTCGCCGGTCGTCGGACGAATCCACTTCAGCTCGTCGCCTTCATCGAGGTTGATGGCTATCAGTCCGCTAGTGCGAACATTGGCGTACTGGTCGAAAGGTGTCTTCTTCACAACACCACGGACGGTACACATGATGAGATTTTTACAATCTTCACCCTTGCTGACATTGATAACCGAGCTGACAGTCTCCTCAGGTTGTAATTGCAACAGATTGACGATAGCCACACCCTTGGCGTTCATGCCGACGGCTGGGATCTCGTAGGTTTTCAGGCGGAAGACACGTCCCTTGTTCGTAAAGAACAACAGGAAGTCGTGCGTGCTAGTATTTACAACGTGTTCGATGACGTCCTCTTCGCGAGTGGTCATACCACGGCGACCCTTGCCGCCCCGTCCCTGCTTCTTGTATTCAGCGATTTGACTTCTCTTGATGTAGTTCGCTGATGTAAGCGTGACAACAACCTGCTCTTCTGGAATCAGATCTTCGTCATTCATACGATCAAGCTCGCTATTTACAACACGAGTTCGGCGTTCATCACCGTATTGGCGCTTTAGCTCCAGCATTTCGTCTTTGACGATCTTGAGTATCTCGGTCTCGCTGGCCAATATGCCTTCCAGCTTGGCGATGAGTAGCATTAGCTCGGCCAGTTCGTTTTCTATCTTCTGGCGTTCCATGCCAGCCAAGGTGCGCAACTGCATCGCCAGGATGGCTCGAGCTTGGATGTCACTGAGCTTGAAAGCTTTGACCAGGTTGATCTGGGCCTCTTCGGTGGTTTGCGAAGCACGGATGATACGAATAACCTCGTCGATGTTGTCGAGGGCGATCTTCATGCCTTCCAGGATATGGGCACGCTCGCGGGCCTTGCGCAGCTCGTATTCTGTACGGCGTCGGACGACAACCTGACGGTGTTTGATGTGTTCCTGAATAATGTCCTGAAGTCCGAGTACACGTGGCTGGATACCATCGATCAATGCCATCATGTTGAAGTGAAAAGCAGTCTGCAGAGGTGTTAGCTTATACAGCTGATTGAGCAATTTCTTGGGATAGGCGTCCTTCTTGAGGTCGATGACGATCCGCACGTTACCGCGGGCACTCTCGTCGCGGAGATCGGAGATACCGACAATTTTCTTTTCCTTCACCAGGTCGGCGATCTTGATGACCAGGGATTCCTTGTTGAGCGAGTACGGGATTTCGGTGATGACGATCTGTTGGCGACCCTTACCGTTCGCAGAATCGACTATTTCGGCAATGCCTCGCACGACAACACCGCCGCGGCCAGTAGCATATGCGGTACGAATCGAATCCTTGCCATAGATGATACCACCGGTTGGGAAATCAGGACCTTTGACGTGCACTAGCAAATCGTCTAGTGTAGCCTCGGGGTTATCAATCTGAGCGACAGTAGCGTCGACCAGCTCGGTCAAGTTGTGCGGCGGGATACTGGTAGCCATACCGACAGCGATACCGATCTGACCGTTCAGCAGCAAGTTTGGCAGTTTGGCAGGAAGAACCGTTGGTTCTTGGCCTTGGCCATCGTAGGTGTCGCGGTAATCGACAGTTTCCTTGTCGATATCAGCTAGCAGCTCATCGGCGACACGGGCCATCTTGGCCTCGGTGTAACGCATGGCAGCTGGAGGATCTCCATCCATACTACCGAAGTTACCCTGCCCGTTCACCAGCATGTAGCGCATACTCCATGGCTGTGCCATGCGAACCATTGAATCATATATAGAGGAATCACCATGCGGGTGATAATTACCCATAACTTCACCAACAACCTTGGCACTCTTGCGGTGGCGAGCACTGGACCGCAGACCCTGCTCGTTCATGCTGTATAAAATACGGCGGTGAACTGGCTTCAGGCCATCGCGGACATCTGGCAGCGCCCGGTCGATGATGACACTCATCGAATACCGCAGGTAGCTGTCTTCCATGACATTCTCGACGGTACGGAGTTCTACAGAGCGAGAGTGACCACTATCCAGGATATCATCGGCGGTGACCGTACCACGACGACGCACTTCCATAGACACTTCCGGGTTTAGCGCCGCGCCGGCCTCAAACGCCGCGTTCGGCACACTCGTATCAAGCGGTTCGTTCGATACGATAGGTTCGTCAGCATTAGATTCAATCGGTTCGTCAATGTCAGCGTCAGTGGTGTCGGTCATAGTATTCTCCCTAAATATCCAAGTCTTTAACAAATTTAGCGTTCGCCTGGATGAAATTCTTGCGCAGTTCCACCTCTGTACCCATCAGCTTGTTGAAGATCGCATCGGCCCGTTCGGCATCAGCCACCTTCACTTGCACTAGCACCCGTTTCTCCGGATTCATCGTGGTCTCAAATAGCTGATCGGCGTCCATTTCACCCAACCCCTTGTACCTCTTCTGCTCGATGAAGCCAGCCTGTTTGTAGCGCTCATCGCCTACGTTGACCTTGAGGCCTTCTTTGGTACGATTGGCGATCGTAGCGTCGATAACCTTCTCCAGTTCGTCCTCGTCATAGATAAATACGCTGGATTTGCGACCCGGTTTGACCAGCTCGAACAGAGGTGGCTTGGCCAAGTAGACGTGTCCTCCATCGACGACTGGTTGCATAAATCGAAAGAAGAACGTAAGCAGCAGCGTCGAGATGTGCGAACCGTCGACATCGGCATCGGTCATGATGATAATACGGTGGTAACGCAAACCGCTCAGACTGAACGAGTCTTCGATACCGACACCCAGAGCCTTGATAAGGCTCAGGATTTCGTTGTTGGCTAGCATTTTGTCGAGGCGAGCTCGTTCGACGTTGAGCACCTTGCCGCGTAGCGGCAAGATAGCTTGGGTTTTGCTGTCACGGCCAGATTTGGCCGAACCACCGGCCGAGTCACCCTCTACCAGATAAATCTCGGACGCTGCTGGATCCTTGGACGAGCAATCCGACAGTTTGCCAGGCATGCTAGCACCATCGAGGACGCCCTTGCGTAGGATGTTGTCTCGGGCAGCACGGGCGGCTTTGCGGGCGCGGGCACTTAGTAGCGCTTTGCCGACAATCTTGCGAGCAATCTGCGGATGTTCCTCGAGGTAGTAATTGAGGTTTTCGGCCAGCACTTGCTCGACGTAACCGCGGACCTCTGGGTTACCGAGCTTGTTCTTGGTTTGTCCCTCGAACTGCGGATCAGGCAATTTGACGAGAATAACAGCGGTCAGACCCTCGCGGGTGTCTTCGCCAGACAAGTTTTCTTCTTTTTCACGGAGCAGTCCAGACTTGCGAGCGTAGTCATTGATAACACGCGTCAGAGCCGAGCGGAATCCGGTGATATGCGAGCCGCCATCGGGGTTGTAGACGTTGTTGGCGAAGGCTTTGATCTGTTCGGTGTAGGCATCGGTGTATTGCATGGCGATCTCGATTTGAGCCGCCTCGATATTTTTGTCGACGTAGAAGACATCATCATCGACCACTTCCTTGCCGATGTTGAGGTGTTTGACGTAGGATTGTATACCGCCTTCGAAATAAAATCCGTATTTGACGCCAGTTGCCTTGTCTTCCAGTGAAGTTCTGATACCTTTTGTGAGATATGCAGCGTGGCGCAAGCGATCGAGAATGATTTTGTAATCCCAAGGGTTAACTTCCATGATGGTGTTGTCGGGGTAGAAGGTGATCTCGGTTCCCTGCAGCGTCGTCTTGCCGACAACCTTCAGATCGCCCTGAGGTACGCCACGGCGATACTCCTGCTGGTGATGCTTGCCTTCGCGGAAAACGTTGACGATCAGTTTCTCAGATAGCGCGTTGACGACACTGACACCGACACCGTGTAGTCCACCGGAGACTTTGTAGCCGCCTTCGCCGAATTTACCACCCGCATGCAGCACCGTTAGGACTGTCTCGACGGTGCTTTTGCCCGTCTTGGGGTGAATGCCGGTCGGAATACCACGACCATCATCGAAAACCGTCACTCCACCGTCAGCCAATAGCTTTACTGTAACTTCGGTCGCATAGCCGGCTAGCGCTTCGTCGATGCCATTGTCGACAATTTCCCAAATAAGATGATGAAGTCCCTCTACACCGGTGCCACCGATATACATACCGGGGCGCTTACGGACAGGTTCCAAACCCTCAAGAACTTGAATTTGCTCTGCTTCGTAGCCTTTTGGTTGGCTTTTTGATTGAACTGGTTTAGCCACTAGAATAGTACCCTCTTGAACCCCTCTTAAGCTTTATTAGATGTGCTTCCCACTGCTATAGTCTCTAGTATAGCCTGACCACCGCCAATGCGCAACTATATGGGGTAATCGGCGCCTCATTTAGTCTGTAGAACGCCATTTTCATCGATGTGAATGGCGCCCGAGGCGGCAGGAGTAGCAGGCGTGACAGAGGCAACAGGAGTGGCGGAGACGACAGAAGCCTGATCGGGATAATTTGCCACCCGGGCGTCTCCCGTCATCATCGGAGCCGTGTCTGGTCGCGGCGCTACGGGCGTCGGAGTAGGCTGAGGTTGACCGTTTGCAGGCGCAACAGTTACATTAGGCGACGATGTAGGCGTAGGCGTAGGCGTAGGCGGTGAAGTAGGTGGCGTAGATGATATAGGTGACGTGGGTGGCGCCGTAGGAGTAACAGGTGACCCCGGCGCTTGGCGTTTGGAAAGCCAATCGTCCAGAAACGACGATGGTGCCGGAGCTGGACGAGGCGGTTGAGGTGCCTGCTGCATCTGAGGAGCATAAACCGGTTGCTGCCCGAAGCCAGCCTGAGCCGGCATCGTGTTCGACATCTGCTGCGCACCACCTCTCTGCCCGCTAGCGGCCGGGCCAGTCGGAGTTATCCCCGCACTACCCCATCCAGTTGGTGCTGGCGGATATTTGGTAGCCGGAGCTGCACCAGGGTTAAGATTAGGATTCGCACCCCCCATGTTACCGAAGGCAGCTGGCTTCGGTGCTTCCGGTAGCGTCGCCATTCGCGCGAAGATATCTCGCTCAACTTCAGCCTTCGGATGCCCGTATTTGGCGGCCGATAATTGCTTCAACGCGTCAGCCAGTTTTGGGTTTGGATTACCCAGTGGCGGCAGCGTCGACATACTGAACGGATTCGTCGGCACACCACCGGTCAAGGTACGCACGATAGCGTTATAGCTCGGAATCCGCAGCAGGTCATTGTCGTCGAAAGTTGGCTGGAAATACTTGGTGATGGCTTCGACATCCGGCTGGCCAATACGGAACGCCACGATAGTACCCATGTTACCGAAGACAGCGTCGCGAATTTCCGGAGTCAGCTGGGTCGTGAACTGGTTAGCAACGATCAGGTTCAAGTGGTATTTACGAGCCTCGGACATGATGGTCGCAAACGAATCAGTCGAGAAGTTCTGGAACTCATCAACATACAGACAGAAATCCTTGCGTTCGCTCTCCGGGATGTTGGCCCGACTCATCGCCGCAGCCTGGAACTTCATGACGAAGATCATACCGAGCAGTTTGGAGTTCAGGTCGCCGACGCGTCCCTTGCTGAGGTTGACCAACAATATCTTTTTGTTATCCATGACATCGCGCAGGTCAAATGCGCTCTTGGTTTGCCCAATAATATTGCGCATCATTTCGTTACTCAGGAAGGCACCGAACTTGCTGACAAACCATGACGTCACTTCGCCGGCGTCATTGGAGCGTTGCGACTGCGGATACTCTTTGAGCCAAAAATCCAAGACGGTCTGGTCCTTAACATGTTGTAATTTCTGCTTCAAGAATTGCTGATCACGGAAGAGTTTTGGTATATCGACGAAGGTTCCGCCTGCCGGGTCAGCCATAACTGCCAAGGCGGCGTTACGAAAAATGTGTTCGTAACGCGGCCCCATAATACCCTGATGGGTCGGGTCATACAGCTTTTGCAACATGTTCAGAGTCTCCTGAATAAGGAAATCTTTCTGATCTGGATTGTTAAATTCGAACAAATTAAGTCCCATCGGGTAGTCCATCTCTGCCGGCGAGAAATATATGACGTCCTCGGTGCGTTCCTTCGGAACCAACGACAACAGCTTTTCGGCCGTGTCTCCGTGTGGGTCAATGAAGGCAAAACCGTCGCCATTGACCATATCTTGCAACGCCAAGTTTTCCAGGAAAGTAGACTTACCAGTACCCGTTTGTCCGACAGCGTACATGTGCCGTTGGCGGTCACCGAGCGCTAGGCGAATCGGCTTCTTGGCGCCGCGGAATAGATTGTATCCCAGCAGCATGCCATCATCCGGCATATTGCGCGGAGCATCCACCTGCTTGGAGGCTTGACGGGTCAGCTGAGATGTCGGAATACTACGCTGGTCCGGGAAATGAAACACAGTCGCAAGTTCCATCGAGTTCAGAATATTTCTTTTCTTCTTTTGCGGGAAGAACCGCAGGATGTAGCTCGTGACGAAGCTCTCCATATCCTTGGCTGCAGTATATTTGAAGCCGTTCTTGCCCGGTGAGTCGTACAGGGCAAAAGTAGCCACCACATTACTTAGTATCGCTTGAGCCCTGCCCGACACGTTAGATGATGCGACGACACGGATCAGCACTTCATAGCCAGGATGTTTGGTCTTCTCGTCTATCGCGTCTAGCACCGCCTGCTCCATAGACGACAACTCCTTGGGCTTGTCCTTTTCCCCATCCTTACCGCCGTCGGGCGGCTGAACAAATGCCATGATGAACTGCTTGAAGACCGGGCCGATTGCGTCCAGTCCAGATTTACCGTCCTTACCCTTGCGCTTCTTGCTGGCCACAGCCGAGGCTTCTTTGCGCCAGGCTGGATCAGCTGGACGCATCAGGATCTGTATACCTGCCCCGTCTTCTCTGTCGAGTGTCGACAAAGCGTTCAGCAGCGACTGCATAGCATCACGTTTCAGATCCTGAAAAGTTGCGATCGGATAAGCAAACGAATTCTTGAGGTTGAATTCCCCGCCAACCGTACCAGGGATTTTGCCAACTGGGCTAAATATATTGTGCTCAACCGTTTCCTCGAGCCGTGCTGCTGGGTAGGCACTGCTTACAGCTTGTTTTACTATATCTACCAGCGCGACCGGAACCGCAGCGTAGAAATATACAAATCCCTGGCTACCGACAACTTCGAAGGCAAAATGTCGTTGTCCATAAAACTTCGACTTGAATCCCTTCTGTACCGTACTGGCAATAATGTTGTAAATAACAGTTGCCTTGGAGACATTTTCATCTGTTAAATCACGTACGTCTCGCCCATTGGATTGTGTGTCGTCACTCGGCGGCGGCAGATGTATGAACAACGGCACCATTTTCAATCCGCGCTCATAATCCTTCAATTGACGGAATTTTTTACGATATCGTGCATACATAAGTGGGCCGACGACCGACCCCGCCACAATCACGACCGCCAAAATAATTAAGAACGTTACCATGATTTATGCATCCGGGAGTTTTATATCTTTGTTGTAGCGCTTCTTCATATAGTCGGCCCGGAGTTTGTTAAGCTCGCGCACTTGTTTGTACGGATCGCCTCGCGTCTCGCTTACCACCTGCTTGGCTTTGACGACCCACTCTTTTTCTATAACATCCGTGTCGGCCGCCTCGGCAGGCAGGGATGCAATAGTCGAACTGAGCACCAGGTTGTCAGACTTCGACATATCCAGAGAAGTATCCGACACGCCCGTAGGTGTATCCGTTGTCACTGGACTGGCTAGGGCTAGCGAGGGTGCCTGAGCAGATACCGATGCGTCCTGCCGACCCACCTGCCGACCCATGGGATGCGTCGCAATCGGGGCTATCGATGACACCGATGCCGAGGCTGCATCAAACCCGCCCGAAATACCCGACGTCGAAGCGTCGGCCGTCTGGCCAGGTAACGGCATAGTAGCCGTCGTTGCGCCCGGCTCCGGTAGATTATAACCAGTGTCTTGGCTCGTTTGTGGATTCATCTGGGTTTTATTATACAACTTCAGCTCTTCATATTCTAAATTTACTGCGCTCGTCGTACTCGGCCGACATAGAAGACTCCAATACAAAATAGACCGACCAGCGTCAAGACATCGCGCATCGTCAGCTGCCCGATGGATTGCATCACGAGCAATATGACCGGCAAGATCGTTCCCGCTAGCAACAGCCCTCGCTGGTAGGCTGCAGGAAGTTTTGTGTGCAGACCAGTCACGAGCAACAAGAGTCTGAGCACACAGTACAACAAAGTTCCGAGCACCACGAATCCGACGATCAACATCGGTGGCGGCAATGATTTCGGACTAGTCAGCCCGAAAAACGCCAGACTGGCAACGACGCCCACCAGCAGCCATTTCTGAATACGTTCTAATTTTACATGGTTTAGCATATACTCCTTCTACTGTACCCGACTTAGTGCGCACTCACAAAATATATAAAAACACCGCCTCTGAAGACGGTGTGAAAGATTCTAGTGCCTTGGCGGTAAATGCGCTCGATATAATATTAGACTATTAAAGCGCTTACCGCCGGAAGGCGTGACTGACCGCTCATTCCACCGTATAGGTAGTCCGAGCGCTATCGGCCTGTAGGTTTTTGAGATCAACTACGTTTTTCTCTAAAGCAATACATTTCGGATTGCTCCAAAAGTTTTGTATGCTTCTGCCACCCAGGCCGTTTTTCGTAAGTACAATAAATTGTTAAACAATTATTAAACTTTTTTGTGGTTTTTGTTTTGTAACTTACAATTTCAATACTACTACAAAGCATAAGTATTGTCAAGACAATTATGCTTTTCTCGCGACCATCTGCGACCATCTCGGAAGAACATCCCACATTACAGCCCTATAATTACAACCAGCATCGATAATCTTGCATACCAAAACGATCTAGATATAGCCCAGTCACCCTATAGCTAGAGGCCGCAGCAGTGCCATCGGCCGGCCCTAGCAGCGTCAGAAATAGTTCAGAAAACAACTCCAATAGTCGACATGATTCGGACCTTTGGCTAACATAAAAAAGTTATACACAGGAATCTGTACCGATTGCTGATATTGTTATTGACACTTCAAATGACAATTTATAAGATAGGCATAGCACTTGAATAAAAAAAGTGCTCAGAAACAAAAAAGACAAAAACATAGTGACAACGGTTTCTCGCAAGTCGTTGTCACACCAAAAGACAATCAAAAGAAATGAAATCACCTTAAAACCCTTAAAACCAAATTTGCAAAATCGAAACTGCAAAATAAATCAAAACGAATAACCCGCCCCTCACCTGGCGGGTTTTTCTTTGCCCGGCCCGTTCGCGAGTTTATAACCCTCATGCTTGCTACCACCGAACCGCCTGTTTACAATGAAATTTTATGAGCGAGGTCACATGAGTAGTAGCATCCAAAGCCTGATCGATTACGGCACGACTGGCCTCGTCGTAGACATCGAATGCCACCTGTCCAACAATCTGCCAAATATCGTGATCGTCGGTTTCGTCAGCAAGGCCGTCGATGAAGCCCGCGAACGAGTCCGCGGCGCCTTTGCCAGCTCCGGCATCGACATGCCACGCAAACGCATCACCATCAACCTAGCACCAGCCGACATACCGAAGGCCAGCAGTAGTTTTGATCTGGCCATTGCAGCGGCGATCATTCAGGCCGCCAGCGCCAGCAAACGACCAGCCAAGCGTAGCATCGCCTCCCCAGCAACCGTGACGGCCACGACGGGAACCAAAGATGGACCGAGCGAATCCAAGTTCCGCACTGCATCCAAACAAGCAGACCACCAGCTCACCAAACAAGAAGCCGTCATGGGAGAACTGGGGCTCGATGGTGCCGTCCGGCCAGTCCGCGGCATTATCGGCAAAATCCTAGCTGGCCGAAGGCACGGGCTAATGACCTTCTACATTCCAGCCGCCAATTTGCCGCAGGCCAGACTCATCCCGGGAGTCACCCTTGTACCCATCTCGAACCTGACAGAGTTCTACGCTTATCTGTCGGCAGGTGTCGAACCGCCCCGCATTGCCACCGGTGACGGCGCCGCTCCAACTGTAGTGACAGCGGAGACCACCCCAACAGAGACAACCGCAGCAACAGGAACAGAGACCATCCCTCATGAACCACACCAACACAACGAGGCCGCCCACCGCCAACCGCGTCCCCGCAACACAACAGCCCTCAGCGATGTCATCGGCCAACATCAAGCCAAACGAGCCCTCGAAATAGCCGCCGCCGGTGGCCACAACCTGCTCCTCAGCGGCCCGCCCGGCACCGGCAAAAGCATGCTGGCGCGCGCCCTGCCCTCTATCCTGCCAGCGCTCACCCCCGAGGAAATGCTCGAGGTCACCCATCTGCACAGCCTGTCCGGCAAAGATTACGACCGCATCATCGTGCAGCGGCCATTCCGGGCGCCACATCACAGCGCCAGCCACATCGCTGTCGTCGGTGGTGGTAATGTACTCCGGCCCGGCGAGATCAGCCTGGCCCACCGCGGGGTGCTGTTTTTCGACGAATTACCGGAGTTCAATCGGCAAACCATCGAAGCTCTGCGGCAGCCGCTCGAGGATCGCCTGATCACCATCGCCCGAGCCAACGACCGCCTCGAATTCCCCGCCAATTTCATCCTGATCGCCACCGCCAACCCCTGTCCATGCGGCTATTACGGCGTCGTACCATCCGGTGACGGCCCAGCTAGGATTTGCGAATGCTCTCCGGCAGCCATCCAGCGTTACCGCGCCAAGCTATCCGGACCGATCCTCGACCGCATCGATCTGTACAGCGACGTCCACGAAGTCGATCACGGCAGTTTGCTGACTAGCGCAGGATCGCTGGGGTTGCAGGGTCAAGCCGAGGATAAGGCCGTCAGACAGCGCGTCTGCGCAGCCCACAAGCTCCAAGCCAAACGCTACGGTAGCCCGACTCTCAACGCCAGCATGACCAACCACGACATCACTCAGCTGGCCCACGTCCGCCCAGACGCCAAAGCCCTACTCGACACCGCTGGACACAGTCTCGACCTCTCAGCCCGGGCCTACATGCGCAGCGTCAAAGTCGCTCGCACCATCGCCGATCTTGCCGGCAGCGACGACATAGAACCGACCCACATCACCGAAGCACTACAGTACCGCAGTCGAAACCATCAAACATCTTTGTAACTGATTTGTAACTCAGGGGCCTGTCAACAATTTCAAGTTGACCCCTGTCTCCGCATCTGGTAAAATAAACTCCGTTATTAACACCATAAGTCGATAGAGACAGGAGACTCGCCGTTATTAGCAAGACCACCCGCCTGAATTCCAACATTCGAGCCTCACAACTTCGGGTAATTGACCAAGATGGCTCCCAGCTTGGCATCATATCCCGTAGTGAAGCACTACGATTAGCGGAGGATCAGGGGCTTGACCTTGTTGAGATTTCCCCCGACGCAGATCCTCCAGTCGCCAAAATTGTCGATTGGGGCAAGTTCAACTACCAGCGGACGAAGCAGGCGCAGAAAAACAAGCGTACCACCAAGTCCCTAGAGATGAAACAGATGCGCTTTGGGCTCAAGATCAGCGATCACGACCTCGGTGTTAAGATGAAAAAAGTAAATGGGTTCCTCGACGCCGGACACAAGGTGAAGATCACCGCCTTCTTCCGTGGCCGCGAGTTAGCTCACAAAGATCTCGGCTTCAAAATCGCCGAAAAAGTCATCAATGACTTCGGTGACAGTGTCGTCGTCGATCAGGCACCACAGCTGGCCGGCAAGCAACTCAGCTTTGTCGTCCGGGCCAGCCCAACCAGGGTTAAAGTGTTGAAAGAATCCTCTGCGACCAAGGTCACAGCCGACAAATCAGCCAAGCCCGACCGAATAACTATCGAATAACAACCATTAACGTAAGATGAGGAGCCAATCGTGCCCAAACTCAAGACCCACAGCGGCACCAAAGACCGCGTCAAGATCACCAAGAACGGCAAAGTCCGCGTCGGTAGTCCCAACCGGAACCACTTTATGTCCAAGAAGAGCGGCAGCCGCAAGCGTAGCTTGGCCGGTTTGCACACCCTTCTTGGCGCAAACACTAGAATTCTTAAGAAGAAATTAGGAGCCTAACACCATGAGAGTCAAACGAGGCGTCACCAGTCACGCCAAACACCAGAAAATCCGTGCAGCAACCAAAGGTTTCAGCCACCCCAACCGTGTCAGTATCAAGCGCGGTCGCCAGGCCATCACCAAGTCGCTGCAATTCGCCTACCGCGATCGCCGTAACAAGAAGCGCATGTTCCGTGCACTATGGAACGCACGCATCAACGCTGCTGCCCGCCTGAACGGCACGACCTACTCCCGATTGATCGCTAGCCTAGCTGCAGCCAACATCACATTGGATCGAAAAGTCCTGTCCGAGCTCGCTGTAAACGAGCCAAAAGCCTTCGAAACTGTTGTCAAAGCTGCTACAAAGTAGTATTTTTACATCTGTTAAATTCTGGCTGAACACAAAATCCCTCCGAAACTCACACGTAGTCCGGAGGGATTTTATTTTGTGTTCATCGGGAGGTTATTTTCTGCCTATTTTCGAGCATCAATAACGTACGCAAGCCCCAGATCCAACAGTATCTTATCGCCCGTCATAAACGTCAAACCCTCGCTAGCTGCTTGAGCCAAAAGCATTCTATCAAATGGATCGTGCCGCACAAGATTCGGAAAATTCCTTATAGAATCGGCTGCTGATCCCGAAAAGTCCAGGATTTTGTTGCCCGCATTCTCCACGCCTTTCTCCAAATCTACCGGTGCATCAAGTCTACCGAGCATCGTCTTAATATGCATTTCGACCAGGGTTATCGATGATACGTATACCACCTCTGCGTCAAGCATCGTCTGTTTCGCCTGCACCCCGAGTTCGCCGGAGTCACTTAGACCTAGCTGCCAAAGCAAAGCATTGGTATCGAGCAAAATCCTCATTCTTTATCCCAGTCTTTACCGTAAAACATTTCCTGAATCTCGGGGTCTATACCCACAAAATCCTCATCTTTGTAGTGGAGCTTGCCCGCCATTGTGCCGAATTTGATCTTGTTTTTCTTCGGCTGATGCCGGGTCAGGTCAACTATAGGCTTGCCAGATCGAGCAATGACGACCTCCTCTCCCTGCTCTACCAGCTCGAGCAGCTTCGAAAAATTGGTTTTAGCATTGTAGATATTGTATGTTATCATGTCTCAAAGTATACCAGACTAGACCAGGTCTAGTCAAGAGTGCATTTACGGTATGCGTCGGGATACCCAAACAAAAAGCCCACCTCGTAAGGTGAGCATTCTTAGGTAGCCAGATTATCTATAAGCCGGGTTTTGTCATCCGTCCGTTTTGGTGCCAGGTTGCCCTGGCGCCATCGGCGGCGGACGGCTAATCATCTATCTAGTCTGCATGTTGCCGTGCAGATCGAGCGGTTCTTATGACAGACGCTCAGCGGGAACTTGAATAAGCGTCCATCTCCTTGCAGCGGGCAGGGTTTACCGTCTTCCAGCGTCACCGCTGGTCGATACAAGCTCTTACCTTGCTCGTTTCATCCTTACCACTTGTGGCCGAAGCTACAAATGGCGGTTTAGTTTCTGTGGCACTTTCCCTAGGGTCGCCCCCGGTCGCCGTTAGCGATTGCCCTTCCCTATGCTGCCCGGACTTTCCTCTCGCGTTTTACGGCGAGCGATTAGCCGATAATCTGGCTACCCCGTATTATATACCAATCATGATAAATTTACCCCAGTTGTACGGCTCGATATAACAAAAACAGATGATTGGGCTTGCAATTGATAGCTAATACCCTGCAATATAGAAGCATGAGTGATACCGCAGCACAGCCAGCTGAACCACCTTCTACTCTGGAACAGATGCCAGAACAAACTGAGCAGACCCCTCCGGAGCCTGCCGCCCCAGCAGTTCCAACATCAACAGAACCAGAACCAGAACCAGAAACCCAACCAGTGCCGGCCGCACCCCAGGAACCTGCCCCTAGCCCAGTCGCTACGCCGGCCGACCCGCCAGCCGCCTCCGCAACCGCGACGAGCACCGAAGTAATATCAGCGATGGAGCCGCAGCCAACCCCTGCAGCGGAGACCCCGCAGCCCACTCCCGAAGCAGTGGCTTCAGCGGCAGCCATTTCAGATACAGCATCAGAGACAGCACCAGGAACAGAGCAACCCGCGAAGACCGAAGTAATAACAGAGGCGTCCACACCGCCCACACCGTCCAACACAGAACCCGCGCCCGTCGCCGTCGAGCCGCCAGAAGCGCCAGAGCTACCGTCAGAAGTGCCAGAAGTGCCCAAGGAACCCGGAACACCCAAATCATCCAAGACACCCAAAGAAGCACCCACAAAGGCACACAAGGCGCCAGACTCGGACCCACCAGCACCCGAAAAACCAACACCAACACCCACGCCTGAGACTATACCGCCCAAAGACCCCACCACATCACCAGACCCACCCCCAAGCCCTACACCGCCGCCACAAGACCAAACACCACCCCCGTCAAACCCACCCTCAGGCCATACGCCACCCTCAGACGCGCCAAACGTCCCCGCCGCCGTACTAGCCCTATCTGACAGCGAATTACGCGCTGCGGCCACTTATTACATCCGCAAAAACCAGCCAGAAATCGGCCGCAAAGGCGTCTTGGCGCGCCAGGCCATCATGCAGAGCAACATGGACGCCATACTGACCAGCATCAAAACCCACGGTAGCGTCCAAATCCCCCGGTTGGCCAGAGAGCTCAACCTGTCGCCAAAGCGCACATCACGCTACCTGCAAACACTAGTTCGTCAGCACAAAGTAAAGGCCACGGGTTGGTCCAAGGATCGCCGATACTCTCTATAACCCCTGTGGTAAGCCGCTCAGTCAGCCGAATCGCTTACACCCTGGGCCTGTTCGTCGAGCGCTCGGTTGACGGCAGAGTCCGCTAATTTGTTCAGTTCGCGGGGCACATGCGTGAATGACACTTGTTTGAACGACCCCATCAACTGCTTGATGGCGTCATGAATCGGCCACAGATCGCGGTTCTTTACCTTGAAGATGCCCTTCATCTGATTGACGACCAGCATGCTGTCCAGGTAGATGTCAGCTTCGCGGGCTCCCATTTTTTGGGCCTCTTCCAGAGCATATTTTAGTGCCAAATACTCGGCCTGATTGTTGGTCGTAACCCCCAGGTAAACGCCCTTGTCGACCAAAACCTTGTCCGTCGACGGGTCGATGATAACGAACCCGCTGGCCGACGGCCCCGGATTGCCACGCGACCCACCGTCGGTGTATATCTTCACTTTTCGCACATCTACCGTTGTAGTATACGCATCGTCACCCTGTTGAGTGTTGTGATAAGTGAAATGGATAATTTTTACAGGTGTTGCTATAGATACATCGTTGCCATAATAACTCTGGAATGTTGTAACCATTTCATCGGTAGAACCGTAGCCATGCTCCGCCATTTCATCTGTTGTAATGTTGTCCAGCCGCTTTTCGATAACCTGTTCGATATGCGCTGTACCGATCACCTTCCAAGTCTCGGGTCGATCCGGATCGACCTTGTCGATCAGCCGCACCACGTCGTTGACCGACAAATCCTTGTCGTCATATAGCCGCCAGGTCGAAGTTTTTTGACCACTCCGTACCAAGTCCGCCAGTGTATGTTCGAGTTTGAGTGCCTTCATCTGTACAAATTATACAGGACACACTACCCATCAGTCCCACCAAAGTGCTCAACGAATTGCTTGCGAAGTTCGGCTGTTATCTGGACGGAGTGGTCCAGTCGTTGACTTGGATCCGTCTCCTGACTCAGTTCCAGGCCCTGCACTAACTCTGCGGCCGTACAAAGCCGTCCAAACTGCAGATTTAGACTTTGTGGGCGACCAGCCAAACCTTTACCACGAAGCATAACGGTTGCCAGCAAGCGGATTCTACGAATATTATCGACCCGGTACGGTACTATCAAGACCTCACCGGCGTCAGTTTCGCTAATATTTTCTATAATCGAGCCGACCCCTCGGCGCCACGGAGATTGCAGAGCATCAACAATCCCACCACACGGGAATATGTTCACCACACCGCCAGCCACCAACGCGTCACTCGCCGCCACGAGCGTCTCAGCGTTCACTTTCGCCGATTCATCAAGACTCAACAAGGATCGTCGGAACGCAATCCTGTTAATAATTTCGGGATTCAAGCGCTCGCATCTATCTCTAGCCAAAAGCTTCGGATACACCGGTATAACGTGCGAGGCAGCCTTAGCCCCAAGAGCATACTCTATTTGCCGTCCAACGTAGAACTTGGCAACGTTGAGCATATCAGTACGCCCAATACGATTGACGAGTTCTATGGCAGCCACAAACTCCCACTGATTCTTATGATCCCCGACCAGCAATAGACCACCGTCATGGTCCACCAGGCTATCAATATGACCCTCCACCTTGACCTGCACGCCATCACGCTGCAGCAGCCGATGAGTCGCATCCACCAAACCCGAGCTATCAATTTCAGCCTGTATCT
>JAYTAB010000065.1:0-11813 GCA_043737735.1 Candidatus Saccharimonadota bacterium | reverse complement strand
GCTAAATTACGACTTACACGAACTGCCTGTTGACGTTGCTGGCGTTGAACTGCTCGCCTACTATTATGCTGGAAAAGACGATGTATATGTTGAGAACGGACGGCCATTCGCCGTAAAATCGGTACCCGCTATCGGCCGGACACTTATCGAGGCTACTACGACTACAATGCTCGAGAAAGTGCTGCAGATTCCGGAAGTCACAGAGTTAATACTGAATAGCATGGTAGATCGACCTGACCGGCTGAAGCCGCAGGACTACATCAAGCATGTCACAAATCTGCGAAAGACGGCCGATCAAGCTTCGCCAAAACTGGCTTTCAAGAAACAGGTACATGCAATCTTGCAAAACCATGGTCTGGCAAAGAGCGTAGAGGCAGACGATGACTATTTGACACTAGCAAGCTGGACAAACCCGTCAGCCCTACGCACTATGGGCGATATAACTGCAGGTCGACGACACAGTGAAGTCTATGTCCTACCAACCTCCGAACTACTTATAGATGATTGGCCGGCCGCTGGGCGCAAGAAGGTGCTGGATGGTCTGAAGACGCATTTTCAAAGGCGATTTGACGAGAGAAACGACACCACTGCGTGAATGTGATTTATGACGATACTATTTGCGTTGCTGGTATCGGCGTTACGCCGTGGACTCGGCTGGGGCTGGAACGCTGGCTGCCGAATTATCGGATCGTAGCTTTGTACGATAATAGCGCCAGCGAGCTGGCGCATACGCCACCAATAATTCAGCTAAACACCGCGCAACTGTCCAAGCTAAATACTCAGCACATGGTCGATACAGAGGCTTTCAGAGCCATAGCATCCCATGAGCTGGCGGACTACCAGTTTCTGACATATCGGCCGGTGCGCATCCTAGATCAAAGCCTGAAAAACAGGTTTTTGATGATGAGCGGCGAGTACTCTACGACGTTCGAGAACAAGGCATGGCTTCGAGATCAGCTTGGTGATCAGCTGCCGTTTGCGCCCTACAAGATCTATGATCGTTCAGACCTGATACCCGATCGGGCACAATATGATAAGTTGTGTGCGCAAAGCAGCAGTCCATTTGTCATGCAACACGAGCAACTCAGCGGCGGCAAGGGAACCTATCTAGTGCATGACTTCGCCCAGTTCGCTCGGGCTATGGACGGTTTGCCGGCGAAGGGAAGAGTAGTTGTGTCGGAGTACGTCGGTGGCGCTCAGGAGCGGAGCGTGCAATGTTGTGTCACAAGATACGGTGTCCAGCGCAGTTCTCTCCAAAAACAGATCGTTCGGGATCCTGCACTGTGCAATCTCGCTGTACCGGTCGTCAACGGTTACTGTGGTGCCGAAATAGGCACTGTCGGTGCGTCTCCGGCAGTGTCCGATGTAGTTTCACGGGTCATCGATATCATCGGTGCGCGCATGGCGCACGATGGTTTTCGTGGCATATTTGGAATAGATTTTCTGATACGCGGTGATCGGGTGTTTTTGCTGGAAATCAATGCCAGACTTACGGGCGTCACGCCGCTACTCACCATGACGTATCAACCAGGCCCAGATGTTCCGTTTGGTCTACTACACGTGCTAGAACTCGGCGGGTATGACTATACTATCGAGCCGACAGAGTCACTCACGCAGGCTATGACGACGAGCCAGGGAAGTATGCTGATCCTGCAGTCTCAAGAACCATTGACCGCGCGGCTTGCTCGGACCGTACCGAGCGGCGTATACGATATTACAGAGCAAGGTCTGACGTTGTTACGCAAAGACAGTAGACTTATGCCAGACGATCCAAAAACTGCATGGTTGGTGCAACAATACGCTCCGACTGGGTTGTTGGTGAGGCCGGGCGCCAAACTGCTGGCGGTGATGACGAGACAACCTGTTCTTGATCGCAACGACGGGCTATTGCCTGAAAGTCGCACGATCATAGAGACTTTGTACCGAAACATCCACCTCGAAATCGCTTGAAAACCAAATAGCAAGATGTTATAATAGCAATAAGATTGTCGTTGCTTCGTGTGCCTTATCGATGCCTCGGGAACGGTTCACCGACTCTCAACTCGGTGGAGATAAAATATTTCTCTGCTTCAAACAAATAACCAGGTTAGGACAGTATCATGAATGTAACAACACAATTTTCGACGATTGCCTTGCTCAAAGTAGAATTTGAGAAGCTCGGCTATGTTGTCGAAACTATAATACAGGACAATCTGCACTACTCACGGTTTACGGCACCTTCCGGCGAGTCGTGGTTGACGTCAAATAGCCGCATCAGGTATCCGTTTACGTCGCACCGAAGCCAGATCATCAGCAGGGAAAAGAATCAGGCATATGACCTAGCTCGCCAGCTGGGTGTCGCCATACCGCTGACGATCCTAATAGAGCGAGGCGATGACAAGGATGACGAGCTCACCGAAATGTTATTGCAGGCACCGCTAATCGTCAAACCCAATGACGCTTCGCTGGCTCACGGCCTTACGATGAATATACACACTAGCGACGAACTATATCAGGCTATCGAAACGGCTCGCCAGATTTCAGACTCTGTCTTGTGTCAGAAACAAATCAGCGGAGATGAGATCCGGATTGTAGTCATCGGTGGTGTAGCTACGGCTGCTATCTGGAGGCAAACGCCGCGAGTATGTGGCGACGGTATAAGCACGGTGCGGCAGCTGATTGACGAGGAAAACGAAGCTCGTCAAACCATGGAGCTCACCCGTAATACCTATCCACTTCTCAAAGACGGTATAATTAAGCTTAGTATGATAGACCTCGAGCAGATACTACCGACTGACAAGGTCATGGAACTTCGCAAGACTGCTATGATTCGCTACGGCGCATCGATCCATAATATTTCGGACAGCATCGATCCGTCGTATATGAAAACTGCCGAGAAGCTGGCAAATTCACTCGGCCATGGGCTGATAGCTGTCGACATGTTCGTCGATGATTATCGCACTCCGCAATCCGACACAAACTATGCGTTCGTGGAGTTCAATACATCACCGATTCTCGATCTGTTTTACAGTTGCCGTGACAAGAACGACTATGACGTCCTGAATGATCTGGTGCCTCTGATCGACGAAACGATCAACCACCGACGGAGTGATTTGGGATGACTCAGACGAGCAGTGTCGTCGGGGCGTTTGAGTACGTCACTCTTCCGGAGTTGCACGTTGTGCATGAGCTGGCCAAGATTGACACTGGTGCCTATTCCGGCGCCTTGCACTGCACGGATATCAAGATTGTCCGCAGGGGACTGGTGCGCAAGCGCGTCTTGAAATTTACTCCTCTAGGCGATCCAAAGTTAGCAACAGAGACGAGCGCCTTCGTCAAAACATACGTTCGTAGTGCCACGGGCCATCGTATCAAGAGGTATATCATAGATAGTGTTATTGAGATTGGCGGCGAAGCATATCCGATTCGTATTGGCCTCGCGGACAGATCGGATTTGAAACGTTCGGTGTTGATCGGCCGCAGGTTCCTGCGCGAGAACAACTTATTAGTTGACGTTAGAATCAACCAAGAACATGATGATGAGGGAGAAAACACACGATGAGAATTGCAATCCTATCCAAAGGTTCACTGAACTACACAACCAAACGATTACGCGAAGTCGCCGAGGCCCGCGGCCATGAAGTCGTGGTGATAAACTACGCCAAATGTTACATGACGACGGAGCGCAGCAATCCGGTCATCTATTACAAGGGTGAAGTGCTTGCGAAGTTTGACGCCATCATCCCGCGGATTGCCCAGAGCTACACCAAGTACGGTACGGCCGTCGTTCGCCAATTTGAGATGCAGGGAAGCTTCACGACCGCTAGCTCGATTGCCATCAACCGGTCGCGCGACAAACTGCGTTCGTATCAGATTATGGCCCGCCAAGATGTCAATATACCCAAAACTGTCTTTGCTCGGGAAACGGCCAACCTCGACGAAGTCGTCGAACTGGCCGGTGGTGCACCGGTAATCATCAAGGTAGCTCGCGGTACGCATGGCAATGGAGTAGTACTCGCTGAAACACGCAAAGCGGCCGTCGCGGTAATGCAGGCCTTCTATGTCGAGGGCGTGAACTTCATGGTGCAGGAATTTGTCGCCGAGTCTGCCGGAACGGACATCCGTGCCCTGGTTGTTGGCGGACGGGTTGTGGCGAGTATCGAGCGGCAGAGTCTAGATGATGATTTCCGGTCCAATACTCATCAAGGCGGCACGGGTAAGGCTGTAAAACTGACCGCCGAAGAGGAAAAAATGGCGATCAAAGCCGCCAAGGCGATGGCCCTCCCTGTCTGCGGCGTCGACCTGATGCGCTCCAATTCAGGGCCCAAGGTGCTCGAGGTCAATTCGTCAGCCAGCATCATGACCCCCGAGAAAGTTACCGGCCGCGATGTGGCAACCAAGATCATCGAATACATTGAGCGTAACGCCAAAAGTCGACCGAAGAAGGACAAGGTCGGGGCCTAGAGTAATCACTAAGCGCGCGCTCTAGGGCTGCCCCCGGATCAGGGCGGTATGCCGCTTATGGTATAATAAACAACGATGGATCCCATTATAATCCTTATCGTAGTGTTGGCTGCTCCCGTGCTGCTGCTGACATTTTTGCGGGTCAATGCGGCCCAAGTTTTCCTGAGTCTGTGTCTCGGTTCTGTTTTGGTGCAATTCGTGGGTCCCGACGCCGCCACGATCGTCGCCAGCACATCGGCTCGACACGCTGAGGTGCCGAGCAGTCAACAATACGTGAACCTGGTTCTCCTGCTACTTCCGGTCGTTCTGACGACGGTGTTTATGATTTATTCAATCAAGGGCAAGGCGCGATTGGCCTTCAATATTCTGCCGGCCGTAGGAGTGGGTACTTTGATCGCGCTGCTGGCGGTGCCATTGATGTCCGCCGGGCTCACCGGATCGATCACACAGCTACCGCTCTGGCACAAACTTGAAAGCTTACAGATATTGATTATCAGCCTCAACACTTTGCTGACACTGCTATTTATGTGGATGCAGCGCCCGAAGTCTGGCCGCGACGGCAAATGAGCCTGGTTAGGCGTCAATACCGACAGCTTGGCTGATCGAGTCGAAACCGTCTTTTTCGAGCAGTTTTACGAGTCCATTGTTGATCTGGCCGATGAGCTGCGGGCCCTCGAAGATCATACCAGTGATCAGTTCTACCAGCGTCGCGCCGAGCTTGATTTTGGTGTATGCGTCTTCGGCTGAGAATATTCCGCCGACACCGATGATCACGAATCTCTTGCCGTATTTTTTGTAGGTTTTGCGGATCAGACGATTGCTTAGCTCCCAGGTTGGCCGGCCACTGAGGTTGCCTCGAACGCTGTCTGGCAATGGATCCATCAACTTGGCTTGGCCACGATCTTTGGCGAGGTTGCTGATAGTCACGCCGGCGACATGATGCTTGGCTGCGACCTGCAATAGCTCATCGAACTCCGACCAGGGCAAATTACAGGGCATTTTGAGAAATACGGGTTGCGCCAGGTCGACTTTGTCGACAGCAGCCAACAAGCGCTCGAGCCGTTGACCCGTTGTAAACGGTTCGCCGCCGTAGGTATTTGGACACGAAATGTTCAAAGTTATGACATCGCCGACGCAGGACGTCTTGATGTACCCCAGGCTGCCGACGTAATCGGCTACTGCCTGGCTGTCGGTGGCGGCGGCTTTCGAATTAGTCTTGGCGACAGATATGTTGATCGGAAAATCCTTGAAAACGCCAGCAGGGTAGTGCTGAATTCGCTCGATTATTCGCTTGACGCCTTGGTTTGCGAGGCCGGCATATACAACCAATGAGCTAGATTTTGGTAGCCTATGAAACCATGGCCTAGGGTTTCCGGCACATGGCTCCAGAGTCAATGAGCCTCCCTCCATAAAACCAAAACCGACAGCTTTGATCACCGGTACTAGCTCGAAGTTTTTATCAAATCCAGCCGACAGCCCCACCGGGTTGCGAAATCGAATTCCCAATACTTCTTGTTCCAGCAGTGAACTACCACCGTAGGCCCACATACCATGCAGTGCATGTAGGGCGAACGGAATATGCTGCATGAGACCGCTGGCCTTGAGTAGACGCGCGTGAACGGCATCCGGCTTTTGCCTGAAAAGCAGCGGCTTTAGGGCGTTCTTGTACACCTTTGCGCTAACCTTACTTATCGTGGACTGCATATTCCCCCGGTTCCTCGGCATATATAACCAATAATATACACCATGATACGCTGTGGTCGCTCGAGTGGTATGTGACAGGTATCACTATCCGTTATTGTCCTTTGCTATTGATTTACGCTCCTGATGAGAATACTATGTACCACATTAGATCATAAATAATGCAAATCATTAGCTAAGGAGTGTTAGATGAGTGAAATTCGTGACCGTGGTGGAAGTATTCCAGACTATATGAAGGCAGATGGTGGAAGTGCTGTTTTATCTCCAGCCACCGGTCAAAATCTAGAACATAGCATGTCTATCTATGCCGCAGTAGAAGACGGTCGCCTGAAAAATGCAACCGTTTATAGTATGCACAACATTTTTACCGCACCCTACAATGAGGGGGTTGAAACATTAAGTACATTTTTCTCTGGACATGACCGGGTTGGCTACAATTCGAAGCCTAGGAGTGTTAAGCCCATAGATGCTAACTTTTCCGGTATGGGTAAATTTATGCTTGCCCAAAATCCAGATGTGCTGGTGGTCCATGCGTCAGAATATGACGGGATGTGTAGTCTAGGTGGGAATGCTGACTACAGTCACCAAGTTCGTCTGGCAGGCAAACCGACGTATGTAATTATTAATTCTAATATGCCGCACGTAGAAAGTACAAGTTTTTCGCCCGATGATTCCAATATTGTCGGTATACGTCACAGCAACAAACCGCTGTTCGAAGTTCCGCCTGCAAAAGAGCCCACCGAAACCGAAACTCGGATCGTAGAACATATTCTGTCTCTTTGCGAGAGAGAGGAGGAGTGGGATAATATTCAGGTCGGGGTCGGGGGCATGCCTAGCAGAGTCCTAGGGGGTGCGGCGGAGAGGGGTCTTTTCGAGAAACGAGAAGGCAAAAAAGACAGAGGTATCTGGAGCGAAGTATTGACTGATCCAATGGTAGCTCTCGGCGAAGCTTACCCTGATATGGAGATGGCAGGAACCCTTGCTCTTGGAAGCGGTATATTACATACATTTATTGACAGGAACCCAAGGGTGAGGTTGTTGCAGGCGTCGGTGACAAATAACGTTAACAAGATCGAGGAGATGAATGTTCTGTCCGTAAACCAGGCCAGTCTGTTTTCCTTGTTGGGAGCAACCGGCGTTGGAGTGTACAATCCAGAGAAGGACGAGGATCGATATAGCGGCGTGGGCGGCCAGGTAGATTATGCTCGTGGTGCCAGGATAAGCGTCGTCGCAAACCGCTCAACTCACGAAGATAAGAAGAATGGCGTAGTAACAAGTACTATTGTTCCCTATTTTGGTCCTCGTGACTACATAGCAATTCCGCCCGCCGACCGACCAACCTATTTCGCTACCGAACATGGTATTGCTAAGTTACGAGAAGGAAGCGCTGAGGATGTAGTGCGTAATATAATAACGAATTGTGCTCACCCTGATTTTCAGAAACAGCTTTGGGATGATGCGCGCAGAATGGGCTTACTCTGAAAAGGTTGCATGCGCTAGTACCGTTCTAGTCGCTCAGAACCCTGCGTTTTTCTTCGAACTCTTTGATGTTGATCTCGACGTTCTCGCAGCCTAACAAACAAACACAGCACGGAGACGCCTCTCTGAAGATCAGAATTTACCTGGTTGTAAGTCCAGCTACTTCTTGCTGCCTATCATATCCCACAGGAACATCATCGGTTCGTCGAAGTCGTCGCTAACCCATATCTTGACCTTCAGAGCGCCCGGGGCACGTGGCTTTGTTTTGCCGATTCCCCTACTCGAACTGGTGACGCTTGTTCTCATCTGAGGCACTCCGCGAGCAGTTCTGGAAATTCGACCGTTCCCAAATCTTTCAGGCCAAAATGACCTTTATCCGTGTACTCTCGCAACGTTAGACCGATAACCTTATCCTTGAGTATGTCTACCGTTTGCACGACGCTCGGAAAGTCGTCGCTTGATATAAACACGGTCGTACCTTTTGTTCTGGCAGGGAAGTTTGGGTCAATCTCGAACTCAAAAAAGTCTGCCGTGTCGGACGTAGGGTCGTTATCTGGGTTCACCCAAGGCGCGACCAGGACGACCTTGCCCACCTGCACATCTTTGTTTTCGCTGAGGTAGCGAACCAAGAATCCGCCGCCGCAACTATGGCCGACGAGGATCGTGTCGGGGGTAATGTCGAAGCGTTCAAACTCCTTTTTCCAGGCGTCATAGCGAGGTCGAAACGGAAATGGTGGCTCAATAGATACGGCATGGATGTCCTTGACAATCAACTGCCGTTTCAGCCAGCTGAACCAGTAATTTTCGCTGTTGCTTGGCTGTGTTGGGTTATAATGCTGATCTCTGTTGGGCATGCCTGGTACGAGGATCGCGTTCATTTTGCTGGTTTCCGATTGATAACAATCTCCGATACCTCCATGTTTTTCGGCAAGTCGAGTATCTGTTTCACGAACCCGGCGATGTCGGTTGGGTTCATCCAGTTCTGTGGGTCAGGTATGTCCTGTCCGGTGACTTTCTTGGCGATGTCGGAGTTGAAGCCGCCGACACAGAAGCTGATGACACGGTTGGTATTCTTGAACTCGACTTGGAGGTTCTGGCTGAAGCCACGCATTGCCCATTTTGAGCTGCCGTAGGCTGCCTGGTCGGGGTAGGCCTTCAGTCCAACCGACGCGACATTAACGATGTCGGAGCCATCTTGCTGCAAGCGCTTGGCCAGGCCGGACACCAATAGGATCGGCCCTCTGACATTGACGCCGAAGACGCGGTCCAGCTCGCTGGCTGTCACGCTATCCACTGGCTCTAGGCTCATAACACCGGCGCAGTTGACGAGCGCTTCGATTGGTTCGTCGATTGCCAGGATCGCAGCCACGGCTGCTTTGATGGAGATTTCATCGGTAATGTCGGTCAGAATATTGTCGATTGCGTATTCACTGGCGCGACGAGATATATTGACCACTCGCTTGCCAGATTTTTGGTAGACTTTGGCTAGCTGTAGGCCTAGGCCGTCACTCGCTCCTGTTATTACGATCATTTCGTGCCTCCGTTCCATTTCAGTTCGTATTTCTTGAAACTTGCGTCATCAAATTTACCAAAAACGTAGAACGTGTCGACGGTAATCTTGTAGAACTTATGTCCGTCTGGTCGTCTGGCGTCATCGAGGATTTCATCGCCGACCTGGAACCGGGCTTTGATGGCTTCGACTGCCTTGTCTTGCTCGTCCCCAGCCTCGAGCAGCTTGGCAGTTCCCTCGAAGTAGACGCCCATACCGGAATGTTCGCCGAGTGCGTACTGCTTGACGATATTACCAGCCACATGCGGGTTCGACCCTATTTCCTGGCTGTGGCGGCATGACGATAGTGAACGATAATACAAATTCAAGTCGCCATCGTACGCAAAGTGCAGTTCGCAAACCCACGGTTTATTGTCCTGTACGGTAGCTAGCGATAAGTGGATGATTTGTGGTATGTAGTCTCTGATCGTTTGCTCTATGTCCATATCGACCCATTATATAATGACTCGACCCAATAGCCCACCTTGTTTAGACGGTATCCTATTCTGTAAGATGATTTGCTCTAAAAGTGTAAAGTGAATACGGACAAATATGTAAAGTGGTGTGGTATAGTAATGGTATGAGGAAGTATATCCGTCGTATCGTCGACGATGAACTTGATAGCGCGCTCGGCTATGCTGGTGCGGTAGTTATCCGCGGGCCGAAGGCTTGCGGTAAAACACAGACAGCTCTACAGCGTGCCGGGAGCGTGCTTCGCGTCGATACTGACCCGAATGTTGCCAACTTGATGGCTATAGACCCAAAGGCATTACTTGAAGGCGACACTCCACGCCTACTTGACGAATGGCAAATTCAGCCCAAGCTCTGGGACTATGTACGTCACGAGGTGGATGGCCGCACCGGTAAGGGCCAATTCATACTGACTGGTTCATCGACACCGGACGAATCATCGCTAACTCACTCTGGTGCTGGCAGGTTTGCTGTATTATCTATGCGCACACTATCTTGGCAAGAGCTCGGTTACAGTAATGGCTACGTTAGTCTCAATAATCTCCTCGGCAATAATACTAATATTGGCACTAAAGAATGTAAGATACCAGTTCAGGAAATCCTCAAACGCCTGGTTATTGGTGGCTGGCCAGAGCTTGCAGGCGTGGATGAGGCCGGCGCGCGTAAAATGAACGCCAGCTATATCAAGCTACTAGCAGAAATAGACATGAGTCGCGTGTCGAACGTAAGGCGTGACCCCGTCAAGGTTCGCCACTTACTGCAATCTATCGCCCGCAATGTATCGACCATTACCGAAGTCACTACATTCATCAAAGACATTCAGTCCATAGATAATGAAGACCTATCGCGTCCAACCGTGGCAGATTATCTAGATGCACTTGAAAGGCTTATGGTTATAGAAGACCAGCCGGCCTGGAATACGCACATCCGTTCAAGTGCTACTCTACGCAAAACACCAAAGCGACATTTTACAGACGTATCTTTGGCTGTGGCCGCCCTAGGGTTAGATGGCGCGTCACTCTTCAACGACCTTAATTACGCCGGTTTCTTGTTTGAGTCGCAAGTTATTCATGACCTGCGCGTGTACGCCCAAATGTTCGATGCCGAAGTTTATTATTACCGCGACTCATCTGGGCTAGAAATAGACGCCATAGTTCAGAAGCCAAACGGCGAAGCCGCAGCCTTTGAAGTTAAGCTAGGCGAAGGCTTTGTAGAAGAAGCTGCTAAGAATCTACTATCTTTTGCCGACAATCTAGATGTATCAAAAGTAAAAATTACCTCCCTCAACGTCATGATTGGATCTGGTTACGCCTATACGCGACCGGACGGCGTGAACGTGATACCGCTGGGGGCACTGGGCGTATAGGCCCCCTATGCTTATTATTTGTTGCAGTTCGGGATGGAATCCAGGGGAGTAGCATTGACAAAAAGCCATAAGCGTGTATAATAACCTGGATATGAAGAACATTGTAGAAAATTCAACAGATGTTTTAGATTGTCCAGAAATGCCATCAATGGAGATGCTACCAAAGGAGGAGTGGCATAAGCTATTGGGGGAGGCAGTCTTGGCTGCACATGCGAGCGGTGATCCTCTGACGGTGTTAGCTTTTGATCTCGATCACTTAAAAGGCGTTAATGACGCTCGTGGTCATGCCGAGGGCGATCGTGCGATTGATGCCGTTCAATATGCTATAAGTGTAATTCGGAATGGTCTTAGAACTCAAAATCAAGATAGGAGAGCTCAAGATAGGGGTGATAGCGAGAGACGAAGTGGTAGCGAGACGCTGCCGGATGTTATTAGACCGGGGCGTATCGGCGGCGATGAGTTTGCGGTTGTATGTCATACCAACGATGTGGGCGCGAAAATTATTGCCGAAAGGATAAGAGAGATATTCTTGGCTACCATCGGCGACGAGCTCAAGGAACTGCGTGTTGATGTTTCGATTGGTGCAAACACGTTAACGCCTGGGATGACAGCCGAGGAATTGCTGAAGGGCGCAGATGATCAATTGCGCGCCGACAAATTGTCGCATCAAAAAGAGCTAGTCAGAGAAGGACTCATTAAGCTTAATGCCATACGGAAGATGCTAGCGGAAATAGAGATTACAGCCAGGGAGCTTCCCAATCTCCTCGATCGCTACAAGCTTGAGATGGCTAGCCTTGATGCTGA
>JAYTAB010000064.1:0-34995 GCA_043737735.1 Candidatus Saccharimonadota bacterium | reverse complement strand
TCAAAACGATGATGGGCTACTATCCTCAACTTTGCTCAGCCAAAATAATTTCTACGACGTCTTTACGAAGGATTTGTTGCGCGCAAAGCGCGAGGTTGTCATTGAGTCACCGTTTATATCATCCAAGCGCGTCAACTACTTGATGCCGACATTCCGTAAGCTCATAGAATGGAAGGTGCGGATTGTCGTTAATACCAAGCCCCTCGACGAACAAGACCCGGATTACGGTTGGCAGGCAGGAGAATGCATTGCCATGCTGCAAGGACTTGGCGTAGAGGTCCTTATAACCGGTGGGCATCACCGAAAACTTGCTATTATTGACCAACAAATATTGTATGAAGGCTCGCTTAATATCCTTTCGCAAAATGATAGCTGCGAGGTAATGCGGCGTATTTATTCTGAGCAACTCGCTGATCAGATGTTGGCATTCTTGGGCTTAGAAAAGTTTATGTGGTGATGCGCCATGGAGTTGTTGATTTAGTGCACCAGAGGGTTCCAATCAATATTTGCGTAGTTTAAATGGCCACTACGCTCAATTTGGGGTGTGGCGCTATTGCAAAAATGCGTCTCGAGCCATAGATGCGGTCGAGTCAAATGTGTAGTCAACGCCTCGGCAAATGACGACAGGGCGACCCGTATTTCGCTGGCCCATAACAATCCCCGCAGATGCGGAGATAAAGTCACATAAAGTTTCTTCGCTTGTGTCATGACGACCTAATTCGTCAGTTGTCTCGATTCGACGTATGGGATCAAATCCAAAGCTTCCAATAGCTATTTGAGTTGCACCGTGACGGTCGGACCTACCATCGCTGTCAGTAATAATGACACCAACCTTAGCTAGTCCATGTGCCTCCATAACCGCTTCGCCTATTTGTCGAGCACTAGCATCCGCGTCTGTTGGTAATAAGATGACTGTATCATGTCCAAACTTGTCAACGCCAGCACTGGTTGCCCTTAGCCCGTTCGGCAGCGTGCCACCTATCCAGTTATCGACAATCTCGACCTTACTGCCGTCCGGTTCTCCTGTTTGCTCAAGAATAACTTCAACCGTGCGTAAGTCCTTGCGAGGTATTTGAGCATGAAGTTCTTTTGCTACCGGTGAAGGAGTAACGGTAGTGAGATCGACTAGTCTATTTTCGCTTAGCGATACTATTTTAGAGGCTACACACACAACATCGCCATTTTGAATGAGTGATCTGGTCGTCGACACTATTGGGTCAACAATGTTATCACCTGGATCTATATGAGGAAAATCTGCCACGGCATACACGGAGAATTGAGGTGGTTTATCTGGTCGTATTGTCATTGGTTATTCCTTTCATGAGTTGTCTTAGATGACGGATTGACGTTATGGACGCATTTTGTTTGTCTGTCGGCACATGTGTTTCCACTGTGATGCAGGTATCTTTATTGCCAAGATATTTGTTTAGCAGCCCAAGGATCGCTGCATAATCTATCGACCCTGCACCTAATGGACAGTATACCCTTGTTTGTTCCTGAATAGTAAAATCCTTAACATGAAGGTATTCGATTTTATCGGCTAGGCTGCGTATGAACTTTTCATCGACTGATTCGCCGATCTCAATCAGGTTTGCTATGTCGAGCCATAACCCGAGGTTAGGGTGACGTATTGCATCGAATACAGCAAGGAGATTTTTTTTGGTGCGAACAATACAAACCGGCTCGTTTTCTATGAGCAATACAACGTTAGCTTTCTGTGCTTCGCTGAGTGCGAAGCTGAGAATCGGGTCATGAATGAAGTCATTGACGCTGAGACTGCCGTCATCTAGATTAGAAAAGATTCGAATTTTGCCAATCCCTAGAATCGATGCAGCACGAATTGCTTTACGAACGTATTCCTTTTTTTCAGTTTCGTTGAGTCGAGGATTAAAACCAAAATTATCATGTAAAACTTCTGCCGAATCGCGTGTCTTGTACCACTTAAACAACGGCGAGGCTGCCGCAATAAAATCTATCCCGTTTTCCATGACTTTCTGCTTGATTGTTGTCAGCTCTTCGCCGGTGAAATCGACAAAATTTTTACCATGAACTGTACGTATTTCTCCGTATTTGACCGATTCTTGAACCATAGTAGCTAGGGAAACGTCAATATCATCTGATATTTCGTCAAAGTTGATACCAATCTTAAACATGACCGACCTCTTTTACTAGTTTTGTATGTATGCTCTGCAGGGTGGCATCGCTAACACTAATCTGTCGGTCGAGCCAAATTGACAAGGCATCAATCCCTTGATATATCATCATCCATAAACCATCAATTGTGGTAGCACGATTTTGCTTGAATATTGTAATTAACTTTGTTTCTACGGGATTGAATACCACGTCAGTAAATATTACATTTGCATAGTTCACAGTTTCAAGGAGTTGAGGATCAAAGGGTAAATCTGGATATCCTTTCATACCACAAGGCGTGGCGTTGCATACAAAGTCTGCTTTTTGTAAGGCAATCTGTATGTTGTCATAGGCTACGGCGGTAATTCCCATATCTTGTGCCATCTTTTTTGCCTGTTTTTCATGAGACAACCTGTAGCCGGTGTAGATGTTTATGCATCCAAGTTGTTTGTATGCGTATATTGCCGCGCGAGCCGCGCCACCGGAACCAAATACAACGGCAGTAGCGTTTGGCTTACGATATTGCTCTAGAGGCAAATAGATGCCTCGCCAATCCGTATTGTAGCCTATCCGTTTTTTGTTTTTTAGACGGACTGTATTGACGGCGCCACAGGCAGCGGCAGTCGGATCGATCTTGGTAAGGGTTTTTACTATCTCTTGCTTATAGGGTAATGTGACGCTAATACCGTCAAACTTCAGGGTTTCCAAAGCGTCGACCGACACATAAAATTCGTCGGCTTCGACGTGAATTTTTAGATGCCTGTACTCTATGCCGGGAACACCTTTTAAAAGCTCCTCGTAGAGTATGTGCGAGACGCTATGTGCAACTGGGTTGCCTATCAAAGCAGTGTAGTGCATTGTTGTATACTACCTAACAATTTACATGCTAGCAATCGTGTATTATAGTCTTACGAAGATTCACCATGAAAAGTATATTAATTATTGGTTATGGTACGATGGGCAATATTAAGGCGGCTTTGTGGCGTTCGCTTGGATTTGACGTGTACGTCCATGACAGTAGCTTTGCTGACCACCTACCTCGCAATGTGCAGTACCCTGTCGTAAAATCTATACGACAATTTATGATGATGCATGCATCCGATTCGATTATTGATATTGTGACGCCGAACGGCACGCATATTGGCGTGCTAGATGAGGTCTGTGCGGCAGCAATTACATCATCGGCAGTTCAGTATACGGTACTTGTAGAAAAGCCATTTTATTCGACGAATGATGAAAGACTGCGTTTTTTGAAACTGTCGTATGATTTTTCGAATATACACGTAGTTGTCAGCGAAAACTATTTCGCATCGGTGGGTCTTCGAAAATTGTATGACGTGATTGAATCTGCCCTATCGCAAGGTAAGAGTATAGCAAAGTTAGAAATCAATTTTTCAAAAAACCGGTTAAATGACATCGCACAGGGCCGATTTTATGACGAAGAACTTGGTCCATATGGCATAGAATTGCCACATATGATTGCCTGCCTGCAGTATTTGAAGTTTGATATGAAAGCACTAGAATTGGAAAAAAATGTTCAAGTCCAGTTTTCTGATGCCCTGCACGATGAAGGGGTGTATATTGAAATGAATGATTTATCGACTGGCGCTTCGATCTATCTAGTTCAATCTTTGGGCAGCAAATTTATTGAGCCGAATGGAACGAATGATCGTGACAATTTTACAACTCGCTATATCTCAGTTGATTTCAATGATCGAAGCAGATTAGTACTTGAGTTCGATCCTATCGTAGGCTTACCGCGGTATACATCACGAATAACGACTACTTCTCAAACTGGAACGGTGCAGTCATCGCTATACCATGACGATCATTTAAAAATACATCTTCACAAGGTCAGTGACAATGACGCCGACTATGGTTGTTATATATCACCTGCGTCTTTAGACCATAGCAATGCTTCGCTAGTTGCGTTGGCGGCCAAAAGGGAGTATGAATACGGATCAAGCAATCAAGTAAATAAGGGACAATGAAAATGAGCATTAATATTTCATGCAATACGTCACCGAATGTAGACCCGGCGTTTAATGCGTTTGAGCTGGTAGAACGTAAAGGCATGGGTCATCCTGATACTATTACCGACGGTTTGGCCGAACAGATGTCGCTTGATTATGCGGATTATTGTCTCCAGAGCTTCGGCGCCGTTCTCCACCATAATCTGGATAAAGTATATATTCAGGGCGGACTTGTCGATCAAGATTTTGGTAGATCACGTGTCGTTGAACCGGTTACTTTGTTTCTTGGGGGTAGAATGAGTCGGCGATTCGCAGGAGAAGATATCGATACGGTGAGTATTCAAACACGAGCGATTGAGAAGTATTTAGGCAGGGTGTTACCTCATCTTGCGCAGATTGACGGACCGCAAATATCCGTAATCAGTCGCACGACCGACTACTCGCATAATCCGTATTGGTACAACCCTCGTTCGTTGGATGATCTTCCTGAAGTAAAACAACCGTTCTCTAATGATACTGCAGCGATGGTCGGTTACTGGCCCTTAACGGCAACCGAAAATATTACACTTGCTTTGGAGGGGTTCTTTTATGACACAGACGAACGAGGTCTGCCTTGCCCCCGCTTTGATTTCTTGGGCCAAGACGTCAAGGTTATGTCTATTCGGAATGGTGATGCTCTAGACGTTACGATGTGTATACCTCAGATTGCACATTTGACGCCTAGTGCGTGTGTATATAAGGAAAGGATTGCTCAAGTTACGCGAGATTTACGATCTTATATCGATCCTATGGCCGACGCTACTGGTCTAGACGTTGCACTTCATGTTAATACCAAGGATGGCCATAATGCCGAGAGCTACTATATGCTTTCAGTTGGTTCATGTTTGGAAGCTGGCGAGGAAGGAATGGTCGGTCGCGGCAACAAAAGTCGCAATCTTATATCGAGCATGCGCCCCAATACAATGGAGGCTCCTCATGGAAAGAATCCGGCGTACTTTAACGGTAAAGTACACGGGTATCTGGCAGAGAAAACTGCCGAACTCGTAGCAAACGAATTTGGTTGTAGTGCGCAAGTGATCATACAGGCAAATAACGGAGAGTCGTTGTATGACCCAGCTCAAGTTTGTGTTTCCACTGACAAGTCTGTCGATATGAGGCGCATCACTGATATAGTCGATGAGCAGTTCGCTCTAGGGTCAAGCGTGACGCAGCGCATACTCTCTGAGCGGCATTTCTTGCCTTCTACGAGCACATATACTAACTAGATAATGGGGTATTTTGTATGACTGAGCGACTCGTATCATATGCAGGTATAAAAGTACTACTTACTACTGATAATGCTGGCCTTGATAGCTTTATGGTTCCGCCAATTACGGCATTCGCAGAGCTGTCCGATGGCGAGGAGCAGGCAACGGTTCATCATACGACGAGTGACAATTTTGGGATTACCCGCCAAGGCGATCATAGCATTGAGGTAGAAGGTCCCGCCGCACTACTTGGGTCAGTATTTTATCTCGGCGAACTAGCAGCCGAGAGTTATCGGCAAAAAGTATATGGTGGTGCTATGATTCATGCCGCCGCAATTGCAAACGAACCAGATAGTGGAGTGCTTATACTTGGAGAAAAAGGTGGCGGAAAGACAACGGCAACAATACGGGCATGTGTAGAGGGCGGATCACTGTTGATCGGTAACGACCAAGTTATTCTAGGGTGCAAAGGTGACAAGGATCTACGTATTGTTGACGGAAGCAAGGACCTGACAGTCAGACAGTCTGCGACTATGGCCGATAAGTGGTTGGGAGATATAATTTCGACCGATTGGCCATCGGATACACCGCACTGGGATAATAAAATAAGGTTTAGGCCTCAAGAATTGGGAATTACTGTTGCTCAAAAATCATATGCATTGAAAGCAGTAGTAAAACTGTGCATTGATAGGACTCAAATGTCTACCAGTGTAGTTAAAAAGCCGCAGATCGATATGCAGAGTACGCTATTTTTGGCTGAGCGATTCTCGCGATTAGTGAGAGGAACGACGACACCGATAATAACTGATGATAATGTTTTTCTTGGATACGCGCCAAATATGGACAGCGAACAGGCGGCTAAAAATCGATTATCATATATTGCCAAAATGTTTGATGAAACCGTTGGCTTCCAAAATGTGTATGCTCATGATTCAGGAGGAGCACTACATGTGTTGCGCAGGTTACTGAAATGAAGTACAACAAGAAGCTAATAATTGGCATACCGACGCGCAATGAAGCCTCGAATATTGCTAACCTGACCCAACATATCGCATTGGCTATTGCAGAGCTTGGATTGAATGTTGAGAATATCACAATCGTAAATGCCGACAGCGCAAGCGTGGATGGAACATGCCAATTGTTTTTGGACCAAAAAACAATTGTAAAAAAGCTCGTCATAAAAAATGCTAAGCCAGGAAAGGGTCGCAATATACGTTCGTTGTTGCAATATGCCTTTGTCGAGCAATCTGAGCTGATACTTATTGACGGAGATATCCGGTCATTTGATACTTCATGGATACGGTCTATGCTAGCCGGGTTAATAGATGGTCATGACTTTATTGTTCCGAGCTATGCGCGCTATCAGCTAGAGGGTAATACGACGAATCATTATGCGTATCCATTGCTGTATGCTATGTTTGGCGATAAAACCCCACGTCAGCCAATAGCAGGAGATTTTGCTATCAGTCAGAAATTTATACGACATTTATGTTCACTAGAGTGGCCAGACTATGCCTTGAATTACGGGGTTGATATCTATTTAACGCTACAAGCGCTTATATGTGATTATTCGATTCATGAAGTTGAGCTTGGTAATAAAATCCATAATCCTAGCTTTTTCAAGATGGAAGATATGTTCCGTGAAGTTTGTTATAGCGCTTTTGCGACTTTAGCTCATTGTGAAAACTTAAATCTAATTAAAGAGAGAAGTACGACCGATCTTATCAAGAAACAAATGTTGCTCCCAAGTTCATCGCAAATCGAATTGTCGATACGTAATGCAATGAGTGAACGCAACTTGAAGCTCGTAAAAGATCGTCGTCCTGAGTGGGTAGAAGGCTATATACGTACACAAAGATTGGATGCGCAGGGCTGGGCGGCAATATTAAGTCTGGCAGTACGGGAGTTAGATACAAATAACGCAGGCAAACTTACTGAGGATATCGCACCATGTTTTATTATCAGGACAATGTCCTATCTTGAGTCAATAGCTGACGATCCATTATTCGAGCCTGAGTCTGAGCTCGTAGAGCAGGCTATGCTAGTTCGGCGAGCGATTACCGCCGGTAGCCTGAATATATAGACTCTAGCTTCTCGGCAGTTTTTTGCCAAGAGTATTGCTTAAGAATTGCGGCTCGTACCGCTAGCCTATCGAAACTGGGAAGTGATCCCAACGCAGATATGCAGGAGGATTGATCCGGGCATACATATCCTGTGATGTCGTTTTGGACCATGTCAGGAAGCGAACCTTTAGCACTGGCAATCACCGGCGTACCACATGCTAATGATTCAAGAACGCTGAGGCTAGATGTTTCTGGGACTTGCGTGAGCTGCATGAGTGCCTTGGCTCGTTGTAACAAAGGTAATTTTTCGGCGTCGGTTACCGATCCTAGGTACGTCGCGTACTTGTCGGAAAGCTGTGGTCGTATGCGATCATCAAAGTATGGCTGGTCGTTCGGCAAAACAGGCCCGGCTATCCTGATGTGTATACCCACTTGTCGGGCGATCAGGATTGCCTCCTCAATTCCTTTCTCGGGTGCGACTCGTCCAAGCGTTAGTATGTAATCCTCTTTCTCCGTTTCCAAGTCTGGTTTATAAAAGTCTTCGTCGACACCATTAGGAGCTACACCTCGGATCGGAAAATAGTTTTCCAGTTGCCTTGCTTGGTAATTAGCAAGGGCAATAACGCCAACCTCCGAATGCTCGACTAATGGCACGTAACGATAGGCACTCCTTTCGGCTGGTCCATGAATGCTAGAGAATATCCGACAGTGGCTAGATACGCCGTGTGTGATCAAAGCAGAAAGTGATTTTGCATTATGAGTATGCAGGACATCATATTCACCTTGCTGAACTTTCTCTGCTATTGTGGATGCTTGAGTTGAATAGTCATCTGGGAGTGCTTCGACCGGTAGTAGCTCTATGTTGTTAAATCTACTACCCATGAGAGCGCATATTGTAACTTGATGACCCAACTCCTGTAGCTTATAAGAGCTTTGGACAATCACGCGTTCAATAGAACCATAAGCCATATGTGTGCTGATGGTCCCAAACAGGGGCGCTACTTGAAGTATTCGCATATGTAAGTTATGTTATACGACAGTATGGCAAATAAGTCTAAATTCCACACACCCTATATATTCTTCGATGCTGGAAACGTTTTGGTTTATAAGATTCGAACCGAGGGGCAAAACATCATGGCCGATCTGGGTCTGCCTTATGACGACTATGAAAGCTTGATTAGCGAAGTTGTGGCATGGATGGGGCCTGCCGGAAATGGTTACGACCAAATACGAACCTATGAGGACGAAGTACACTACCTAAATAAATTTCACAGGGCTATGTTGCGGTATTTGCATAAAGAAACACAGGGACAAGTAGATGAGGATCTTGTGCACAAATTCACAACCTATCGTACACATGGCCATATTTCACTTATGAAGGGTGCTCGGGAACTACTAGAGTATTGTAAGGCTCAATCGATACCAATGGGTATTCTGAGTAACGCGCCACCCTCCAGACGAGATATTGACTTAAAGAACTATATGTTGGACGAATATTTTCAAACTATTATCATATCTGCCGAGGAGGGCACAGCCAAACCGCACTCCGACATTTACGTGCTTGCTACGGACCGAGCAAAAGTTAACCCAGCAGACGTTGTATTCATTGACGACAAGGAAATATATTTGGATGGTGCGTACCGTGCAGGGTGGGGTAGGCTAATTCGACTGACATCGACCTCGCAGGATCCGTCAAAATACGAGACCGTCGACTCTTTATCCCAACTGAAAGACGTACTGGAGCACTCCTATGGCAGTGCTACAAAGTGAAAGGATCCTACTAGTACAACCCCATTCAGATGACGCATGTCTGGCAATCTCCCCCGCGTTGATAACAGGAGTTTTAGACCCAAGACAGACAACCATAGCTACATTATTCTCTAGGTCAAATTTTATTCCGTATGACAATCAAGCGGCCTTTGAAGGGCTCGACGTGTCCGAAGTCAGAGCATCGGAAGATAGAGCATTTGCTAAAGAGTTAGGTATGACATGCTTGCTACTCGAGGAGCCTGACTGTTTGCTGCGCGAGGGGAAAATACTTGCTATGCCCGAGATACCGCTTGACGACGGTTATGTTAGCCATTTATCAAAATTGATTGTGAACGCTGTCGCGAAGGCGCAAGCCACGAAGATTGTATGTAGTGCTCCTTCGGGTCCAAAGCAGCACCTTGATCATCGCTATGCAGCCAAGGCTGTTAAAAATGTTGGGTTAATTCGCGAACTCGCAACGTACTATCACGATGACGTACCATATTCCCATCTGTCGTCAGAAGCTTTACATAATGAGATGCTAACAATAGCTCATGTGGTGCGGCTAGATGATAATGTGTCGCGTAGACAAGCTGCACTGGCGGCATTGTACGCTTCGCAGATGGGCGACCATTTCTACGAGCCTCTCAGGGAGTACCAGGGTAAGATACAGGCACTGGCAAGACTATTTCAATAGTATTTCTATATAGAGCGTCAGGGAGGTGTCGCGTTTCGGTTTGCCGGGCTATGTAATACCTATCAATAATCTCATTGAGCTAAATCTTATAAGTCCTCTATCGTGAGCAACACACCAGACTATTAGCATGGCAGTTGAAACAAGGAAGAAAGTGCTCCAAAGAACAGCGAGTCATGCCTACGAACGTTTCAATGGCCGGTATAAGGGTATGGAACCCCAGATAACAGGGGCGGAAATATAAAAAAGTTCCAAAACTTGAGCATCAACTTGAGCATCTGGAACTTTTTTTATCTGTAAAAACAATTGGCTAGGGCGGAGGGATTCGAACCCCCGAATGCCAGTACCAAAAACTGGTGCCTTACCACTTGGCGACGCCCTATTACGTAAGTGAGTTCGTGATGAATTATACCTCATGCCCGCCCCTAGTGCTACCCCAGTGTGCTACTTGTAGTCGGGGCCGCCGTTAATGCCGTAGAATTCTTCGAGTGTTGAGATGCCCTTGGTGTGCAATTCGGTGGCTAGATCGCTGCCTATGTAGCGCAGATGCCATGGCTCATAGCTAAACCCGGTGACCGCGGTCTTGTCGGCCGGGTAGCGGACGATGAAGCCAAATTTATAGGAGTTGTCGCGCAGCCACTTGCCTTCTGGCAAATTCGCGAAGCAGGCTTGAGCGTTGCATTCGCCGCTGGCTGGAGCGATATCGACAGCTAGGCCAGTTTGGTGTTCACTGTACCCAGGTCGGGCGCTTTGTTCATCGGCTACGGTTTTGCCCTGCACTGAGACGTAATAGTCATAAAGTTGTTTTTGGGCGGCTGCAGATCTGTAGCCGCTGGCTAGCATTAAATTAAGCCCAGAGGTTTGGGCGGTCTGGAACATTGATTGCAGAGGAACTGCTATGACGGTACTGACTTTCATTTCCTCTGTGGTCGGATCGAGTCGTAGTTTTACGTCCGGGGCAACTAACGTCGAAGGAACATAGAGGGGGTTGCGCAGCGGGCGTTGTTTGTTGACGACGACGCTAGTGCTCGAAGTATCGTCGTAGGGGCGTATAGTAGTGGCACCCTTGACGGCTACGTCTAGTGGCGCCACCGGTGACGTTTGCATGTATTTGACGCCGGCAAACACGCATAGCCCGACAATTATCAAAGTGACAAATATGATGCTACGTGGCCGTCTGATACGATAGCGAATTGCCTGGTTCGATCGGTTCTGTCTGACGGGAGGTTTGTTGCTTGTAAAAAACATTATGAGTACATTGTATCTTTTCCGAACCCAAGGCCCTAACTTATGGGGCAAATAGCTTACGTGCCGGCGTTCAACCGCAGGTGTTTTGCTTGTACCGGAGACGTTTTTACGGTATGTTTGAGAGAAGTATGAGTAACAAAACACAACGCAACCCGGCGGATTATATTGTGCCGCTTACTATTGGTGGTCTAGAGGGCAGGATGTTGCGAATTCCGGCTCAGACTCGACGCGGCAAGGATCCAACTCCGTCGAAACGCGAGATACTCTTCGTCTACGGGCACCATTCGACGCTGGAGCGTTGGTGGGGTCTGATGGAAGTGTTGAGTGAATATGGCACGGTGACGATGCCGGATCTGCCGGGATTCGGCGGGATGGATAGTTACTACAAGGTTGACCAGAAGCCGACTATTGACGCTTTGGCGGACTACCTGGCGGCATTTATCAAATGGCGCTACAAGCGCAAAAAAGTGACGATTGCAGGTATGAGTTTTGGCTTCGTCGTTGCAACCCGCATGCTGCAGCGTTATCCGGAATTGACACGCAAAGTCGATCTACTAGTGAGCATCGTCGGCTTTGCGCATTATCAAGATTTTACATTTTCGCCGACTCGGCATGTCATGTATCGTATTGCAACCGGAGTGCTGTCGCGCAATCCGACGGCCTGGTTGTTTCGGCATATTCTGCTGACCCGGCCAGTGCTGCGGCTGGCTTATGGTCGGACTCACAATGCCAAAAAGAAGTTCGCGACTGCCACGACGCGCGAGGAATTTGACGAAATGATGGCTATCGAAGTCAAACTATGGCAATCAAACGATGTTCGAACTCATATGCTGACAAGTTCGCAATTCTTGGTGCTCGATAACTGCACTAAACAGGTTGATTTGCCTGTTTGGCATGTCTCGTCGGACAATGACCATTTCTTCGACCACACCGTTGTCGAGCAGCATATGCGAATTATCTTCAGTGATTTTCACGATGCGCCGACGACCCTTCAGAACCATGCCCCGAGTGTGATCGCCAATGCCGCTATGGCGGCGCCGATGTTACCGAATGCCCTCCGTAAGGTGCTATCGAAAGCCCCCTAGCTCTAGCAATGGACGTAACTATGATATACTTGCAGTAATGAAGATCGGTCTTATCTGTCCGTATAATATTTCTAAGGGTGGTGGAGTCCAGGAGATAGTTCGTGCTATGCAGCGAGAACTCGCTAGTCGTGGACACGAAGCCAAAATCTTGACACCTGAGCCGCGTGAGCTTGCTGATTCGCATCGTACTAAGGATATAATTTTTGTCGGCTCGGCGGCTGATTTCAAATCACCACTGCACACAACCTCACAGTTTTCAGTGACCTCCGATATGTACGGTATTGAGCAGATGCTAGAACAAGAGCAATTCGATATCCTCCACTTTCACGAGCCGTGGGTGCCGATGTTGAGTCGTCAGATCCTCAGCCGCTCTCGGAGTGTCAATATCGCTACATTTCACGCCAAGCTGCCGGAGACGATGATGAGTCGGACGGTTGTGCGTGTCGTTACGCCGTATACCAAGGCCGTACTGCGTAACCTCGATGAGTTGACGGCTGTGTCTGATGCCGCCGCTGAATACGTCTCAACGTTGACGGATGCGCCGATATCGATTATTCCAAATGGCATAGATCTGTCTACCTTCAAGAGTTTGCATGCCGGTAAGACGCCCAATGTTCCGAAGACCGTTTCGAAGACCAAAAACACCATATTGTACATCGGGCGATTGGAACGTCGCAAAGGCGTTAATTATTTGCTGGAGGCGTACGGTCTACTCAGTGACAAATCGCCAGACGTCGAACTGATCATTGCTGGCGACGGCCCGGACCGCGAAAAGCTAGAAGTCATGACGCGCGAAATGGCCTTGTCAAACGTGAAATTCCTAGGCTATGTCAGCGAAGAGGAAAAGATCAAACTTTTGACGACGGCCGATCTGTTCTGCGCGCCTTCCCTGTACGGTGAAAGCTTCGGTGTTGTTCTACTCGAGGCGATGGCTTCTGGACTGGTGACGGTAGCTGGCAATAATCCCGGCTATTCGGCGGTACTACAAGAGCTAGGATCGTTGTCACTGGTGAATCCCAAGGATGCCAAGGAATTTGCCAGCCGAATGCATGTTATGCTGCACGATGATGCGCTGCGCGACCTCTGGCGCAAATGGGCCAAAAAATACGTCAAACAGTTCAATTATCCCAATATCGTCGACCAGTATGTTGCGGTCTACGAAACAGCTCACAAACGGCACGCGACTATTAGTGAGATGGCATAAGCTAATCATATGAGGAGCACAAGGTGAAAATAGGTTTTGTGCTCGATGACACGCTCGATAGCCCTGATGGTGTGCAGCAATATGTTTTGACTCTCGGCGCTTGGCTGTCGGCCGAGGGGCACGATGTGCACTATCTGGTCGGCAATACTGCTCGCACGGACGTGTCCACTGTTCATAGTTTGAGCCGCAACATCAGGGTGCGATTCAATGGTAACCGGATGTCGATACCACTGCCCGCCGATCGTCGGGCGATTCGCAAACTGCTGGAGCGCGAGAAATTCGACATATTGCATGTCCAGGTACCGTATAGCCCATGGATGGCTCATCGTGTGATTATGGCTGCACCGGTTGCGACTGCTGTCATCGGCACATTTCATGTTGCGCCGCACAATGGATCGATGCGTCATGGCACCAAAGCATTGGCTCTCTGGACCAGACGATCTCTGAGGCGCTTTGACCAAATCGTCAGTGTCAGCTCAGCGGCGGCTGATTTTGCTCGCATTACGTATGGCATTGAGACGTCTATAGTGCCAAATGTTGTGGACGAAGCTCGGTTTGCCCGTGCCAAGCCGTTCTCTCGCTACGCCGGTAAGCCGACAATTATGTATCTCGGGCGTCTGATGCCGCGCAAGGGCTGCCAGCTGCTGCTAGAGGCGGTTAGTCGGCTACGTTCGACTGATCCGGAGCTCGATTTCAGAGTTGTTATCTGTGGTCGCGGTCCGCTCGAGGCAGACCTGAAGGCGTATAGTGAGCGCCAAAATTTGCAGGATGTCGTTGAATTCACTGGGTTTGTCAGTGAAGAAGACAAGCCGCGCTATCTCAAATCGGCAGACCTGGCAGTCTTCCCGAGCAGTGGCGGTGAAAGCTTTGGTATCGTACTGATCGAGGCCATGGCTGCAAGGCATGCCGTAGTCTTGGGCGCTGATAATCCTGGGTATTCTGCAGTGCTGGCGCCGTATCCTGATGCATTGTTTGCGGTCAACGATTCTTGTGATCTCGCTGGCAAAATCCGAATATTCTTGACCGACCCAGCACAGCGCGCCAAGGCCCTTAGCTGGCAGACTGACTACGGCCCTCAATTTGATGTCGCGGCGGTCGGCGCAAAACTAGTTGGATTGTATATCTCGTTAATGCAAAAACGGACTGGTCGACGTCTCGGGCTGTGAAGGGGATATTGTTGCACGGGGCCTTAGTTCCGTGAGACAATAGTAGTATGTTTAAACTATTCAAAAAAGACACTATTGAAGAGTTCGAAGTCACCGTCAGTAACCGCACCGTGCTACGGGTACTAGCACTGGTGTTTGGAGCGATTATACTCGGTGCTGCCGTTCGTCAAGCCTCGCATGCCCTGATATTAATTTTTTCAGCCTTCTTCCTGGCCCTGGCGCTAAACGGTCCGGTCCGGGGCATTGCTCGCCACTTGCCTGGCAGCATGCGCGGTAAACGATCAGTGGCGACGTCGGTTTCATTTTTGGTCGTGCTGCTGCTGTTCGTTGGGTTTATGGCCAGTATCGTACCTCCACTCGTTAAACAAACTGAAAACTTTGTCAGCTCTGCACCGCAACTGGTTCAGGATGCGCACAATCAAAACAGTGAAATCGGTAGCTTGATTCGTCGTTATCATCTTGAGAATCAGCTGACCAGTGCGTCGAGTGATATTAGCGACAAGCTACGTGGTCTGGGCGGTTCGGCTATATCGACAGTCGGCAAAATCGGTAGCAGTCTTTTCGCGACGTTGACGATACTGGTGCTGACATTCATGATGTTGATCGAGGGTCCGCGCGTCATGGCATTCGTTCGCGAACTTTTGCCGGCACCGAAGCGCAAAAATGCCGATCGAGTAGCCGGTGAGATGTACCGAGTTGTACAGGGATTCGTCAACGGCCAGGTCACATTGGCTGCCCTAGCGGCCGTATTGATCGTGCCGGCAATGTTTGCACTGCATATTAGCTACCCAATCGCCTTGATGGTCATCGTGTTTATCTGTGGGTTGATCCCGATGGTCGGGCACACTATTGGCGCTATCATAGTTACTCTGGTAGCGTTGACGACGTCACCGGTTTCGGCAATCATCATTCTTGGCTACTATATCTTGTATCAACAGATAGAAAATTACGTTGTCCAACCACGGATTCAGGCAAATTCAACTAACATGTCACCACTGCTGGTGTTTATATCGGTTGTGATTGGGATCAGCTACGGTGGCCTATTCGGCGGATTGTTTGCAATTCCCGTGGCCGGCTGTATTCGAATTTTGTTCCTCGAATATCTTATCAATCACGACTATATCTCGGAAACCGAAACGCCAGTCATCGAGCAGACTGTCGCCGATGTCAAAGCCAAATAATACGTTTTTAGAACGCTTGCTATCCGGTTTTCAGGCTGTCCGGAACCAAAAAACTCCGCGTGGCGTGTCGCGCAGGCCTATCCCTTGCCCGCTAAGCTGATCGCGGAGTTCGTCTGATTTTGCCCATTCTTTGGCGTTGCGGGCGGCTTGACGCTCGGCGATGAGCTTCTTTTGTTTGTCTGTGATATCTTGGCTTGCCAGCAGGTCGATTCCTAGAGTATCGCGGACAAAAGTATTCAGAAAATTCTCAAATCCTTGTCGGTAGGAGCTAACATAGCCATCTGCAAGAGCTGCTTCATGTTCGCTCAATATTGCCAGTACTTGTGGGGTATTCAGGTCGTTTTGCAGAGCATCGCTAATCAGTTTAGGAAGCGTCTCGGACAGGAGTTCTATGTATTCGTCGGTTACTTCGCCTTCGACTTTTTGCCAGCGTAGATCAGCGAGAGCCCGGTAACCTTTCAGACGGTTTTGGGCGGCTTCCAGACTTGTCAGGCTGAACTGGCTTTGGCTACGATAGTGTGACTCGAGGACGTGCAGACGGATGGCATCGGGCGAAATGCCCTTGTCTATAAGGTTCTGCAAACGAATACCGTTGCCAAGGCTCTTGCTGATCTTCTCGCCGTCTATCATGACGTGATTACTGTGCATCCAGTGGTTGGCGAAGCGTTTGCCGGTGGCGGCTTCGGATTGGGCGATCTCGTTGGTGTGATGCACTGGGATATGATCGATGCCGCCGGTGTGAATATCGAGCGTGTCGCCGAGGTACTGCATACTCATAGCCGAGCATTCGATGTGCCAGCCCGGGAAGCCTTTGTGCGGTTTGTCGTCCGGCGTCCATGGGCTGTCCCATTCCATGTCGCGGGTATGCCCGTCATCTGATGTGGGGCTGAACTTCCAAAGTGCGAAATCGGACGGGTTGCGTTTCTCGGTGTTGCGTTCCACTCGGGCTCCGGCCTGCTGACCCTCTAAATCTAGTCTGGCGAAGGCGGCATAGCCCTCGAATCTGCTAGTGTCGTAGTAGACTCCGTCGTTGATTATGTAAGTATAACCCTTCGATTCCAGCTTTTTGATGAGCGCAATCTGTTCCTCGATATGATCAGTTGCTTTGGTGATATGATCGGGCGTCAGGATGTTGAGCAGACCCATGCATTCCATGAAATCCCGCGTGTAGAATTCGGCAACTTCCCACGCCGTTTTGCCCTCGCGCCGGGCGCCCTTTTCGAGCTTGTCCTCGCCGTCATCGGCGTCGCTGACCAAGTGGCCGACGTCGGTTATATTCATGACCCATTTAGGCTCGAATCCGGCTAGTTTGAGCGTTCGGATCAGTGTGTCCATCCGGACGTAATTGAACCAGTGGCCGATGTGAGAGTAATCGTAGACAGTCGGGCCACAAGTGTAGACAGTGACTGTTGGCGGGTTTAGCGGCTCGATCGGATCGATTTGTCTAGTGAGTGTATTGTAGAGTTTCATAGTGGAGGTTCCTTATACGGGTTTAGATAGTTGGTCAGATTGGGCTGCATCGAGCAGCTCGGTAGCGTGCGCCAGACACTCGCTTTTGACTTCGTTGAACGGTCGGCCGTTCACGATCTTGAAACCGCTGGCATACGGGTGACCGCCGCCGCCGAAATGATCTGCCAGCTCCCCGGCTATTGGGTAGCCATTGCCGGCACGAAGCGCTGCTGTGATTTTGCCATCATCATATGATTTGAAGACGATTGCCAAGCGTACTCCAATGACTTGGAGCATATCAAACTGCACGAGTGGACCAGGATTGTAGAGCGGGCTGTAAGTGTTTATCTCTGACTGTGGGATTGTAATATGGGCGATTCGTCCGTCTGCCACGAACTCCGTTCGGCCGAGCAGTGTTCCCTTGTATCCATATATCGTCGCTGGCATTTTGCCGTATTCACGTCGTTTGTCTTCTAGCCCGGGGCGATCGGCACCGTGCTCGATGAGTTCGGCCATGACGCGGTACGTCGATGGGCGAGTCAATTCATTCATGAGACCCTGAGTGTCACCGAGGATTGAGGCCATCAATGCTTCGCAGGTGATTACGCTGAGCGGCCAGCCGAAGTCGGTGGCTAGTCGGTAAATCAACTCTCCGGTCGAGGCAACCTGGTTGTCGCATAGTGTGACCTCGGCAAAATCTATCGGTCGCTCGACATTGGTGTGATGATCTAGTACAACGCATGGTTTGGACTTCACGGCACTGAACATCGGGGATTCCGTGAGCTTTTCGAACAGGGTGTAGGTGCTAGCGTCGACGATAATGCTTGCGTCGAATTTCTTCGGCAGTTCTTTCTGAACACGGTCCCAGCCTGGTAAGTAGCGCAGGTAGCCGGGCATGTCGACCCCGCAGTACATGTATGGTTCACGGCCTAGGTCACCTAGAATTTGTTCTAGTGCTAGGGCACTGCCGAGACTGTCGCCGTCTGGATTATCGGCCTGCAGTATGACGATATGTTGGGCGTCGCCGAGCAGCTGCTTGATCTGATCGGCCTCTGTGTAGGATTCGGCAGTTTTCGGTGTTGTTGTAAAGCTCATAGAACCATTATACGGTACACCCGCACGTCTCGATAATTATAACGTCTGGCGCCCCGATAACGCTCGTCCGAGGGTGATCTGATCGGCGTATTCCAGGTCGACGCCGATAGGTAGGCCGCGAGCTAGTCGGGTGATTTTGACGGGCCGGTCGCCTATCTGTTGCTGGATAAATAGCGCGGTTGATTCTCCTTCGACACTGGCGTTGGTAGCCAGGATGATTTCGGTAACTTTATCACTGTCAATCCGGCTGACCAGCTCGCGGATATGGAGCTGATCTGGACCAACACCGTCGATCGGTGAGACTAGGCCGCCGAGGACGTGGTAGGTGCCATGAAACTGGCCGATTTTCTCCAGGGCTACGACATCGAACGGTTCGGCTACCACAGCCACAACTTGCTTGTCGCGGCGTGGGTCGGTGTAGAGGTCGGACAGTTCTTTGTCGGCGGCGATGAGAGCAAAAGTCTTCGGGCAATAAGTGATGTTGTCGTGCAAATGCGTCAGCGTATCGGCTAGTCGAGCACTGGTGTGTGACTCGTGTTTCAATAGGAAGTAAGCATAGCGTTCTGCAGTGCGTGGACCGACGCCTGGCAGCACGGCCAGTGCCTCTATAAGCTCCGTCAATGCGGGTGGCAGGACTTGCATGTTGCTTGTCGACCCGTCTCTATAGCCCTAGATTGCCAAGTGCGCCCATCATCGGCTGCATCTTGGTGGCGGCTTCCTTTTGGCTTTCCTGAATCGCTGTTTTGACGGCGTCCTCTACCCAGCGTTCCAGCTGACCGATATCTTCGAGATCTATGAACTCAGGATCGATGTGAATCTTCTTAATCTTCTGTTCGCCGGTAATCTCTACCTTTACGGCTCCGTCGCCGGCTTCGACAGTGATTATCTGGTTGGCTAGTTCCTTTTGGATTTTGCGAACTTGCAATAGCATTTTGGCTTGGTCAAATTTCGTCATGGTAAACTCCCTTGTTTGATTCTCTGATACGTATATTGTATCAAACTCACCCCGAGGCGGCGAATTTAGTGCGCGTGCACTTACAGTTTGGTGTGGAATACTTGGGAGGTATCGGAGTTGTAACGCCAGGCTACAAAGTAACCTCGCGTCTGGTAGATACTCGTCAGCATTACGGCCAGTAGTATGGATGTAATGCCAACTGTCCGGGCGATAGGGTTATGCGGGAATACAATCAGCCAGAGATGGAGGATGTAGGCGATACCGGCCGCTAGAAGCAGATAGACCACTGGTACGACGAGCGAAATTGCGTTGAGGCCTATAACGCCGACCAGCAACCAGGCAATTCCTGCTAGCAAGACAATCAGTCGCGTGCGGGCCGCTCGGAGGTGTGTCGCATAGAAGTATAGCCCGAGTACAAACATGATAATCTCGAACGAGCCGAGCAGCGGAAGATTGCCAAGCCAGTGCACGCTATCAAATGAGCTATGGAATAGTAGACTATTTGGCACGCCGATGAGATTTTGAAGAATAGTCGTCGGCACTAGAGCGTGTAGCCCACTTCCCGAAGGCAACCCCAGCCAATGAGGAATCAATTCGAGCGAACGTGCTAGCGAATAAACTAGTGGAGCTAAGACGACTGTGCTTGCGACTATACTTAGGATCCTCTGCCAGGTCACTTCTGTGGCCGCCCAAGCTTCTCGAATGTTTTTGCGTTGCAAAACGACCCCTGTTAGTACTAGCCAGACCATGCCGGGTACGTAGAGCACGCAGCTCAGTGCGATGAGAGTCGACGGCAACGCCAGAGATGACTTGCGGGCCCGTCTATTGGGTGTCAGTAAAACGACGATGGCCAGGATGCTGACCAGCCAGAGTATGTCTGGGCTGCCCAAGCGGGCAACGTGTAGAAACCAGCTGGAGCTGATGAATAGCCATGAGGCTAGCAATGCAACGCGTTTGCGGTGCCACTGCAGGGCAACGAAGTAGAACATAACTGCGGCCAGTGCGCCGAACAGTGTACTGATGAGTCTTAGCGAAGTGATGCCGTCGTGCCCGGTCATCGTGACCAGACGTAGGACCATGGTGTACGGAGCGTTTAGTGGATTATCGAGTATTACTTGCCAGCTGTCGGCCGAAGCGCGACTAGCAACCTCGACGGCTGCGGCATTGCCATGGGTCAGCGAACCAAGCCGAAACCACAGCAGTAGACACAGCAATGCGACGCCAGCGGTGGCAAGCAGAATCTGCCATATGTGATCATTAATAATGAGTTTAAATTTTTTCATTTGGATTCGCGTAATGGTAGCTTGGAAGTTGTCCTTACTACAAGCAGTATAGCAATTTTTGACGTAGAACTCGAGGGGTAGAATATCGGCGCGGGTCAGCGAATGGGCTATTCAAACGGATCGCCGGAGCCGCCGTGACGGGTATCGAGGGAGCGGAAGCGCTGTTTGTCTTTGTCGAAGTAAAGCTCGATGTTTCCAAGGGGACCATTACGATGCTTTTTGATGAGAATATCGGTGATGTTCTTGCGATCGGTATCGGGGTTGTAATAATCTTCGCGGTATATGAAAGCTACAATGTCGGCGTCTTGCTCGATGGAGCCGGATTCACGGAGGTCGGAGAGTTGCGGGATCTGCGGAGTACGACTTTCTACGGAACGACTGAGCTGGCTCAGTGCTATGACGGGTACGTTCAGTTCACGGGCGATGCCCTTAAGGCCACGAGATATCTCGGAAATTTCCTGGACTCGGTTGCCGTCGCCGCCAAAGCGCGAACCTCCGCTCATCAGCTGCAGGTAGTCGACGATGACTAGCCCAAGCGGGTGGACGTGATTTTCGCGGCGGGCTTTGGTGCGCATGTCGGATACGGTGATTCCAGGAGTGTCATCTAGATAAATCGGTGCTTCGGACAATGTGCCCATGGCTTCGCCGATCTTCTCAAAATCCGTGTCGTTGAGGTTGCCGGTACGTAGTGCCCAAGCATCGACTCCTGATTCCATCGACAGTAATCGATCGACCAGTTGTTCCTTGCTCATTTCTAGGCTAAAGAGTAATACGGCCTGCTTCGAATCTAGCGCCACGTTATGCGCCAGGTTGAGGACAAAGGCGGACTTCCCCATACTAGGCCGAGCTGCCAGGATGAACAAGTCGGATTTCTGCAGCCCGGCCAGCAAGGCGTCCATATCTTTGAAGCCTGTCGGTACGCCGCGAATCGACTTTTTGTCCTTGTGGAGTTCGTCGAGGCGTTCGAAACTCTCGGCCAAAATATCCTCGATCGAGACGACAGTTTGCTTGACATGTTGTTGACTGACTTGGAATAGACGAGTTTCGGCCTCTTCGATGAGCTCTTTGAGACTGCGCGACTCGTCGTATCCGAGACCGCTGATTTCGTGCGAGGTGTGGATAAGCCTACGACGCATTGATTTCTGGGCGACTATTTCAGCGTATTGTTCGACGTGGGCTGCAGTAGGCACGAAGTTGGTCAGCTCTGTTAGATAAGTTGCGCCGCCGACCATGTCGAGGTAGCCCATGTTTTTTAATTGATCGGACAGGGTCAAGACATCGATAGCCTGGCGTTTCTCGTAGAGCTGTACCACGGCGTCATAGATGTGCTGATTGCGAGCGTCAAAAAAATCGTCCGGTGTTATGGCGTCGGCAATCTTGACGATAGCGTCGGCGTCGATCAGGATGGCGCCAAGTAGCGATGCTTCGGCATCAGTATTCTGTGGTTGCTCGCTCTGATTTGGACCGGATGACCTGGCTGAAGTGGGTGGTGTGGTGGGCTTGTTATTCTTCATAATATTTCTAGTACTACCTATGAGTCTAACACTTCCCCGCCGCCGAATATATTGCTAATCGTTTCCATGGAATCTGTGGGCGGTTGAGCGGAGACGGCCGCGACGCCGGGAGCCGTGTCCTTGCGGTAGGTGCAGGTCACGACAGCATCGCTGCCTGTAACTTCCTTGATGAAGTTGGCGATAATCTGCTTGTTTTTGACTTCATTGAGTCGTTTTTGGTGAAAGGAGAACTTGAATTGCAGTTCGACGCCATCTTCGTTGAACACGGGGTTGGCCATGCGTAGCACGCCGTACAGCGTGTTGTATTGCTTTTTGATGCTGTTTAGAATCTGAGGCCAGGCGTCGGCATCAAGCGGGGTTGAGTTGGTTTTGGTTAGTTTGTTTTTGGCAGTAGACATTGGTGTGACTGTCGGATCGGGACTCGACGAGCTCGGCGTGGTTTTTGGCGCGACTGCCACCGGAGTCGGCTCGGCTACTTGTATTGGTGGATGAGTTACGTCTGGTTGTTGATGGGTGACGGCTGCTTTCGGGGCGGTGGTGGGTTTGGGAATTGCGGTGGGTTCAGGCGTGGCGCTCGGTGTAACGGGCGTAGTAACAGCTAACGTCGAGGGTTGCGACAGGGACAAATCGGCCGATTCAAGTAAGATGATTTCTAGCAGACGTTCTGGATTGTGCGCCGCCGGTACCTCTATGAGTTGTTTCATAAGCGTCAACGACTGGACAATCGGCAGTAATGGCTTGCTGTGAGCCAGCGAAGTTCGCAGTTTGTCGGCCAGTTGGCTGGCGACACTGGCTGCTTGTAGTCCCTGAGCGTACAAGGTGCTGATTTGGGCTAGAAGCTCACCAGATTTGCCGGCGCGCGCCAGCGATGTGATCAGCTCGTCGATGGCTTCGTCCGGCGCGATTCCTAGGAGTTGTCGGACGTCGTCGGCTCCGATGTTGATAGCCTTGCCGTCTTTGGAATTGACGCTACTAAGACTCTGGGCCTGATCCAGCACACTGATACTATCGCGGAATGAGCCTTCTCCGTGTGCCGCTAAGATGGCTAGCGCCGCGTCATCAATCAGTACGCCCTCCTCGGTCGCGATGTGGCGCAAATGGTCGATGACTTTGGATTGTTCGACGGGCTTGAAGGTGTAATGCTGTGTCCGGCTGACGATGGTCTCCGGCAATTTGTGCGCCTCGGTGGTCGCCAGGATGAATACGGCGTGAGCTGGCGGCTCCTCGAGCGTCTTGAGTAGTGCATTGAAGGCTTCGCGGGTCAGCATGTGGACTTCGTCGATGATATAGACCTTGTATTTGCCACTGGTTGGGGCGATGTATACCTTGTCGCGCAGGTCACGAATCTCATCGATCCGGCGATTGCTAGCGGCGTCAATCTCGATGATGTCTAGATGCATCGAATCGTCGGTATACGGCAGGCCGTTGATCTCGTGGGCTAGGATGCGAGCGATCGAGGTCTTGCCGACGCCACGCGGCCCAGAGAACAGATAGGCGTGGCTAATCCGGCCGCTAGCCAGCGCCCTGGTGAGCGTATCGGTGATATGCTCTTGCCCGACAATCTCGCTCAGAGACTTCGAACGGTATTTCCGGTATAATGCTTGCCCCATAGTCAGGTATTATTATACTCGCTTATGCCGTCAGCAGCGCGTTGTAGATTTTCGTATGATGATAAATGTTACAGAGCGGCTTCGAGGGCGGCCCATTCGGCTTGGGAGTCGTCTTCGGGGAGGTTGACGCTGACCTGGTCGTTGGGTTTGGCCTTGAAATAAGTGACGCTAGCGAGAAGTACTCGGAAGTGTCTGCCAGCTACGTCGACGAAGTAATGGCCGTTTTCGAGCTTCAGTGTACCGACAACCTGCTTGCGAGCTATCGGCCCGATTTGTTTGTATAAAAATGATCCGTCGTCGGCGATGGTCAATTTGAGGATATCTCCCTGTACTAGCTTCGATTTCGAAGCGTAGTTGGCGGGTACGGGGTATGTTTTGCTGTCGCTGGCGACCATATTCTGGCCGTCGAAGACACCCTCGATAATCTTGCCCATGTTATCGTCGTGGGCTGCGGTAGGTGCAACCATCTCGTCGTCACCTACTAGGCTCACTAGCAATTCGGTGGCGGCTGCCAAGTTAGTCTCAGCCTCCTGGATTAAGGCTCGTAATCTTTTGATTTGTTTTTCTGCTACATCTGCCATGTCGGTAATTGCTCTCTCTGCCCGTCTCTCTTTATGTCTGCGCTATGTCTCTCAGCTCTTGTAATCTGTTTGTATATATCCTCTTGGTGATAATCCTACCACGTACCATAAGTCAAGTCAAAAGTTTAACAATTAACTGGGGATAAACCCACACCTCATAAAAGCCGTACGGTGTTGCCATACGGCTTTTATGATTGCCTTGACCTAGTTTGAACTAGGCGAGTTCGACTGTAGCGCCGGCGTCTTCGAGGGCTTTCTTGGCCTTTTCTGCGTCGTCTTTGTTAGCCTTTTCGAGGATGGTCTTTGGAACGCCATCGACGAGTGCTTTGGCTTCACCGAGGCCGAGGCTGGTAATGTCCTTGACTGCCTTGATGACAGCGACCTTCTGAGAACCAGCGTCCTTCAGGACGACGTCAAATTCAGTCTTGGCGTCCTCAGCAGGAGCTGCGTCACCGGCAACGCCAGCAACAGCAACAGCTGCAGCAGCTGGTTCAATGCCGTATTCATCCTTCAGGATGGTCTTAAGTTCGTTTACTTCGAGTACAGTCAGCCCAACGAGCTGTTCTGCAAATTTCTTTAAATCAGCCATGATGTGTGATTCCTTCTACGTTATTGCGGCGTAAATGCCAGTTTGATTAATTACTAAGCGGTTGCTTTGTCGCTGACGCCGTCCAACAGCGCGTGCAAATTGCCCGAAAGCGCATTGGTAACGTCGTGAACTGGTGATAGCAATGTCGCAACAACTTGAGCGATGAGCTCGTTCTTGCTTGGAAGTGTCGCGAGCGACTTGACTTCGTCGGCGTTCAGAAATTTGCCATCTGCGCTGATCGCGCCGACAAATTCAAGTGTCGGGTTGAGCTTGGCGAAGCTAGCAATGACCTGAGCTGGTGCGACTTCGTCCTGGTCGTTGAAGGCGTACAGTAGCATGCCTTCCAGGGCGCTAGTGTCGACAGTCTTCAGTGCATCGGATTGACCGATAGCCTTGATGACTAGGCGGTTTTTGACCACCTTCAGCTGCGTACCGTTGGCACGAGCTTCGCGGCGCAATTGCTGCAGAGCCTTGACGGTGGTACCTTCGTACTTCGTCACGACTGTCATCTTCGACTCGTCGAGTAGTGCAAGCACTTCAGCGACAACTTCGTTTTTCTTGATCTTCGTTAATGCCATCTATACTCCTTTGGAGTGCATTATTTTCTTTGAACCTATCTCGGGTTCTGTATAAAATCCTCGACCTGGATTCTATTGGTTACTCGTTGCCAAACAAAAACGCCTCTTGCCTTCTTGTAGTAAGCGGGCAGAGAGACGTTCAAACATTCAAAAATGTGATTGTTTGTACCTCGGCGACTTATTAAGGCTAATGACTAGTCACAAACCCGTCGCTGTCTCTGGCAACTTACCCACTAGTATATCCGGTAGCGCCTGATCCGTCAAGGTGTTTGGCGGTTAAGCTTCTCGTTTTGTAACCTCGTTAACTTGGGCTTGCAAAAACAGCCGGGCCGCAACGGAATCGACGTGTCGGCAATCGTAGCCGGTTTGTTGCAAGGATTTCTCGAGCTTGGCCGTGTTTGGTGCTTCGAACCCGATCAGAACTTTGCCTGTGTCGCCGCCCTGGCCACGGTAGTGAAACAGGCTGATGTTCCAGCTGTCGCCCATAGTTTGTAGGAAGTCGTTGAGAGCGCCTGGTCGTTCTGGGAATTGGATGTCATAGAGCTGTTCATGGCGAGCTGCCAGGCTGTGGCCACCGATCATGTGGCGAATGTGTTCTTTGGCGAGTTCATCGAGCGTTAGGTCATCGTAACTGTAATTGTGGGCGTGCAAGCGCTCGACAAAAGCTACCTGGGCAGCTGGCTTGGGCACTCCGATGCCGATGCAGATGTAGGCTTGGTCGCGGTCATCTAGGCGGTAGCTAAACTCGGTGATGCTGTAACCTTGTACGACCTCTTGGCAGAAGCGGCGTAGCGCGCCTGGTTGTTCGGGCAAACGGACGGCGAAGAGGGCTTCTTTGCCGCTGCCGAGCAAGGTGCGCTCGGCGATGAATTGCAGGCGTTCAAAGGTCATGTTGGCGCCCGAGCAAATTGCCACGGCGGAGCTGCCCGAGGGCAATGAACTAGCCGTTGATTGGATGCCGGCGACGGCCAGCGCGCCGGCCGGTTCGACGACGCTCCGGGTGTCTTCGAAGATGCTTTTGATAGCGGCGCAGATCTGGTCGGTATTGACGGTAATAACGCTGTCGACGAATTTTTGGGCGATTGCAAAAGTGTTAACACCGACTTGCTTGACGGCCACGCCATCGGCAAAAATGCCGACGTGGGCTAGGCTGACCCGCTTGCCGGCTTTCAGTGAGGCCTGCATGGCGGCGCTGTCTTCGGGCTCGACGCCGACGATCTGGACGTCTGGCCGAATGGCTTTGATGTATTGGGCGATGCCAGCTATCAGGCCGCCGCCGCCAATCGGCACGTATATATGGGTTACATCCGGATTTTGTTCCAAGATTTCTCGCCCAACTGTCCCCTGCCCGGCGATAACTAGTGGATCGTCGAATGGATGGATAAATACTTGCCCGGACGACTCGATCAGACCGAGACAATGTTCATAGGCTTCGGAATAGTTGTCGCCGTACAAAATAACCTCGGCGCCGTAGGATTCGACGGCGTCGATTTTGATGCTCGGAGTGGTCCGTGGCATGACGATCGTGGCTTTTATGCCAAGCTTTTGGGCGCTCAAGGCGACACCTTGGGCGTGGTTCCCGGCGCTGGCGGCAATGACGCCTTTGGCGCGTTCGGCGGCCGTCAATTGCACCATACGGTTGTAGGCTCCACGAATCTTGAACGAATGAACTGGTTGCAGATCTTCGCGCTTCAGTAGCACGGTGTGTTTGAGCTGGCGGCTGAGCTTATGAGCCGGTTGTAGCGGTGTCTCGACCGCCACGTCGTAGACCGGGGCGAGTAGCGTTTGTCTGAGGGCGTCGTCGATCATGATCGGTACCCGACGGCTTCTATTTCGACGAGTAATGGCGTGTTGGCGAGTCTTGGCAATGCTGCTACCTCTACCGTGCTGCGAGCCGGGCGCGGCGGTTCGAAGAATGTTTCGTAGACGCTGTTGATGGCTGCGAAATCATCGATATTGTGCACAAAAATTGTCGTTTTAACGACGTCGTTCATGGTCATGCCGGCGCTCTCGACAACCGACTTCATGTTGGTTAGAGCCTGCCTCGTTTGGTCGGCAACATCGCTGCTGGCGTGCTTGGTGGCAGGGTCAACGCCAACCTGCCCGGACACGAAAAATGATGAACCGGCCCAGCGGATTGCCGAGTACGGCCCAAATGTGGTCGTCATTATTTATTCTCCTTTTCTGTGACAGACACAACGTCTATCAACTTCGCCAGTTGGGCGACGATCTGATGAATCACTTCGGGAGTGCCAAAGGCCGTGATGGTCATTTTAGCTTTGTGCGGATCGCCAGGCTCGGCTGCAACCTGCAGACTCTCTATGTTATGACCGCGCCGCCCAAATACTTGGGCACAGCGCACCAGTATTCCTGGACGATTGCGGATTTCTAGGCGCAATGTGTAGGTGTGATCGGTGTCTTTTTTCATATTAAATCCTTTGTGCCTTAGGTACTTCCAATTGGTTTTTCGAGTTGTTCGACGGGCGCCTCTGTCAGCATGTGAGTGTATGGGCGACCGGCCGGTATCATCGGGTAGACATTGTCAGTTTTCGCCACTTCGCAGTTGACCAGCACCGGACCGTCGTAGGCTAGTGCCGCCGCAATTGTGCTGTCGACGTCACCTGCTTGCTCGAGGTTGAAGGCTTTGATACCGTAGCTCTCGGCCAGACTAACAAAATCCGGGTTTCCTTCCAGATCGACACCACTTAATCGGTTATCGTAGAACATTTCTTGCCACTGTCGCACCATGCCCAAGTAATGATTGTTCATGACAAAAATTTTGATTGGCAATTTGTGGAGCGCGGCCGTCGCTAATTCGTACAATGTCATCTGAAAGCCACCGTCACCGACGATGGCGATCACCAGCTCGCCGGGCCGGGCAAACTGAGCCCCTAGCGCACTCGGCATGCCGAAGCCCATCGTACCGGCACCGCCAGAGCTTATCCAGTTGTTAGCACTGCGAGTCTTGCAATATTGAGCCGCCCACATTTGGTGTTGGCCAACATCGGTTGCGACAATTGCCTGGCTGCCGGTCAAGGTGTCGATACTCTCCAAAATGTGTTGTTGAGTTAGGCCAGCGCTGTCGTTGTAATGCAATGGAAATTGTCTACGATAATCGTCAAGATGTTGTCTCCAGGCTGCGTGCGAGGCACCCTTCGCATTGGAAGTCAGTATGGTCAGAAACGACAGAGCATCGGCCACAACGCTAATGTCAGGATGTAGCATTTTGCCTATTTCTGATGGGTCGATATCGACGTGTACGATGGTAGCATCCTTGCCGAAACAACTTGCGTCACCGAGGATTCGATCATCGAAGCGCGATCCGATCGAGACGATAGCGTCGGCCTCTAGGATTGCTTTGTTGGCGTAGGCGGTGCCGTGCATGCCGAGCATGCCGTAGGCCCTCGGGCCAGTTTCGTCGATGGCGCCTTTGCCGAGCAATGTCGTGACGACCGGCACATCGAACTGCTCGCTAGCCATCGCTAGTGCAGTCTCGGCACCGGCCAGGAGTACACCGTGTCCAGCCAATATCACCGGCCGCTGAGCGGTACGTAGTAATTTGGCTACTCGATCGGTTACGACTTGATCGGTCACGACTCGTGAAGGTACGGCAGTTTTTTTTGGGCGGCTCGGACTAGGGCTCTCAAAATGCCCAGTGAACGGACTAGAGCTAACATCTTTTGGTAAATCGATCAGCACTGGGCCTGGCCGGCCTGTCGTGGCAATAGCAAATGCTTCATCGACAATGTTTGGAATCTGGTTGGTCTCAAGTACCAAATAGTTGTGCTTCGTCACCGGCATCGTCAGATTGAATACGTCGGCTTCTTGAAAGGCATCGAGCCCGAGCATCGAGCGAATTTGTTGTCCACTGATGACGACCATCGGTACGCTATCCATGTGCGCTGTCATCAGGCCAGTGATGATATTGCCTGCACCCGGACCGGAAGTTACCAACACGACGCCTGGTTTACCACAGGCCCGTGCGTAGCCGTCGGCCATGTGAGCCGCGCCCTGCTCGTGCCGAGCCAGGATCATTTTGATTTTGGTGTTCGTCGTGATGAGGGCATCGAAAATCGGTATTGCCGCGCCACCAGAGTAGCCGAATATGTATTCGACCTGATGCTCTTCTAGGGATTTGATGAGGGCTTCGGCGCCGTTCAATGTTTGTTGGGCCTCTTTGATCTTTGGGGCCATTTGTTGGATCACGGTGTTTACCTGACTTGTCTTTCTCAATTAAAATAGGCTTCTACGGTTGAAGCCTATCGATGTTGTGGGGCTGTGCTGTACGCTACTGCGTCTTGGCTTCAACCATCGTGAAGCACAGCCCCTGAAGGCCTAGGAGAATAATCACTCGCTGCAACACAATGTTTGAATACATACATTCATGTAACTCCTTTTGGACGGCCTTGTCAACCAATCGCACCTCAAACGCGGACGCTTTTTGTCAAGAATTAGCCTAATATTACTATTGACAATGGAATTGTAGCGTGTAAACTAAGCACGTGACTAAAACACGACAACAAATTATACCATCAGTCTGCGGCAAGATGTTTGCACGCTCGCTTTTGTATGATCCGTTGGTCTGACTACGCACACAACCCCCCTGAACACGTAAGCCGGACCAACACAAGGATCCGGCTTTTTTATGAGGGGGCCTCGGAATGATCATTGTCCTCTCCGAAATTGAAGCATAGGCATTCACGACAATCAAACTTAACGACGTAGTATTTACGGTCAGAATTGAGATTATGAGTTTCACACACGAGGCGGTCACTGTACTAGATACGGAAGATTGCGCATCACTACCAACACAGCAGCCCGCCATGCCTCCACTAGACGGTACGGCTGAGCTTCCTGTGTATGTGTCGCCCGAGGATTTAGGTGTGGCGGGAGGTGTAAGGATACAAGTAAAATTGATTGATGATACGCCATGGATGGGGATGATACCCCTACTCGAGTTGCAAATAAAGACTTATGCGCTCGGTGAATCATTGCGTAACACCTCGAACACCAGGGATGTAATGGAAGAGACTCATTTTTCGCGCAAAGCTCCATTAATTTTAGCGTCTTTGGCTCTGAACTGGGCCGAACGCACCGGAGAGCCGGCAGTAAACTTTTTGTATCCAAATGACGACGCACTACACCGTGAAGCTGTAAGGTACTTACCTAACGACTGTGTCCGTATGTCGGATAACCCCGACGTGGGGTTAGGTATTATTGTAGTTGGCTGAGCTTGAACTGCGTATAGCGCTCGGCGGCCAACCGCGTTAGGGCTTCGTCTTCGCCTTGGTTGACGAATTTCATGGCTCCCCCGATGATCGGGTGCACTTCGGCTAGTTTTTCGTGCATCTCCTGTACTAGCTTGCGGTAACCTGGGTGACCTTGCGGGCTGGTGCGGAGTTCGTGGAGATGGAAAGCCTCGCGGGCATTGTAGGCTACTTTCCAGCGCATCTTGTGCCCGAGCAGTGTGGCGTACTGGGCTTCCAACTGATAGCCGGCTTGTTGCAGCATGCTGTGCAGTTTGAGACTGATAGCAAAGCATTCTTCGAAGTCATCTGCCAGTCCGGCATCTTCCACGAGAGCCGGCATTTCATAGCCATATCGTGGTGTAAGATCCTGCCACTCCAAGTCGTCTACCATTCGGTGACGTTGTAAGTCTCGAAAAATCCCGTAATCACACATCAAATCCCAGCTATAGTGAATCTTTTCGAGCGCTCTGCCAGGCTTATGGCGACGGTTGAGGCGCTCACCGAAGTATGTTCGCATGACTTCGGCCTTCTGATCATAAGGCCAGGTTGCTACGGTTGCTCTGATCTCTGTGAGGGGCAAATGGCTGTGCTCATAGAGCATGTCAGCTACGATATCGAGCTCGTTGCGTGGCCAAACGTCTATGAGCTCGACGGCCGGAGGGTTACCGTCCGAATGCTGCTCTGGCAGATAGCGCGAGGCGAGGCCGGCAACATTCTGTGCCGTTGTGGCGCGGTAGGCGATCATGGCGCCGCCACGGTCGGGTTTGTCGGCTCGCTCAAGGAATGATGGTATGACCTTGCGGGCTTCATCAAGTATCTTTTGACCGGTGTCGCGGGACTCCTGGAACGGATCGCTCTGCAGATGCATGATGAGGCTCTCCAGTGCTTGTCCAGAGGCAAAAATACCGACAGTTGATTTGGTGGCTACTGGTAACACCGAGCGGATGGCGTCACAGGCTTGGGCGCGGGTCGCGCCCTTCCATGCCGCGTCACGTTCTGCTTCCGGAACGTCGGAGTGAGCAGCGACATAATCTGTTAGTTTGTGCACCATGCTGGAATAGAGACCAAAGATGGCGTCCATGTGTAGTATATATTCCTGTCGGACGGCTTTTGACAGAGTTTTCGGCACAAAATATTTGTATTGGCCGGCGGCATTCTTCTGATCGTAGTATATATAGCGCGTCGACTGCTCGAGATATGCCGCCAGACGCCCCCACTGCAGTTTTTTGGTTAGGATGTTGGAGGCACCTTCGACGACGATATGCTGACCGACGAGCTGCTGTACCGAATCGTCGCCGTATGCAGTGATGACGCGCTGTATCAGTTTGTCGTCTTTGTCCATGTGTCCGGCGAATTCGTCCAAAATCGTGACACGCATATCATCGCCGCGTCGCGACAAACGAGCCATGGCGGCAGCGGCCGTAAGGCTAGTGAGCTTTGATTTGGTGGCGTAGACCGGCCCGTCGATATTGGTAACTGCATCGGCTAGCCATTCCCGGCCGGCGCCCGTTATGGAGTAGCTTCCGTTTTCGTTCTTGGTTACGAGCGGGCCTGCCGCCTCGAGTGTCGGTGATGTCTTATCTGGCTCAATCGCAGGTGAGTTGGCCTTGCCTGGCATTTGTGACGTATCGGCATCTGGTGACGGCTCTGAACGGCTGGCTTTGGGCTGGGCTGTCTCTGTTATCTCGAGGCTGCTGGGCTCTGTAGTCTGAGCCAAGGTATGAACTGTTGTATTAGACGTGTTTGACATAGATCTGCTACCGCGCGTTGCCAATGTGTCCGACACTAATCGCCAGATGGCATTTGCTATGTCATCTGGTGTTTGGCGGGCATCAACGACCGGTAGATTGCGGTGATTGGCTTCCCAGAGGTAGCCGGCTCGGACGCGCTCCAAAAAGTCATGACCCAGGTTGTCGAAGCGTTCGCCGCTACCGCGCTCGCTGGCGCGAGCGATCAGCGTCTCGGTTGGCGCGTCCATGACGATACACAGATCTGGCTCGATACCGCCGACGGCGAAACTGATGATATTATTGATCGTATTGTAGTCTGGCACGTCGCCGCGGCCGTAGTATTGTATGGCTAGCGTCGTCAGGTAATTGCGATCAACCAGGCATATTAGGCCCTGCTCGACGCTGTTCTTGATAATTTGCAGAGATTGAGCGCGAGCGGCATTATAGAGCAATACTTCTGTCCTGGTATTCATGGGGTAGCGCGGATCTTGGGTCAGCTGGCGGATTGCCCGGGCGGTCAGGTCGCTTTGGCTATCAGGCTCGCGCAGCACTCGGACAGGTAACCCAGCGATTTGTAGGCGGCGAGCCAATTCCTGGACCTGGGTAGTTTTACCGACGCCTTCGGGACCTTCTAGGACGATGTATTTGCCAACACTTGTTGCCTGGGTGCTATCGCTGGCCCGCGGACTATCATTCATAAAACAATCCTTCGACAACCGTCGGCATGATGCGGACGTCCTTGTAAGCCTTTGGCAACATCATATCTGGCGACCAAGTCTTGATAATCGTCTCCAGGTCGTTCCCCTGCTGGTATTTACCACTGAATCCGCCGTCGCGGCCTTCGCCGTAGGAGCCCTGCACTTCACCGGTAGTGTGGAACACAGCTTGGGCGATGCGTTCGCCGACAGGTAGCACCATGGTCTCTCGTTCGTTAAGGTTATAAATCTCAAGTGTTAGACGGTTGATGTAGCCTGGGTCAACCCAGCCAGCGTCAAAACAGACAGCGACGCCGTTGCGGCCCCAGCTAGAACGGGACTTAACTTCGTAGGCGCCTGGCGGCTTGATACCAAAGAATTCGTGCGTGTGGGCCAGGATGCGTTCGCGGGGCTTGAGGGCGATGACCGGATGATCGAGCGGAATGTTTTTGAGCGGCGTGAAACCATTGAGCTTGCACCATTCGCCGTGCGGCATGGCCTTGTACGGCCCGTCGAAGTAGCGCTCGACATCTTCGCGGTCGAACGGATTGTAGATCGTCCGCTCCTGCATACGCTCGATGCGATAATAATGATACCCAAGCGTGACATCAAGACTGGCATGACTGACGTGCTTCGGGTCGAACGGATGGCAGACGATGTGGCCTTCGCTCATCGCCTTCGTGATATCGGTATTACTATAAACTCCCAAGATGCTGCTCCTCCACAGTTACTGCTATTCTAGCCTGACACAGGGTGGCTCTGCAATAGAGAGGTTGCAAAATAGTAATGTGAAATTTACGCAAATACCTGTCAAAATGGTTATGCTATAAATATTCCACAGAAAACACGTGTCAAATTGGTGTTATACAAAAAACCGCCCGGATGAATGCCGGGCGGTTTGTACGTTACAAAACTAACGAATATTAGTTTGCAGCGCTGGTTTCAACCTTGATTGATGGCCCCATTGACGTGGTCAAGTGGAGGGCCTTCACGTAGTTGCTTTTGACACTGGTAGGCTTGTTGCCTTTTACCGATGTCAATGCGGCAGCGGCGTTTTCGCTGAGGCGATCAACACCGAAGCTGACTTTGCCGATACCTAGGTGGACGATACCGGTGCTGTCGACACGGTATTCGACCCGGCCGGCCTTGGCTTCTTTGACAGCCTTGGCGACGTCGGTCGTGACGGTGCCGCTCTTCGGGTTTGGCATCAGGCCGCGTGGTCCGAGTGTGCGGGCGTATTTACCGAGCTTGGCCATCTGAGATGGAGTCGCGATCAGGGTGTCGAAGTCCATCGAGCCTTTTTCGAGGAGCTTGGTGACTTCGTCGATGCCGGATATGTCGGCGCCAGCGGCGGTAGCCTTGGCTGCGTCATCGACGTCAGCGAAGACGGCGACGCGGATGGTGCGTCCAGTACCCTGTGGCAAGACGAAGTTGTCACGGATGTTCTGGTCGGCGTGGCGTGGATCAACATTTAGGTTGATGTGCAGCTCGACGGTGGCGTCAAACTTGACCGGGCTGGTTGTGGTAGCGAGGGCGAGTGCTTCGGCTAGGCCGTAAACTTTGCCAGCTTCGAGTTGCTCGGCAGCTTTGCGGAAGTTCTTGCCCTGGCGTGCCAGGCGGCTACGAGTTGGGTTCTGGTGCTGCTTTGGCTTCTCGGCCTCTTCAGCTTCGTGCTCAGCTTTGTCAGCTTTGCGCTCTTCCTTGGCGGCCTTGGCGTCGGCTTCTTCGATCGCCTTTTCACTACGCTTACCAGCTTTGGCTGGGGTTTTCTTGACGGATTCTGCTGCTACAACTTCCGCTACTGTTTTGTCAGCGTCGGTGTTCTCTGCAACAACGAGCTGCTCTTCTGCGTCTGCAGGAAGTACCTTTTCTACAAGTGGTTTCTTCTGTCCCATAATATTGTCTCCTATGTGGTGCTAACGGC
>JAYTAB010000063.1:0-6627 GCA_043737735.1 Candidatus Saccharimonadota bacterium | reverse complement strand
TGAGTCCAGAAAAGATTTCAATCGATGAAGCGTATCGGATATACGGTGAGTTGATTGAAATCTTTTCTGGGCCAGGAGATGGCGTTCTGGCGTGTGGGTGTTTAGGAGTTGCGGTACTAGGTGGTTTCTGGGATATTAGGCTTCGAGTTCGAGAGTTTGGCGGGCTCTGGTAATGGTCGCTTCCGAATCATAATCGTCGCACCACAGGACGTGCCAGCCGAGTTTGTCGGCAGCCATGATATTCGGTCGATCGTCGTCTATCAGCAACATTTCCTCAGGCTTAACCCCGGCTCGTTCCAAGGCAATCTCGAAGACGCGTCGTTCCGGCTTGATAGCTCCAGCCTCGGACGAGTCAAGAATCACGTCGTATTCGACGTCGGGCAACAGACCGCGGGCCCGCAGGGCAGGGATCACCTCTGGCATGATATTGGTCAACAGACCAATCCGGTAATGCTCAGCCGTCCAGCGGACGAGTTCGTCCATACCAGGGATAACTTCGACGGCGTCGAGATAATAACTTTGCCAATCTACCGATTCTACCCCAGCACATCGAGCCAATTCAGCGTTGAAATCCTCGAGACTCATCTTGCCACGGCAAACGGCGTCGTTATAATTCCAAAAGGTACTCTCGATGACATCAGCCGATGCGCCGGTGTCCTGGGCCAGAGCCGTGAAAGCCCGCTGAAAGAAGTGGATCAGGCAACCATTAACATCGAAGTAGACAAATTTGATGCCGTTTTTGGACTGGCCAGTTGTTGTAATAACGTCGGATGTATCGAGCACCGGCATACCGACAAGCATGTCTAGCGACAGCCCTAGGGCAACGGCCAAGCTCTGAATCGTGAAGATAGACGGCGATTTGATAGCACCACGCTCGATTTTTGCCAACGTCGAATAGCTGATGTTGGCCTTTTGACACAAAGATTGTTGCGTCAGACCAGCAGCGCGACGCGCTTCCTGCACACTTTGCCCCAAACCCCTCTCGTCCATAATGCCATCCATAGCCGCATCATACCAGTTATAAGCACAAAAGGGAAGCCGGCTAGTACAAAATGGCTACCGAAACACCTGGGGCAACTTCCTAGAAATTAAACACGAATTTCATAATCGTGAAGAGAAACACGAAGGCCATAAATCCAACCACCGCCGCACCACCCAAGTTCTGATGAGCGTCGGGGTTGCCATTGGCATGTGACAACTTGGAATACGCCCAGGCTGTGACTCCTACCGCAAAAACTAATGAAATCATCCAATTCGACATAGTTTACTCAGTATACTAAAACTTAAGCTTCTTGGCAAGTTCAGCCAAAGCAGTGTGGTCGGGCTCTAAACTCTCATCGGAATTTTGGTCATACTCCTGCAGTGAATCGAAGGCTATTACATGTACGTGGGTATGCGGCACATCCAGGCCAACGACTTTCAAGCCGACTCGTTTCGTGCCGAGGACCTGCTTCATGCGCTGAGCTACTTTTTGTACTGTCGACATCAATGCCTGGTAGCTATCTGTGGGCAGATCGAAAAATTGATCGACCTGCAGCTTCGGCACAACCAGTACATGGCCCTTGGCGATAGGGTGTAGTGGCATAAACGCAATCGTTTTGTCGTCCTCGTACACCTTGTGGCAGGGGATTTCGCCTTTGATAATCTTCGTAAAAATAGAATCTTGCATACATTTATCATACCATCTACACGCTACGCTACTGCTGCGGTGCGCCTACGCCTGGCCGTTTCCTTGATTATTCTCGCGATATGGGACATCGACCCTTCAACATCGGCATGTTCAAGGCCTGGGGTGTCTATATCGAATACTTTACTGTCATATTTGGCCGCTAACGCCCGTAGCGTAGTACGAGCCTGCGAAATCCTCGTGGTCTTATCCGTAGATTCATTTCCGACATGGTATATCTCCGTCTCTGCTGTAAGTACACCCTCTAATGCGCCGTCAATAAATATTTTTTTAGCGGCTAGGATTTGCACCTTGCGTGTCCACATGGGGCTAGGATCTCCGCGACCATACGACGTTGCAGCCCACTTGGCCGCACCCGGCACATTCGATAGGCTGTAGCCTCTGTCACGCATAGCGCTAAAGAATTCACTAACAAATTGGGTCGCAGGACCACCCGTGTACTTGCTACGCGCGATGATGTTCACCATGCGCTCCATGTGCGTATCCTCGTCTTTGAACGGCGAGCCTATCGCAATCATAGTGTCCACTGGATGCACTGGCAATCCCAAGCGCCTACACTCCTTTGCATGAACAGTTGCGGCGTTGAGAAACATCAATGCACCCAAACTAATACCTACAATATTTGTACGAATTCCGTTGCGAGGTATGCCGGAAGCCACAAGCTCCCCGTAGTGATCACCGAGCGCAGCTCCCATGCCCTCGATAGTTAAATCGCTACTAGCGTATCGGACGTCCCGAATGGGCGTTCCTGTCGCCGCGGTTATGACTCTGGCTATGTCGTTCGACCATGGCATACCGAGACCACCGAAAGCTATGTGATCGCCCAGTTCACCACCGATCTCTGTTTGATTTCTCTCGCGCCCTATACGGGAACCGACTAATTCACCTGCCAGAGCGAGGACACCGACAGCCGTAGCCGCACCATAGAGTCGCCGCCACGGCACAGAGCCGGTCTCTGGAAGAAGTTTATCAACTGCATGTGAATATTCAACAGTTTCCACCGTCATAATGATCTAATTATATACCTCCGGGAAAGCATGAGCACTACCGTCAGGTTTGAATCTATTTTCTATGCAATATAAAACAGCCTACCGAGGCAGACTGTTTTATATTGGCGGAGAGGGAGGGATTCGAACCCTCGATGGAGTTGCCCCCATACTACATTTCGAGTGTAGCGCACTAGACCAACTATGCGACCTCTCCGTATCAGCATAGTGTAACAGATTGATTGAAGATTTTCAGCACTAGCGCGGCAGCGAATAATGTGATAAGCTTACCCCTGTTGTATAGAAATGTACCCGTAGCTCAGCTGGATAGAGCGTCGGCTTGCGGAGCCGAAGGTCGTAGGTTCGAATCCTGTCGGGTACACCAAATAAAAATACCAAGCCTCGCCGCTTGGTATTTTTATTTGGTCTCGTGAGGGATTTGAACCTACGACGCAGATTTTCCAAAGGAAAAGATGCAAGTCGTAGGTTCGGTCGTGAGCCTTCGCGCGCAGGAATTTATTCCGAGCACGAGGGTGAAACGTGCGCTATCCTGTCGGGTACACCAATATAAAAACCCTAGTGCAAGCTAGGGTTTTTATATTGGTGTCCGGAAAATGGTGAGTTATTCTGGGACATCGCCTAAAGCATACAGAAAGATGGATCATTCAATTTCTGTTTGACGGGCTAGACAGAAATAAGATAAGCTGTAGGCATGATTTCTTCCCAAGAATACGCCAAAGGTTCGATGCGCCGCTATCTTGCAGGCCAGTCTGAAGAGTATAGATGTTTTATTCCTTCAACAGTCAATAGGGAGTTTATCCTGACCAATCGTCTAGCGGAGCACGCCGAAGAGGCTACTCTTTTGCTAGGTGAGCTCAATGCATATTCTACCACCGTTCCGGACATTGAGTTTTTTATTAGCATGCACATACGCAAGGAAGCAGTGCAATCCTCGAAGATTGAAGGCACTCACGCTGATATTGATGACGTCATCCTGCAGGAGAAGGACGTATCTCCCGAGAGACGAGATGATTGGAAAGAAGTGCAGAACTACATAGAGGCGCTCAACTATTCAGTCGATAGGCTCCAGAAGCTTCCTTTGGCTACTAGATTACTAAATGAGACCCACAAAATACTACTGCAGGGGGCTAGTGGTGACGGGAAAATGCCCGGGGAGATTAGGGATAAGCAGAACTGGATAGGGGGACCCGCCGTTCAATCTGTCGTTTTTGTGCCGCCCCATCCAGAGTTACTGCAGGGGTTATTGAATGATCTTGAGGAGATGTGGTACAACCGGTCAGTTGCAATGCCCAAATTAATCCGTATCGCAGTAACCCATTACCAATTTGAAACAATCCACCCTTACGCGGATGGCAATGGGAGGATAGGGCGTTTATTGATAATGCTTCAGCTGATAAATTATGGGTTGATGGGCAAACCCACGCTATACATGTCTGACTTTTTCGAAAGACATCGCCAAAGTTATTACGAATCCCTTACGGAAGTGAGGGAAAACCAAAATCTTGATCTCTGGTTGGCATTTTTTCTTGATGGGGTAATCGAATCCGCTCAGTCAGGGAAGCAGGAACTTGAAAAAATCATGTCCCTCAGAAACACCTATTACACTCGCATTATGAAACTCGGACGTAGGGCGGACAAGGCAAACAAACTCATCAACGGTTTGTGTAGTGATCCGGTAACAACCGCTGCTCGTACATCTGAGGTCCTAGGTATTTCTCCGTCAAATGCGAATCTTCTAATTAACGAGCTAGTGGCAACTGGAATCCTCAAAGAAACGACCGGTTTCTCGCGCAATCGGATATTTCTTCTTGATGAATATGTACAGATCTTCAGGAGCTAGGTGGTCTGTGCAGGATATTTTACTGACATTATGAGTGCAACCGCGCATTATTACGTGTAGTTAATGAAGTAATCTTGTTACTATGGAGTCCAAGTGACTAATAAGAACGATGGATTCGATGCCGATGTCGGCACAATGGAGCAGAAGCTCGGCAAGCAGACTAGGAGCATAGTGACTCTCAAAGGGTTGCTGACCTATTATCAGGAAATAACCGACACTATTACTGAGCCTTTTATAATTATGGATAGAAATTTACTGGTAGTGACGGCGAATCAGGCATTTTACGATACGTTCAAGGTGAATAAATTGGAAACCGAAGGGAAAATGATATACGACCTCGGCAATAATCAATGGGATTCCAAAAAACTGCGCGAATTGCTCGAAAATATTCTGCCGAAAAATAAGTTTTTCAATGGCTTCGAGGTTACATATAAATTTCCAGAGATTGGTATCAAGACGATGCTTTTGAACGCTCGTCAAATCGACAGAAAACAGCTAATACTGCTTGCTATACAAGACATCACCAGACAAAAAGAACTTGATAGAGACACCTCTAGGGTGAACACCATGCTAACTAAGCAAAAGAATAAATTGCAGGCACTCAATGACTCAAAAGATGAGTTTATTTCGATGGCATCCCACCAATTGCGCACACCTGCCACCGCGGTCAAATTGTACACCGCCATGCTTCAGGAAGGCTACGCTGGAAAACTAAGCGAAAAACAGCTGGGCATGTTGGAAAAGGCTGTCGTAAACAACGAACGACAGCTGGAAATCATCGAAGATATGTTGCGTGTTGCCCGCACTGATGATGGAAAAGTCTATCTCGAGAAGACAGACTGTGACATCACGGCATTAATAACAGGGGTGATCGAAGGCCAAGGCGGCGTCTATGCCAGTCACGATCAAAAAGTAATTTTCGCGACTACGGACATGCCCGTCACCGCCTATATCGACGGCAACCTCATGCGGATGGTACTGGACAACCTACTCGATAATGCCAGTAAATATTCATACGACCATACAACCATGGTAGTTCATCTCGAGCAAAGCGATAGAGAGACTACAATCACGATCATCGACTCCGGTGTGGGTGTGCATCGCAAAGATCAGAAAAAGATGTTTACGAAATTCGCTCGCCTCGACAATTCACTTTCATATTCTACGACCGGAACTGGACTGGGATTATACTGGGTTAAGAAAATTGTCGGTTTGCACAAAGGTAGTATAGAAGTGACGTCGAAGATTGAGCAGGGGACGTCGTTCACTATCAGACTACCCATATTGTCGACTAAGACGATCCCTGAGGTTGTTGATCTCATATAAGTTACCGTCCGAGGGGTGTCGGTAGCCAGCTAGTCGGCCGGGAATGCAAACAGCTCCAGTTTACTGGAGCTGTTTGGGGCTATTTGAAGCTGTCTGTGGTCTCAGGAGTGTCGGTCGACGACAGATTCCTTGATCTCGAGTTTACGTTCCATGCGTTCGATGAAGGATCTGCGGCGAGCGGTTTCAGCCTCCGAATCGATGTCTTTATTGTTGTCGAAGTAGCCTCGTACCATCTCGTACCTCCCCTTGTCGTTAACGCTTATTATTCTGACGCATGGTCCTGACCTTGTATGTGAAGTATTAGACAACGATCGTGTGTTGCTGCTCACGTTTTGGGCGTATTTTGAATGTTTTTGTCCGTGCTCTAACGCGTGTGTGTTATTGGTATATCTGCATGCAGACAAGGTGAAACAGGCGACAGATAGCTATCGAACTGCACGTCGTGCTGACCCCTGCGCGATACTCGTCCGATCGTAGTGTGTGTAGCCGTAGAATATATGTGATTGTTCTTCATACGTAGTACCTTACTTGATAAAGCATTAACATGTCATGAAATATTTCACGCCATATCTATATCATGGTGATGATCTGGTGACAGTTATCGAATTTCCGGTCAGCGTGACTGAGCTGGAAATCTGCCACGGCCCATGCGCCGGGGGTTCAGTGACGAGACCGTCGCAGGCATCATCAATCCCGTCCTTGTCTTCGTCCTGTCCTGATGCCGGCAAAAATACGCAAGGGTCTGTCGTATTTGGGATAGAATCGCC
>JAYTAB010000062.1:0-8502 GCA_043737735.1 Candidatus Saccharimonadota bacterium | reverse complement strand
CCATTTTTGCCCCATATGCCCGCCGGCCTTCGCGGCGTAACACCGTTACGCCTTGTCGTCCGACAAGCATATGTGACAAAAATCATCGATTTTATGGCTCGAGGGTTATATAACGGTAGGTATAATTAATCTCTCTGTCGAACGTGTATTTACAAAAACACGTTCGACAGGTAAATAATTAACCGAAGATTACTATCGATGACGTTACCACCACCTCCGGCCATTACTTAGTGCGCGTCGGTGAGGTGACGCATCGTTACCCCACCAATATGTCGTATGTTTTCGGCTTCATTGCTACGGGCTTTGGCCAGCTCAGGGTCTAGGGCCAGTTGATCTGTCGGATTGTCAAATGTGAAGGGCGTAAGTCGCAGGAATGCATAGCCATCATCATGTTTCGACAGTAGGGATCCCTTGGGCAGGGGGGTTCCGTTGAAGAGTGCCGGTTCGGTAAGCATAAAAGTGTGAGAGCCATAAGTTTTTTCAAGCATAGATACATCCCCATCGGTGACAATACGGGAGCTGTTATTGCTACGATTCTCTCCGGCGGCGGCGATGTAATAAGCTGCTACATCGAAACAAGCGCCGTCGCGGATTCTGTACCGTTGGCTCGTGACCGGTAGGTCTGTCGGCCGTGGCTCGGCCGTATCGGTTGTGCCACGCGTTAGCACGCCATCGATTATGCCGACTAGGAGACTGGCGGCTTCACCGTCGACGTTATGGTCAATACTCGTCCATGCGTTCCGTACGCTTTGCTCGACCAATAATCCATGCTCTTTATTGTCGTAGGCAGCAACATTTGTCGTCAAATTGCCTGTCGCCAATGCATCTCCTTGATATTTCGCATCATACGGCATAAAGAGATTGCTCAATCGGGTACGCATCGGGTCGTTTACCCACTTGGCGATTTCTCTCGAGAACTGGGTATATACCGAGCCGAATCGGTCCGAATCGGTCATACTCATCATCTCGGACTGGAACGCCGGGTGAAACATCAATCCCGAGGCGTCCAGAAGTTTGCTAAGCTCGCGGGCGCATTCGGTCTCAACGAACGGAACGGCGTCAATATTAGCAGCACCGTTGGGTGTTTCAGAGTAGTTTGACGCAGTACTCATAGACGCCGAAAAGGTAAGTGATCCGGATGCCTTGTTGACGGTCAGATGCCTCGCTGTGCCTTTCCCCCAGGTGTAAATACGCGAATCTTCATTCTTGTAAACTTTCACTCCATGCGAGAGGGAGGTTGTCAGAAATGACTGGACTATTTCGGCAACAGGACGTCCATGGCGCATTTCCTCGGCCAACTGGTAATTGTTTCTGGCAAGGCCGATCTGGCAAAAGAAGACGGCCGTACCAAGCGGGTCGAGCTGTGGATCAAAAGGCTCTGCGGAGACAGAACGGGGAAGATGGTCGGACTGTTGAAGTTCTGCGTCTACACGAGCCAGAGCCTGATGCGCTGGAGATGCTGCGAATCGAGCGGATATCTTCTTTTTCATAGCCTCGGCAATCGCAGGGTGAGCATTATCGGGTACACGGCCTTCTTTTCTAAATTTCAGACTCATCCCACGGCTGTAACGTTCAATAGTAATGATCTCGTCTTGCTCTTCAACTTTTCCTATGACCTCATCATCTTTACCGCTTTTCCATCCCGTTTTTTGCAAAAACCCGTGCAGGTCTACCCCGAGCGCCTCGAGTGCTAGTAACTCGCTGGCTGGCAGAGCGCCACAATCGTACTGGGAGTCGGTGTCCTTTACACGGACGAAGGACACGTCCGGATTATCGATACCATTGTTAGCAAATATGGAGCGCAATTCTTGCTGGGATGCGGCTACAGCGAGGTCAAATCGGCCTTGTCGGAGGTTGTCGAGGTTGCGAGGATTGAGTTGCGTTTGTGTTTCCGGTAGCTGCATAGGAGGCCCTAGATTACCACACGATAGCATATATTACACAAAAAAGCAAATGAGGCAACAGACTATTGACAACCGCACTTTACTTTGGTAAAGTAGACACCATGTCAAAGATTGTGACCAAAATTTGGGAAGATGATACTGCTCGGCAGCTCGCCGCGGCGCTATCTGACATTACCGATATGCAGACGATGCAGAATTTCCTGCGTGATGTTATGACCGAAAAAGAGATTATCGAGATCAGCTCGCGGTTTGAGGCTGCTCGAATGCTCGAAGCAGGTGAGAAATACACGGCAATTATCGACAAGACGCGTCTCAGTAGTCGGACTGTTGCTCGCATCAACGACTGGTTGCAAAACGGCAGTAAGGGCTACGAGGCTGCCTTGCAAACTCTCGACCAGCATCATGCGCATACTAAGGCACCTTCCGCAAATAACTGCACCATCTGACCAGCGCTTTTCGACTAAAACAGCCCCTATCTCGGTCAGTCGTACCTACGGGTACGCCTCCCTCGTTAGAAACTGTTTTAGATCGAAAATCATCTGGTCAGAATGGCACAGTTATTTGCGGAAGGTGCCTTTGCCAGCCCGTGCTGTATAACTAGTTGTTTGAATGATTAGTAAACGCCAGCACGACGCTGGCGTTTTTGTTGTGGGAGAAGCCAAACTAAATTAATGAGGAATTTGAAATGAGTGAAAAGTTTTACAGTCCAGAGGATATGAAACCCCTCTATGACAAGGTCGTATCCGTGTATCAGACCGCTTTTGCGGATGAGCCGTGGAACGAAGTTAGTAAGTGTGTTGATAGTAGACGGCGATGCGTCGGCGGGCTTTCCGCTGTAGCGATTGGTAGCATGTGTGGAATGTGCGGTGAGCGTCCGCTCTTGCCGGCATACGAACGGGATGAGTTGGTCGGCCGATTTGAAGATTTGGCAGCCAGTCGCCCAGTGTCCTGGTACGTTGAGCGGACTGGCGGTGACGTAGCGCTGGATGACGGCGACATAACGCTGGCTGCCATGGCGTGGCTAGCAACACCCGAAACAATTGCCACCGAAAAGTACGCTGACGTGCCGAAGATGAGTGTGTGGATGGAGGAGAAGTTGTCGACAGAACCGGTGATATGGCTCGACGAGGTTTTTGCAAACCGAGTCTTGAGACCATCAGGTAATCTCCGCCGTTTCGGTGCTATGTGTACTGGATTTATGGAGCAGCTCGGCAATGACACGCTAGCATTTCGTACTATCAATGAGCGTATGACTGCTGCAGCCGAGCGCGATTTCGGCGATCGAGCGACAGTGTTTCGACGGCGGCGTGTCGACGTGTCTGACAGACGTGTCGAGGTGCCTGACAGGCGTGACTTTGTGATTATCCGGGGAGAGACAAAATGAAAATATTAGTGATAGGTGGCATGCACGGCAACGAGCCGCTTGGCCCAGAAGTAGTCAGATTGTTCGGCGCAGATCCGGTGGTGGGGGTTGACGCGATCCTCGCCAATCAGCAGGCCATCGCCGGCAATTGCCGGTTTGTCATCAACGACCTGAATCGTTCATTCCCAGGCGACAGCGCTAGTCAAGATTACGAAATCGCCAGAGCCGCCGAACTGCTCGAATTGACTCGGGACTACGATGTGGTTCTAGATTTTCACAATACCCACTGTCCCGACAACGACTGTGGTTTCGCCGGGAATGCGGCCGGGGCAGGGCTCTACGACGTCTCTGCTTGGCTCGGTCTGAAGCGGATCATCGTCACCGACTACGATTGCATCAACAAATATGCACCGAATTGCCTGTCAGTCGAGATTAGTCTAAGCAGCGATCTGATGGACGCTAGACTCTGGTACAAACGTATCAAGGATCTAGCGGCCCTCGACGAAGTTCCGGCTTCACCCGATGTGCAAAAATACCGGTTCGTATATCGCATGACGCTAGAAGATAAAGAGAGGTTGAGGCTACCCGCGAGAGGGCTCAAGGCCTTCCATCCCATAGACAGGGAATTGGCCACCGCCATGAACGTCAGTTCGCCAGCGTACCCAATATTTGTCGGGGATAGTTACACTCCGTATAACTATGGGGGCTTGTTGAATAGAAAATAGCGAGGCGTAGTTACTTTGGGATAACGCCATAGACTGTTTTGTGTGATAATGCATTTGTCATTGTTCGATCCCGCCCGTCAAAAGAAACAGACAATTTGGAAGGAGTGGGCTCACAGTGAAGCTCATCAGAAGAAGTAGAGGATTGATTGCGTCGCTCGTTGCCGCCGCGTTCGTCGGATTGGTGCTATTCAGCATCACCGTACCAGCGCAGGCAGCGAACAGGACATGCTCCACGGCAACGCCATTGGCACAGCTGCCCATCGTTCAATACGGTGATACCGGTAGCTGTGTGGTCACCGCGCAACAGGCGCTGATCCGTCATGGATTTAGCGTCGGTTCGTCCGGTGCTGACGGGGCCTTTGGATCCGCCACTCGTTCGGCCGTCATTCGGTTCAGGGCAGCAAGCCACCTGGCTGCTGGCAGCGTTGTTGATCGGCCAACTTGGACGAAGCTACGTGCTACCGAGAAGCCACAACCTGCGCCCTACGACAAGTATCGTGGCCCGAACCGCACAAGTCGTGTAGTTCTGACATACGACGACTGTCCGAAGACGCTCGTTGCCCTTAAGAGCGTGCTCGCGGCAGCCCGGTCGTATAACATCGGTCTGGTGCTCGCACCTACCGGCAACTGCATCGTCAGTTTCAGGTCACGCTATGGCGTGAATCTTCCTGTGCTGATCCGTTCGTATGGCGCGTATGTCATCAACCACTCGGTGACGCACTCGTCGCTCACAAGGCTCAGCTACAGCGGCGCTATCCGCGAGTTGCGGGCACCAGGAGTAGTGACCAACTATGGTCGCCCGCCTTTTGGTGCAGTTAACGCAACCGTGAACCGGGCCTATGCTGCAGTTGGCATGCGTGTGTGGCTCTGGAATGTCGACACCCGCGACTGGACAGGCAAGTCGTCGGCACAGATTGCGAGCTACGTCATCGCCAACACCAGGCCTGGAAACACGGTGTTGATGCATATGCAACGCAACGGCTTCAACTCGACGACGCTACGACGTATACAGCTTGGTCTCGCAGCCAAGCACATCGGCGTTTGTCGTGTCCACAGAGGTGCAAGCCCGGTACTGCTCCCGAGCAGTTTGCCGTGCTGATCGCACTACCCACGTAGTCCAGCCGGACTAACGTATTTTCTGATGAGCGCACCTCGGTCTATTAAATAGACCGAGGTCGCTTTCTATTTGGGCAAAAATGGCACTTTTGGAGCCGTAGAGTTATTTACGAAGAAGTCTACTATGGGATGTCGACATAATAGCGAGCATACTGCTTGTGCTTTCGTATTTTCATGCTGACAAAATAATCTTGTTATCGAGACTACCGTGGTGATACACTGTGGGTAAATGCTTCTCTTCGACATCATATTTGGAGGCTGGGGACCTATCCTGGTGATGGTCATAATTATCGTGCTTGTTGTGCGCAATTCGCATGGGAAAGGTTCGAGTGCACAGTACACTTCGGCTGATCGCCCGACCGCGTCGTACGCTGGCCGGGATTGGCAATGGAGGCAATATATTGCTGGCTTTAAGGTGACTAACGCTGACGAGTCGAGGCTGCTCAAGAGGATGCTTGGGGATGCGGGTGCTCCCGATGCGGCGGATGTGGCTGGTGTGAGCGGTGTGACTCAATCGGCCCAATCGGCTCAAGCGGCTCAAGCGGCTCAAGCGGCTCAAGCGGCCGAGGAGGGTGAGCGGAGTACGCTTCAGACTGCCGCCGCGCTCGCGGTTACAACGGCTGAGCTCCGCCAGACCAGTGCGATGCCGAATTATGATGTTCAACCTTCGCTGACAGAGCGGGCACCGATATACCAAGCAGCTGTTCGGCCTACAACGCCTCGTCAGGAAGTCGATGGCACATTGTTACTTTTGTACTTTGGGGCTTTTCTGTTCGTGGCGTCTGCTGGTTTGTTTGTGGCTTTCGCTGGATTCAGCGGCGGTATTCGCACCTTGCTTGTTATCGTGACGATGCTGGTGATGTACAGCGGCGGCATGTGGTTGTACCGTCAGAACAAGCGGCTGCGCCCGGCTGGTGTGGCTTTTGTAGCCATCGGCATGGCTATCGCGCCACTGGTTGGTGTGGCGGCATACCACTATGTTGCTAGCGATCAGCATGCACCGATCATTTGGTTTGCGACTTCGGTACTCTGTATGGTGATGTACTTGTTCGCGCTGGCGCGGCTGGAAACGGCGTTTATTTCCTACCTATTTATCTTTAGTTTTATCTCGCTGTTTGAATCGGCCGTAGCCATCACCGACGGGTCGGCCCAGTACTATATTTGGGTGATGATTGTTGCGGGTATGATACTGCGGGCCTTTGGCTTCGTGCGCGAGAGCCCGGAGCTCGCTCGGCCGGCCGCCATTAGCGCTCAGGTCATAATTCCGCTTAGTCTGCTGGTGTCGCTTTTCGTTGTTTCGGCCCGCGGCGTCGGGCAGCTCAGTGTCTCGCTGTTGCTGGCAGCTGTTTATTATAGTTTTGAAGCTTACCAAAATAGTGCAGCTTCAACCCGCGAGAATCTGGTGCTCGCCGCGCAGCTGCTGTATATCCTCGGAATATCGCTCGGCGTATACGCGCTATTCGGAACGGGCATGGCAGTTGCCATTTGTCTGCTAATGATTACGCTAGTGCAGGCGGTGCTGATTGAGGTTCTGCCAGCACGCAGTGTGATGAGTCAGAACTTTGCCAGCTTAGCTTTCGTTTCAGCGTTACCGGCCATATATTTGACCTATCCGAACGGAGTATTAATGGCTGCCAGCACAGCTGTAGTGGCACTACTTGGCGAGATTATCGCTCGGCGACAACGCCGGCCGGATGCTTTTGCCGGGGGTGCGCTGGCAGGCATCGCATTGCCAATTGTCATCGGCCAATTCGCCTTGCAGTCGAATCTCAGTCCAACATTACAAACGGCGGCTTGCTTTGTACCGGTGCTGGTACTGTGGCGCCTGTGGGCTTGGTTGGCAGGCAAACAGGCGACTCGTGACCGTGACTGGACGACGGTCGCATCAACAGTCTATGTCTTGGCCGGTATCACGGCTTTGATGCCAGCGATATGGCAGGGCGGTGTCTTGTGTCTCACTGCCAGTTTGGCTTTCTCGCTTACGCTCGCATGGGCGGCGCGCTCTGGTGCGGGCAGCAACTGGTGGGCCGGTGCTGGCGCGGTGGCCGGCCTGCCGATTATTAGAGAATTCGGAGGGCTGGACACGAAGCCTTTTGCGCTGGCAGTGTTCGCGGCTTTGGCGGTTAATATAGTCATTACTCTTAGCTCGCGAGTTGAATTTAATCGTTGGTTGGTTGCGATTCTTGGATTGCTGGCACCGGTAGCGATTGGGGCAGGCGGCTTTGGATTCACTTGGGGACCAGTTGGGTATGCCTACGCCTATTTGGTGGTAACGTTCGGCCTGGTTGCCTGCCGTTGCCTGGCGCTGGGCGTTTATCTGCCGTCGTCCAAAGTACCGATTATCAGCTTCTATCGTTCCGCCAGCCTGTCGTATGTCGTAGGGTATGTCGTGGCGGCCGGCCTGGCTGTGGCTAGTTCGCTACTGACGTCGGCTAGCCAGATTCACACCTCGTGCGTTTTGGTCGTTCTGCTCGCCCTGACATGGTACATTGCTTTAACGGCTGAAAAGAACAAGAGGTTGCTGGCCTTTCTGCCGTGGCTCGCTATGGCGTTGCTGGTCAGCTTGGTCCGTTCAGATGTCAGCCGCCCCGTCGCCAGCTTCACGTTGCTTGTCGCTACAACGCTTGCCGTGTTATCGTATTGGCTTATCAATCGTAGGCAAGCTTATCTTGGTGCTGCGTACACGGAAATACTCGACGCTACTTGGGCATTGGCGTTTGTACCAATTGCGCTTGGATGGTTCTATGACGAAGCTGGCATCATTTCGCCACTATGTCTGGCTGTTGCTGGTGGGCTGACACTTTACCATAGCCGAGGTAGGACGCAATCCGACCGTGAGGCGAGTGGAGGCATCATCGTAGCTGCCATCATGTGGGCGCTCTATGTCGCCGGGGTTCATAATGTTCAGGCATATAGTCACATCATCGCCATCACATTTGCGGGCTACGCGTACTGGCGTCTGCAGCGCGGCGACCGTGAGGGTAGCGATAGCTATCTCCATGCACTACTGTTTGTTGTCACCGTCCCATTAGTTCTGCAAGCCCTCGGCGGCCAGTCCGGTGGTCTCTATGGCTGGTGGCTGCTACTCGAGGAAATTGGTCTCATGATTCTCGGTATTATCATTGCTCGACGCTTCATCACCTTTTGGGGATTGTACGTTGGGCTCGGGGCCGTCCTGTACCAGCTGCGTAATCTCGGTTGGGCGGCGCTCAGCTTCCTGGCAGTGTTCATTATTGGTCTAGCTGTCTACCGTTTACTGCGGTCTGTGGAGCACCCCGGCGGGCCACAGCAATAATATATACCAATCATACCCCAAAACTCGGATTTTTTGGCGAAGTATCAGTGAGACAAAATATTATCTTCTCCGAGTGAATCATATCCGTAGATACGATGA
>JAYTAB010000061.1:0-8855 GCA_043737735.1 Candidatus Saccharimonadota bacterium | reverse complement strand
CCTCGATGTCCTCGTAGTCCTCAAGCATCTGGTACTTTAGAGCGTCCTCGACCAGCGCCGAAAGATTTTCGCCGCTGTCGAGAGACCGCTGCTTCAGTAGCCGATAAAGTTTATCATTGATCATCATAGTTGTACGCATACACGCATATTAGCATACGCGCATCAAAACACAAAATTTACAGCGTCTGTAAAAATCCGGCAAGCTTGTCGAGGGCGACCTTCTGCTCGCCGTCCTGCGTTCGGACGCTGACCTCGCCGGCCTCAACATCCTTCGGCCCGACTATTAATTGGACGGGGATTTTCATGGTCGTCGCCTCGCGGATCTTCTTGCCGAGCGATTCGTTACGAGCGTCGACGCTATAGCGCAGCTCATTGTACTTTAACGGCTTCATCAGGAGTGTTTCGGACAGTACTGATGTGATTTTGTCTACGTATGGCAGCACCGTATCGTTGATAGTCAATATGCGAACCTGCTCCGGCGCCAGCCAAAACGGGAACCAACCGGCGGTCTTCTCGACGTAAAATCCCAAAAATCGCTCGAGTGAACCCAAGATAGCGCGATGTATGACAAGCGGCTGGAGCTCTACATTATTTGCATCGGCATACGTAAGTCCCATGCGGCCCGGTATGAGTAAGTCAATCTGAGATGTAGCAATCGAATCTTCCTTGCCCAGTACATTTCGAGTTTGAATATCAACCTTCGGTCCGTAAAATGCCGCCTCACCTTCCGCTTCGACAAACTCCGCCCCAAATTCTTGCAAAGCTTCGCGAATCGTATTACCGGCCGCCTTCCACGCATCCTTATCGCCCTCAAATTTATCTTTTTCAAAGTCCGGCAACGATAATCGGAACCAGTAATCCGTAATGCCAAATGTATCATACACGCTCTTAAACAGTTGCAGAACTTTGATGAATTCTTCCTTGAGCTGTTCCTGAGTTACGTATATGTGGGCGTCATTTTGAGTAATCGGCCCCCGCACCCGAATCAGGCCAGTCAATGTTCCGGACAGCTCGTGCCTGTATAGCCCGGCATGCTCGGCTAATTTCAACGGTAAATCTTTGTAGCTTTGGACTATTTTCTCATAGACTTTGTGGTGATGCGGACAATTCATCGGAGAGACGTAGAACTTCTCGCCTTCTGAATCGATAATCGTGAACATATCATCAGCATAAAACTGGGCATGGCCCGATTTCTGATAGAGCCTTTCGTGCGCTATGACGGGAGTGTCAACGTATTCGTACCCCTCCGCTTCCTCGACTTGCCGCATGTATCTGCTTAGTAAATTCTTAATTTTCGAGCCGCGAGGAAGTAGTAGCGGCAGTCCCTTGCCGACATCTTCATTTATCGTGAACAACTGAAGTGCTTCACCCAAGACACGGTGATCACGCTTTTTGGCCTCCTCCAGCATATGCAGATGCTCCGCCAATTCCTCTTTTGTTGCAAATGCTACACCATACAGGCGTTGCATCTGGGGATTGGTCTCTTTGCCACGCCAATAGGCTCCAGCCACACGCATCAGCTTGAAGGCACCGACCGCCCCTGTTGTTTCGACATGTGGGCCGCGGCAGAGATCCGTGAAGTCGCCGTTGTGATAAAACGATACATTCTCAACAACACTATCACCCTCTGCAGCCAGCCCTAGTTCGGCGCTATCTAGGTCTTTGGCGATAGTCGTACCGGCGCGCTTCAGGTCGTTTAATAATTCTTCTTTGTACGGCTGACCGGTCGACTTCGCCCATGCTAGTGCCTCGGCGATCGGTTTTTCGGATCGTACAAATGGCAGTTTGGCGGCTATGACCTTGCGCATCTCCTTTTCGATCTTGCCGAAGTTGTCTTCCGATATCTTGGTATCACCTAAGTCGACGTCGTAATAAAATCCGTTTTCGACCACCGGCCCGACGCCAAATTTCGTCTCCGGCCAAATATGCTGAATGGCCGTCGCCATGATGTGCGCCAGAGAATGCCGCATGGCATGAAGATTATCTTGACCTGAATCTGGTTTTGAGTCTGATTTTGGGTTTGGGCTTGGGTTATTATTCGCCATAATGAGTTGTCCGTCCTTCGTACTAGTGGTTTTGATAATAAAAAAACACGCCCGCGTTATCCGCTCAAACTGGCATTTGACTGCCATAAGCATTTCACCGCACACGTGTCTCGGGTCAACTATTGGCGACGATTGCTATGTCGCACAATATTTCCGCTCTAGACTTTTTCTGGTCTTGGCTGTTGACGGTTCCACCGGACATTTACTCATGAAGCCGTGTTCTCGTACACCGCGACTGATAACGAAGCTCCTCGGTTGGTTAGACCGAATCATCACTTACCTAATACTATACCACCTCCGTGCCATTTGCTCGAGTGAATTTTGCACGAAAAATGATACCAAAAAGGAGCGGTTCAGAGATCTCGCATTTCTCTTAACCGCTCCGTTAGTGTCTACCCAGTACTACTATTACTGGCGGTAAAAACACCCTGTCAAAACTCACCTACCATGTAGTATACCAAGCTTAGTACTATACGGCTAGTATATTAATGGTGTTTTTTGTACATTACCACATGTGGATAACACTTTTTGGATTATACCTTTTGTGACGTTTTTAAGGAACACGCCGAGCCGTCGTATTACCGTTGCAATTGCTACGGTAATACATTGACGTGCGTAGTAGGTTCACAAACCTAGATATCGTAATTTTGGTGTGCATCGTAGCCACACTAACCACAGCTTAGCACTCACTGAACACATTTACTATACTAGCTTTCCGTGCGGCATAGTTGGCTCTTTGTCCAGTGTGTTGTACCTATGAAAACCAGCCACGATGTGTGGCTGGTTTTCATATATTTTGTATGTTTAGGCCCCATGCTACTATCGACTGATGTCGATCACGGCTAGCAATCCGAGGATGTCATAGGTACTTCACTTGGGCCGTCGACATCGCCGCCGTCAGCCTCCACTATCCGAGCTTGACCCGTAGTATACTGACGTTCGAGATCCATTAGTTTGCCGTCGGCAAAACCCGGTACTCTGATAACACAGTCTGGATCGCCGGCTACCTGAACGCCAAGAGCCTTCAGTACGTCAAAACGACTGACTGATTTTTCGCCCATAGATTCTACGCCCATAATCATCTCCTTTGAAGTTATCCGACTATTATCGTCTCGTATGCCGTATTTGTCAAGTCGACTAATCCCGCCTACCGCGCCGTCACCAGAGTAAATACAAGAAAAGACCCACATATATGTAGGTCTTTTGTATGGTGGGCGATGGAGGATTCGAACCTCCCACCTCCGCAACGTCAATGCGGCGCTCTAGCCAAATGAGCTAATCACCCTTGTTTGCATAGAGTAGCGTATAAAACTATAACGTAACAGATACAAAATGGCAATCCCATTGTTCGTTTTACCCTGTTAATCAGTTTTAAGCATAAGTTTTACAATCATGTCATATCATTGACACATATGCTTCCTGTGTGCTAGGATACTTGAGTTAAACAGGGACCTCGAGTGAGCACCAGTACACAACACGCGCTGGACGGTTTTCAGTTGTTCTATGAAGAACTGACCTCGTCACAGCCAATCAATCGTATCAAGCGGAAACGCCTCGAAACGTAAGAACAATACAATATAGATCATAACACCAGTAAAAGCCCCGGCAAGCATTCAAGCCCGGGGCTTTTTGCTGCCCCGATGAGCTTTATACCCACATTCCAGCCGGTTATCCACTTGCCTATTCCACACCCGCATGACAATATGTAGTCATGGTTTGTACATATTGCGGCTCAGAAACTCAGGTAGTTAACTCCCGTCACCAAAAACGCGCCAACAATGTCTGGCGGCGACGCAAGTGCACAAATACGGAGTGCGGCAGCGTATTTAGCACCATAGAGGCGGTCGACTACGAAAAATCGTGGGTCGTACAATATTCGAACGGCAATCTCGAGCCATTTCTGCGCGACCGCCTGTCGATCAGCATTTATAAAAGTCTCCAGCACCGCCCTACTGCCGTGACGGACGCCGTCGGCCTGAGCACGACTATCGTGAGCGCAGTCCAGAAATCCACCCAAAACGGCTCGATCACCTCCACCGCCCTAGCGACCATCGCGTTCGCGACACTGCAACGCTTCGACAAAGCGGCCGCCACAATGTACCAGGCGTATCACGCCGACGTTTTATAAAAACTAGATTAGATGTATCAATGCGTAATGTCGTGAGTAATGACAAGTAGATGGAGAGATTGGTGGTGGGAGTTGGATGGGGTGGGTTTGGTATAGGGGAAGGTTGAGGTGAATTTTGGAGTATGTGGTATTGGTGCAAGGAAGGAAGATAGAGGGAGAATAAACTTCCCACGACCTTACGGTCGGGGTACTGTGGGCCTGGAATAGAACACGCGGTGGGCGTGACAACCTATGGTAGCATTGTCACGCCCCGCGCGATGCGTCTCAGCCGAAGAAGCGGACAACCCAGACGGCGGCGCCGACGACAACAATCCCAACGAACAGGACGCGAGGCCAGCACACGCCCGAGTAGCGGTCACGGTCGGGACGGCGGTACTGTGAAGGGTGCATGCTCATAGCAAACCTCTTTCCTTACCAACTCACCAGCAGGTCAGGATGCATTTTGCATCTATATCACCCATGATGATGTGTATAGCCAGAACCGTTACATTACGGCCATACAGCTCATCATGGGCGAGGAATCTCAATCAACATCTACTTGTCAAAGTTCCTTGGAGCAAAATAGCTCAACAAAGTACGACTAGTTAATCATTGTCGATCATAGTTGTCAACAATATTGCGGAGATGGTTATTCCTTGGTATCGTGAGAAATAGTGGCGCCGGTGGTAGTCACCATGGCTTTTTCGGTGACGTCGAATTTGTCGAGGTAGCGGCCGAACATTAGGCGGGTTTGCGAATTTAGTGCGGCGAAGGAGTTGTAGACGATCGTCGTGATCGGCAGATAGAGCCATTGCAGCACGACGAAGATCGAACGATGGCGTTTGTAGCGAGCCGGCCGAGGCGGCAAAGTCTTGAAATTACTCAAACAGGCTTTTGCTATTTGGAAATAGTCCTACAAGAACCAGCGGCCCGAAGTGTCAATGCCACCCGATTTAATGGTTTTGTACAGCAAGAATTCCGCGGTCTTTCGACCTGCTGGGGCTAGGTCAGGCTTCCCTAGAATTAGGTACTGACGGTATCCACGAGCCCTGAAAAGGCGTGATGCATCATCGTTTCCTACGGTCAGGGATATTCCTCTTGCACCTAAATTTTGTGCCACGTTTTCGGCACGATTATCCAGCCAAGAACCAATACCCTTACGTCCATCCTTTGCTGGGTCGAGTAAGGCTAGTGTTTTTACTTCCAGAACATCGTTAGTTCGGATTGTATCCCCATTGCTCATATTCCAGTGTAGCTCATTCGCCAAACCCGTCTTATACACCAACACTGCCGCTGGCTGGGCATGCTCGTCAAGTACTATATCAGTATGTCGATCCTCGCCTTGTTCGATCTTGTGAAGTGCGTAATCCTGGCTGCCGTACAAGGGCTCTAACAATGTCCTCATCCGCTGCTTAAATGCTTCTGACTGTTCAGTGTTTAACGATTCATAACCGACACAACTATAGCCCTCAGGAAGTACACATGGGGTTTGTTGCACTAATTCTACTGGGTCAGACTCTGTATTTGACATACTTACCGTATTGTAGCATAATCGGTTTGATCTATCAAGCTCCAATAGACCCGCTTATTCCTTGGTATCGTGAGAAATAGTGGCGCCGGTGGTAGTCACCATGGCTTTTTCGGTGACGTCGAATTTGTCCAGGTAGCGGCCGAACATCAGGCGAGTTTGCGAATTCAGTGCGGCGAAGGAGTTGTAGACGATCGTCGTGATCGGCAGATAGAGCCACTGCAGCACCACGAAGATCGAACGATGGCGTTTGTAACGAGCCGGCCGCGGCGGCAAAGTCTTGAAACAGACAAACAGCGAGGCCGATAGTCCGATCAGCGCTACTGTCTGAATGTGGCTGACGATCGTCGGTAGCGCAAAAGCCGCATAACTGTCGTGATGGACGAGCGCCGGGATAAATCCGGCGGTCAGCGAGATGATCGGACCGACCGCCCAGGTGACATGGCCTTCGACCAGTCTGAGGACCTTGGTGATAAGATCAAACTTGGGCACCTTGTTGGGTTTGAAAAATCCCTGGGTGATGACATAGGCGATATCCGACGCGCCATAGGTCCAGCGCCGCAGCTGCACGAACTGCGCCTTCAGCGTCTTGACGTAGCCATCGGCCAGCACGGCGTCCTGATAGATCGGTACGTACAGTGGCAGCACTCGGTAATTACCATCAAACCGGAAATAGGATCGCCAGAATTGATGACCATCCTCGACAATTGTTCGGACACTCCAAAAATCGGTTTCGATCAGAGACTTCATGCCTTGGGCGTGTGCCGAAAAGTTGCGCAACATATGCGGCCGCAGCGATAGCACGATATTGAAGAACGTATTACCGGTGGCGATCACCCGCATAGGGGCTGGCGCGTCCCAAATATTGTTGTTGTAGACGGAGATAGGCTGGACAGAAATGTGTTCAGGGTCCGGATAAATGGCGTACATGTAGCTGAGGGCTGCCAGATATTTGGGGTGCGGGCGGTTATCGGAATCGAGAGTTGTGACGACAACACGCAGCGGATCAATCTGTTGCCTCTCGAGATATTTCTGCACTTTGCGGGCAGCGTAGACGATGTTGGCACCCTTGCCTTTGAGTTCGCCAGCGATGCCACTAGGGTGTTTGACCGCCATGGCATGTCCAAATACGCCTCTGTATTTTTGCACAAGCTCCTTCGATTGAGCCTCGATATGCGCACCGCCGCGCTCCTCGTATGCCAGCACCAGGATGACCTTACCCATGTCGTATTCGGAATTAATCAGCGATTGGATGGTCGGCTCGACTACCTCTCGAGTCTCATTGTATGTAGCGACCATAACAACATGAATGATGTCAGACGGTGACAACACCGGTGACTTGACCTGCAAGCGCATAATGTTGTCGATATGCCAGGTTGGGCGCTTCGATGCCGGATCGCTGACTTCCCCGCTTTCCAGCTCGTCGAGCATATCGAGCCATGACAGCTTTTTGTGTTGCTCCATCGTGTTATAGCCCTGAAAAGCTCGAAAATTTACTCCGATACTGCGCACAAAAAATATTAATAAATATGCCAGGATGAACACCGAGGCGACCGTCACATTGATAAGGCTCAAGATAAGCGGCAAAAACAGCATCGTCCAGCTGAATGCGCCGGGCATAATCTCGAAAATCCGGTATTTCCAACCGCGGTCTTCATTGTACGGAATTTCGATGTCTGTCATATGTTTGTTGTCCTCAGGCTTATATTAACAAGGCTTATCAAGGGTTATCTTAAATCCAACAGCGCGTTGCTAACGATCATCGACATCACCAGCAGCAACACACCGAGTGACAAAACAACCACCGACACCTCACGTTTTATGGGATACACCCTGATGCTGAGCACCACATGTACAGCCAGCACCATGACGGCGAACACCATGAACGCGATCAGCTCACCAGCATCGCCCATCTTGAAGGAACTGATACCGAGACTGGAGCGATACTGGACAATATAGCCAGCGCTGCGCCCACTGTCTAGCTTGAACAATATCCAAACACTGGCGAGGAACGCCATGAACACATTGATGCTGAGCAACAGCAATATCAGCCGGTCATGAAAATACTTTTTCGGAATGGTTACCATCGTTAGATACATTGTACCACCTCTACGTGGCAGCCCGTTATTCCCAATGTGTCTTGTTGTCGATGGCTGGGTATTTATTCCAAGGGCCATCCGGTACATCCTCGTCGTCAACAAAGTGCCAAGTAACCTCGGCACTGCCCGATTCGATATCAAATCCTAGTTGCGCGGCCATGGTCGGAGATAGATCTATGCCCGCCTTCAGGCCATACTGGTTACGCGGCCTCTGCTCGCCGTCGCCAAATACGTACCCGTAATCGCGAACGGCTTCCGCGTCGTCCCCTGGACCAGTATCCAACCATTGGCCATATGTTTTTTCATTACTGCCTACTCGGTTAACTTCTACCCAGCGACCCTTGAATAACGACTGACTATCATCTTGTGGTAGCCTGGAGGCTTCTGCTGCCCACGGCGAGGCTTCGCGAGCTCCCTTGATCGGGCCATTATCATCAAATTCAGATGCCGGCAATGCAAAGTAAAAGGGATTTTCTTTGGGCACCTTGCGTGGCAGACCATCTGCGGTACGAGCCTGTGGGTCGTCTACTCCGCCAAATTGTGTCGGAGCATGGCTCTCCCATTCGGTCGAGATATTATCAATACCCGCATTTTGATCGCTGGCTTCTTCGCCGATGTAAAATACCGTTGCAACAACATTGTGTGCAGGATATTTGGCGGCTTCCGGCGTTCTAGTGGTTGCCTCGGGAGTAGCTATAGCAGTAGGTCGAATATCTGGGCTCGTCGACTGCGGAGATGGAACTGTGGATTCGCCCGATCCGCCGCACGCAGCCACGGCAACGGCCGATACCCCGGCCATACCCATGATCAATATGTCGCGCCGGCTCAAGGTATGCTCCCGCGCTGGCTCAATTTGCCTATCTGTATATCGGTCGGTTTGGTTGGGGTGCCTATTCATGGGAAGATGTTATCATGGCATTGGGTTTTCGCAAAATTGCAACCTATCAAATTTTTGGTTTTCTGAGAGCCTGACACATTAGACTTCTTCTAAAACCCCCTCTGATCTGCAACCAAACTTCAGGGCAATCTGACGGTTTTTTGCTCCGAACCGTAGCTACGGGTCACTGCCATTAACT
>JAYTAB010000060.1:0-4786 GCA_043737735.1 Candidatus Saccharimonadota bacterium | reverse complement strand
GCCGAGTTATTCCTTCGACAAATTGGTTCAGGACTTCAAAAACGAAGGTATTTTGTAGGAGCGGGCGCGTACGAAGAATATGGCAGACAGCGCAAAACGTTATACTATCGAGTATAAGAAATCGGTCGAAAAAGACCTGAGAACATTATCGACAGCGGCTTTGAAGGCGGTGGTGCGGCGGATTCAATCACTCACGGATGATCCGAGGCCCCAAGGGGCTATCCGTTTGCAAGGTCAACTTGGCCTGTACAGGGTCAGGCAAGGTGATTATCGTGTCATATATAGTATCCATGATGAGATACTTACGGTGTTAGTTGTGAAGGTTGGTCACCGTGGTGATGTCTATGACAATCGCTGAGCCAGGCTTTCGGGAGCGGGTGGAGGAGATCGTGCGGCTGATTCCGCGTGGGCGAGTTATGACTTATGGACAGTTGGCGGCATTGGCTGGCAGTCCGATGGCGGCTCGGATCGTCGGTGGGATTGCTCACTTCGGTGATCCCGATTTGCCGTGGCAGCGGGTGGTCAACAAGCAGGGCGGGCTAGCTAGCGGCTATCCGGGCGGCTGTCATGGGCATGCCGCGGCGCTGCGCGCCGAAGGTGTTACGGTATCGGGTGACGATACCGTCGATGTTGGTGCGTTGCTGTGGTGGCCATCGGGTCGTAAGATGGTTGGTGACGCACCGTTGCTGGTTATCCTCGGCGAGACGGCTAGTGGCAAGTCGGCGCTGGCGATTGAGTTGGCCGAGCGATTCAATGGCGAGATCATCTGTGCCGATTCGCGGACGGTGTACCGGGGGATGGACATTGGTACTGCCAAGCCGCCAACGGCTGACCAAACTCGCGTCAGACATTACGGTCTTGATCTGGTGGACCCTGGCGAGCGGTTCACGGTGGCCGACTTCAAGGAGTATACCCTGCAGGTGATGGCCGATATAACGGCCCGCGGCAAGCTGCCTATCATAGTTGGTGGGAGTGGGTTGTACATAGACTCAGTGATTTATGATTATGAATTTCGGGCGCCAGCCGACGCTGCAAAGTGGGCGGAGCTACGTGCTGAGCTGCAAGGACTGAGCGTCGAGGAGCTGCAACGGCGAGTGCTAGCGCAGGGGCTTGAACTGCCCTCGAACGCTCGAAATCCTCGGCATCTCGTCCGGACTCTCGAGACTGGTGGCCGGTCGGCGGCTCGGAGTGAACTTCGGCCGAACACATTGTTGCTCGGGCTGAAGGTCGAACGGGATGTCTTGGAGCAGCGAATTACTGGGAGGGTTGATGAGATGATCGAGGCGGGACTCGTCGATGAAGTCAGACGGATGATCGAACGATATGGCTCGGCGACGGAAGCGTTGCAGGCACCAGGATATAAGGCTTTCGGTGGGTATGTAGCAGGCACGAAAGCCCTCGATCAGGCCAAGTCTGAGTTCATTCGCAGCGACATGCGGCTCGCCAAACGGCAGCGCACCTGGTTCCGGCGTAACAAAAGTATTCATTGGCTCGCCACCGATGATAAACTGGCCGAGGCTGTAGATTTCGCAACAACATTCTTGCACAAATAACTTTCAATGCCTAGCTATGTACTGCCATATACTGATACAATAAGTACATGATTGAACAACTCTTCGGATCCAAGACTCGCGTCAAATTACTGCAGCTGTTCTATACCAATCCGAACCGTTCATTTTATGTGCGCGAGATTACGCGCAAGATAGATGAACAGATCAACTCAGTCCGGCGGGAGCTAGCAAATTTGCTCAGCATCGGCATCATTGTCTCCGATAACACCAACAACAAACTGTACTACGAGGTCAATCAGAAGTACGAATACTTCGATCCGTTGACGCTCATATTCGGTGTCGGTGGTAGTGGCGGTAAGAAGGCAGCTGCTCAGGCGGCGCTGGCGGTCGGTGGCCAGAGTGGCCATAGCGATGACGGCACAGCTACCGTGACTACTGCCACCACTTCCAACGATTTTAGCGACAACACTGACATCAAGACGCTTGGCAATGTCGAGATCGCCGTATATACTGGGCAGTTCACCCGCGATGAATCAACAGGTGTCGATGTTTTCCTGGTCGGTGACATCAATCAGACGAAGTTGCAGAAATTCATGTCGGAGCTGGAGGCCAAAGAAGGCAAAGAACTACGATACACTATGATGAGTGTCGGTGATTTCCAATATCGCCAGCAGATCAAAGATCGTTTCGTGTCGAATATTATGCAGGCCAAAAAACAAGTTTTGATCGATAAACATGGCTCATTGAAGGGCTAAGAAGGGTTACGAACAGATGGATATACAATTCTACGGTGCAAACTGCATCGCACTCACTACCAAGGGTGGCCGCATCGTCATCGATGATAATTTGATACAACTCGGCGGCAAGAGCGTCGTGCGAGCAGGCGACATCGCGCTGTTCACCGGTGCGCACACCATGCCGAAAGCCGAGACGAAGCTAGAAATCGATCACGCCGGTGAATATGAAGTCTCGGACTTCTCGATCTATGGCATTCCGGCGCGCAGCCATATGGACGAGCCGGGCAAACAGACGGCCACGATGTACAAGATCATCTCCAAGGATCTTAAGATCTTTACACCGGGCCATATCTATCCTGAGCTATCCGACACCCAGCTCGAGAATATCGGTAGGGTTGATGTGATGCTCATTCCGGTCGGCGGCAATGGCTACACTCTCGACCCGGTCGGCGCACTGAAGATACTCAAACAGATTGAACCAAAGATAGTCATCCCGACCCATTATGACGACGACGGTAAGCCCGATCTGAACTACGAAGTGCCGCAGCAGACGCTTGCGCAGGCACTGACGGCGCTAGCAATGGAGCCGAAGGAGACGGTAGGGAAGCTGAAGCTCAAGGCTGGCGAGCTGCCAGAGGTCATGCAGCTGGTCGTCCTGGAACGCTCCTAACATCTCGCATACTAGCAGATTAACACTGTGTTTTCTCTGGCACTACGTGTCTGGTGAGCGACGTGAGCTCATGGTTTCTTTGGCACTGTCCTGAGCTCGGAATGTGCTCTGAAGTAGCACATTCGCTCGTGTGGAGGTGCCCAAGAAACCATGAGCTCAGTCGCGCCGGCGCTCATCTAGACTACTAAAAACCCCGCTCAGTGAGCGGGGTTTTGGTTTGCTGTCTCTCGTCTGAGAAGCAGGCAACGGGCTAACTATTTGCCGGCAGCGGGGATGATACCCTTTTTCTTGAGGGTGCGGATGGCCTGGGTGCTGATCTTCATACTGATCTTTTTGCCATCGACGATGATGGTTTTGGTCTGAAGGTTGGGCTTCCAGGTTTTCTTGGTGTGGCGCTGCGAGAAGCTGACGTTGCTGCCGTATTGCTTTCCTTTGCCGGTGAGTTCACATATGTTCATAATTTATCCCCAAAGTTACTAAAGTTATTAAGCCATTCAAAGTGTTATTGTACAGATTTGAGCGCCGAAAGTCAACGCCAAGGGGCGCATCATGAATAACCGTGCCATTCTAGCCAGATTATCGTTGCCAGACCGTCGTTATTCTATAGTTTAACGACGGTTGACTATCGTTAAACTATAGAATATGATGGTTATATGTACATAGATCGATACATTACCCCTAAAATCAAAAAAAGCCTCGAGCGAGGCGAGGTCGGTATTATATATGGCGCTCGTCAAACCGGTAAAACTACCTTGGCAAAAGCATTACTTGCAGAATACGAGGGCGGCATCTATCTTAGTTGTGACGAGCCAGACGTCCGTGAGCGGCTCACAAACAAGACGAGTACGGAGCTGAAAGCACTTTTTGGCCCAGCCCAGTTTGTCGTTCTGGATGAGGCACAGCGTGTAAAAGACATCGGGCTCACCGCCAAACTTATTCATGACACCTATCCAGAGATAAAGCTACTTCTGACAGGGTCGTCAAGTATTGATCTGGCTAACACTATCAAAGAGCCTTTGACTGGACGCTCGATGGAGCATGTCCTTTATCCACTCGCAGTGACAGAAATCGCCGAGAATGCCCTTGAAGCAAGTCGACTTCTTGAGAAAAGTTTAGTGCTGGGAGGCTACCCGAAGGCATGGCCTATGAGCCATGACGATGGGGCGGCTTATCTTCGAAATTTGGTCAATAATTACCTCTATAAAGACGTATTCTCCATGAATACTGTCTACGACGTGGATATTATGGATCGCGTCCTGCGCCTTCTGGCCTTTCAAGTAGGAAGCGAGATGTCGTATAGCGAGGTTGGCAATCACGCGGGCATAAATAGAGAAACCACAATGCGCTACATCAGTTTACTGGAGAAGGCCTTTATTATTTTCCGACTGCCACAATACCGTAGGAATGAGCGCAATGAGGTAGGTAGGCTCCGCAAAGTTTATTTTTATGACCTTGGCGTGCGTAATGGTCTTATCGATAATTTTCTGCCACTCGGCCGTCGTAACGACGTCGGGGCACTATGGGAGAACTACTGCATCGTAGAGCGTAATAAATATCTGCAAAAGAGTGATATTTACGCCCGTCACTACTATTGGCGCTCTAACACGCAGCAGGAAATAGACCTGATCGAGGAGATTGGTACGACTACTACCGCCTACGAATGCAAATACAAGGATCAAAAGGTTAAGAAGCCGACTGTATTTGCAACAGATTATCCGGAAATACCCTTTCAAGTGGTCAGCACAGAGCGCCTCGGCGGATTTATATACTAGACTTCTTCTAAAACCCCCTCTGATCTGCAACCAAACTTCAGGGCAATCTGACGGTTTTTTGCTCCGAACCGTAGCTACGGGTCACTGCCATTAACT
>JAYTAB010000059.1:0-3730 GCA_043737735.1 Candidatus Saccharimonadota bacterium | reverse complement strand
AATTGAAAGTTTAGGCCCCCTCCGAAAATTATCCAACATTATGATAACACCGCATATAGCAGGGTCTCGTGGCAATGAACAACAGCTAATGGGGACGCTGGCCGTAGAGGAGATAATTAGGTATGTGACAGGCGAGCCTCTTAGGCATGAAGTTTTGCGAGGCGATTTAAGTCGTATCGCTTAGCCCCCTTGCCAGAATAACCGACATGCAGGACGCAAATCGTTTATGTTTTAAGAGTTTATTGCTAAAATGATTCTAGAATGGGCGGACATAACATAAACACAGCCGATAGAGACGGGAGCGACGATGCGCGTTTCTGATGATATGGTCGAAAAACTGCTGAAAGCCAGCGGTAAATTCAGTGACGAGCAGATCAAGCCGCTGCGCGAACAGGAAAAGACCGAGAAGAAGCCACTACAAGATATCGTCATCAAGAGTGGCGTAGTCAACGAAAAAGACCTGACCAAACTCTACGCGGCCGAGATTGAAATCCCCTATATTGAGTTCAACCCCCGTGAACTGAGTCGTGAGATCCTGAAACTTCTCCCGGAACGCATCGCCCGGCAGTACAAAGCCGTCGTCTTCAACCTCGACGACGAGGGCAATCGCCTGATCGCTCTCGAGGATCCAGACGACATCCAGGCGATAAACTTCTTGCGCAAGCAGCTCGGCGCCAACATCAAGCTACACATCGCCACCGAGACAGCTATACAGGGCGCGCTCGATCAGTACCGCGGAAACATCAGTAGCGAATTGACCAAGGTTATCTCGACTGACGATTCGGACGACGAAGACGATGAAATCACCGAAGATGAGGTTTCCGAAGATTCGCCGATTGCTCAAACCGTCAACTTGCTCATCGAATATGGCGTCAACGCTGGCGCCAGCGATATCCACATTGAACCGCGCGAAGGCTACGTCATCATCCGTTACCGCGTCGACGGAGTGCTACGCGAGGCGAACAAATTACCGCGCAAGGTTCTCGGCGCACTGGTCAGCCGTATCAAAATCCTTTCAAATCTAAAAATAGACGAACACCGCGCACCGCAAGATGGACGATTCAAGGTAGAAGTAGCCGGGCTGGTCTATGCCCTGCGCGTTTCCACTCTGCCGATAGTCGACGGCGAAAAAGTGGTCATGCGTATTTTGAATGAATCGAGCAAGCCGTCGACGCTCGAGGAGCTCGGGTTTTGGGGTGCAGCGTTAAAGGTCATCCAGCAAGCTATCGTCCAACCACACGGCATGGTCCTAGTCACCGGCCCGACTGGCTCTGGCAAATCCACCACGCTATTTAGCGTCCTGAGCATGCTCAACAGCCCGACCGTCAACATCTCCACCGTCGAGGACCCGGTCGAATACCGCATCTTCGGCGCCAACCAAGTTCAGGTCAATCCAATCGCTGGCATGACTTTCACCAATGGGCTGCGCGCCCTGCTCCGTCAAGACCCGAACATCATCATGGTGGGCGAGGTCCGGGATGGCGAAACTGCACAACTGGCTGTCCAGGCCGCATTGACCGGCCACCTTGTTTTCAGCACATTACACACCAACAATGCCGCAACTTGCCTGCCGCGATTGCTTGACATGAAGATAGAGCCGTTCCTTATCGCTAGCACCGTCCGCGCCGTCGTCGGTCAGCGATTGGTACGCCGCCTGTGCATCGATTGTCGCAAGCAGTATGTCCCCGAAGCGTTGGTCATCAAGCGCCTGGAAGTCGCTTTTCACCTCGATAAGCCAGCCGTCATGAAATACCTACATGACCTGGAGGAACAGGCGCTCGAAGGTGGCATCGGCACTGCGATCAGCAAAACAGCTGGTACTACTAGCTCATCAGCCGAACTCGGCAGCAGCGAAACAGCCATCAAACACCTCTGGAATGCCAACCCGGACGGTTGCGACACCTGTAATCACACTGGCTACCGCGGGCGTATCGGCATCTACGAAGTGCTTGATAATTCATCAGCCATCCAGAAAATGATTGTCACCAATGAAACCAGTGAAAATATTCAGACAGCTGCCATAGAAGATGGTATGGTAACCATGCAGACCGATGGACTCGTCAAAGCCCTGCGCGGTCAAACAACAATAGAGGAAGTGCTGCGCGTCACGGCGGCGGAATAACGGAAAACCATATGAGATATAGTTACAAGGCACTTCGCAGCGGCAAAACCATCGAAGGCATTGCCGAAGCTGGCAGCCGCGAAGCCCTGGTCTCCAATCTGACACACCAAGGGATCCATCCATTATCTATCAAGGAACTTACCGAAAATGGCAAATCCGGCGGCCTACTCAATTTTGGCAGTTTCGGCAAAAAAAAGGTCAAGCTGCAAGACCTCGTCATCTTCACCCGTCAATTATCTACCATGATCAGCGCCGGTGTACCGCTGACCCGCTCACTAGCAACGCTCGGATCCGATACCGAGAGCCCGACGCTCAAGGCAGCCATTGCCGCCATCACCAAGGAAGTCGAAGGTGGCGCACCGCTCGGAACCGCATTCGCCAAGTACCCAAACATCTTCTCGGATGTCTACGTCAACATGGTTAAGGCCGGAGAAGAGGGTGGTATCCTCGATGAAATCCTAAAACGCCTCGCCCTACAGGTTGAACTGGACGCCAGCATCCGCAAAAAGATCAAAAGCGCCATGATGTACCCGATTGTCTTGATGGTCGTCACGATTGTCGCTTTCTTCGGCATTATGCTCGTCATAATGCCGAAGATTGGCGGCATCTTGACTGATCTGGGTGGACCGGACGCCAAGCTACCGATCTACACTCAGATACTGTTGGACGCTAGCAAATTCATGGTTAGTAATTTCGTAGTGATTTTCGGAATACTCGGAATTATCATATACCTAATCCTCCGATATATCCGCTCGCCAAAGGGCAAATACAAGTTCCATATGCTACTGCTGACCATGCCGATCATGAAAAACATCACCATGAAAATGGCCGTAGCGCGATTCTCCCGAACATTTGCCTCACTGATGTCAGCCGGTGTCAGTGTGCTCGACGCCCTCGAAGTGACCGGTGGTGCAATCGGTAACAAAGTCATCGAGAAGGAGCTCCACGACGCAGCCATACAGGTGAGAAACGGCAAACAGCTCAGCGAGCCGATCAGCAAAAGCCCACATTTCCCGCCGATCGTCAGCCAGATGTTGGCAGTCGGCGAAGAAACCGGCCAAATTGATACTGTCCTCGTGAAAGTCGCCGACTTCTACGAGGAAGAGGTCACCACTCTGATCGACGGACTGGCCGCTATCATCGAACCGATCATGATCGTGATACTCGGTGGCGCCGTCGGCCTAATCGCCGCTAGCGTCATGGGCCCCATCGCCAGCCTATCCAAGAACATCGGTGGCTAACAATAACGCTTGACGTAGTAGCGCTTATGTCTATAATCATACCCAGATACTGGCTATTCTCCTACCTGTAGGTACGGATAGTCCAAGATCAAAAATAACCAAATTAACAACAAGGAGGGTGGGTCCTTATGAGCTCACTAAACAAACGAACTCAACAGGGTTTCACTATCGTGGAACTTCTGATCGTAATCGTCGTGATCGGTATTCTTGCCGCGCTCGTCATTACAACCTACAGCATATCAGGGGAACTACCGGTAAAAGCAGGGTCCGTTCGCTTCGCGACGCCGGGGCCAAAGAGGTCCACATGCTGGTCAGTTGTCCGCCAACGCGGAATGCCTGTTATTATGGCATTGATTTTCCCTCTTCT
>JAYTAB010000058.1:0-17350 GCA_043737735.1 Candidatus Saccharimonadota bacterium | reverse complement strand
AAAGATTTCAATCAACTCACCGTATATCCGATACGCTTCATCGATTGAAATCTTTTCTGGACTCAGGACCTGGCATCCTGGTGAATGGGTATTTAGGAGCTGCGGTACTAGTGCCATGAGCTGTTATTTCATGTAACGACCAAGCCAAGTTGACTTATAGTCAATAGAATGCTAATGTTTAAGTATGAACAAAAACGAACAAACAACAAACCCAGGCCCCGACAAAAAAAGACTAGAACAAGCAACAAGATTAGCCCCTACTGTAATAGAGACAGTAATGGATGCTGATCTCCGTTCAAGAGCAAATAAGGATCCCCTGTCTGCTCACCCGGCAGTCAATCCAAATGCCGCAGGAAGTATATATGGTGCCGCAGCCGAGGCGGATCAGGCTGCTCACCCACAAAACACGCCTGAATATTCTGTCGCCGAAGGCTTTTACGGACCTGATGACGGTCTGATTGACTCATCGGCTAGCTACCCCGAAGCCATGAGTGCGCACCTTGCGATTGGAGGAGTCACTAAAGAAGAAGATGGCTCATACGATCTTCAAATTAATAATACGCATCACCATGTCAACGAACGGGGCGTCCCGCTCGACATACAGTAGTAGGCGGTTCCACGCTAGCATACTTAGAGCATGTCCACACAGCTATGGCTGCTTGTCGAATTGCTCGTACATCTTGCCGTACTTGCCGAGCGCAACAATAAGGTTTTGATGTACTGCATCATCAGTAAGACCATTGATCTTTCTATACATATTTCGTTGCATCAGATTGCTTAGTGATAGTTTGAGTGTAAAGAATATGCCACGGCGCTTATCATCGTCTTCCTCTACGTAAGGCAGCTCAAAAACCAGTCTAACATTGCCGAGCACCATGCGATCAATCAACGCGGTGTCTACGGGGTCATTTGGGTGTTGCTTATGCTGGGCAAGCATCTTAGTCAGCAGAATTCTATCCGGATTATTCGTGTCATTCCTAATGTTGTAGGTGTGCTCTGTTATGGATATATTTGGCAATAGCTTTTTGATGTACTGCTCACTTTGGTGCTCATAACCTTGTACTAAAGCCATACGCTCGTGCGCACAATGATTTTTCTCCAGCCACGGGACACATTCTGCGATCTGACGAGCAACCAGTTGATCTCTCTTCGATATTTCGACCGCCATCCATGACAGATGCTTATTAAAACTGCGATAAAAACTTGCAAAATTGAGCGTATTGCCCAGTTGAGACATTTCCTGGTTGTTGAATAAATTGTACTTACCCATGAGCTGATCTTCGCTTAAGGTCGTAGTCTCGTCAACAGCAATAAAAACCTTACCTGACTTCCTTGCTCGCCAAAGTAGCCGGTAATAGCGTTCCGGGTGCTTCGTGAACCACTCAATGTTCTCATCGGTGAGACTGTCTACATACTCGCTGTTCATGGTTATGGCGTTTGCCATGACCTCAAAATCATCTTTGTACTTGGCTGGCGCGATCATCTCGACGAACACAATCGTACAATCCTCGATTAACCGAAAAACTTCATCAATCATGTCGTTGTTATGTACTCCGCGCAAGATACGGAGGCTTATTTTTTGTTTTTGTATCATGCCTCAAGCATAACAGGTTGTGGGAGAAGTCTAATCATGTCAGGCTCTCAGAGAGCTATAGCTACAGGCCTATAGTGAAACGTTCCCGCTCTCGTTCGATATTCTCGAGCAGTTGCTTGGTTTCCTCGAGTTGTGTCCGGGTCTGTTCGACAATGTGTTTCGGGGCGTCGTGGACGTAGGCCTTGTTGGTCAGGCGGGCCTCTAGCTTCGCTATGAGCTGTGTTTGGGCCTCTTGCTTGCCTTCTAACTGGACTTGGTAGGCTTCGGCCGTCGTGCGGTCTATATCGAGCCAGCAGCGGTGCTGTGTGCTCGTCAGATAGATGCCGGTGCCGTCCTGGACCTCCGTGACGGCGCCCAAGTGTGCCATGCGAGCGATCAGCTTGGCGTTCGCAGTGAGCGTCGGCACATCCGTGTAGTAGAGCGTGGCATCACGGACACCGAGAGCCTTGGTGATGAACCGGCACTCGCCGATGATGGCTTGCAGCTCGTCAAATTCGCGGCTCTGCTTGACGTCGAAGCTTACGATCTTCGGCCAGGCCTGTTTGGCCAGGACACTTTCCCCTTCTTTGCCGCCGGCCAGCTCCAAAGTCTGCCAGATAGTCTCAGTGATGAACGGCGCAAACGGGTGAGCTAGCTTCAAGATGCTCTCTAGACAATGCAGGAGGAGTGCGTTATTGGGAGCTGTCTTGCTAGCCTCGATATACCAATCGGCAAAATCATCCCACACGAAGTGGTACAAAGTCTCATACGCTTCCGCAAAACGGTATTCATCCAAATGAGAAGCAATCTGATCCGCATACTGTTGTAATTTGCTCAACACCCAATGATCAGCCACCGTGTCGGGTTTGGCATCGTCCCCTGCTTTGCCTTTGCCAGATATATCCTCGCCTACCTTGGCTTCGCCGACCCGATCTTCGATATAGCGGGCGATATTCCACAGCTTGTTGCAGAAGTTACGAGCGTCGGCCACCTTGCGTGGGTCGTAGCCACGGTTGACGGCTGGTGCGCGCCCGGCGATGATGCCCATGCGCAGGGCGTCCGAGCCAAACTCATCGATCACAGGTATCGGGTCGACGACGTTACCGATGGATTTACTCATCTTGGAGCCGTCTTCGGCCATGACGTAGCCGTGGATATAGACCGCCCGGAACGGCACTTCACCGGTGACGTACAGACCGAGCATGATCATCCGGCTAACCCATGGGTAGAGTATTTCGCCGCCGGTTTCTAGTAGGCCGAGCGGATAGAACTTCTTGTAGTCTTCCCCGTCGGGATAGTCGAGCGTGGCATAGGGCCACGAGCTGCTGCTAAACCAAGTGTCGAAGACGTCCGGATCACGGTGATAGGTTTTGCCTTCTACGGTGATCAGCTCTTCGGTAACGCGTTCGTCATAGATCCAATCGCTTGGGTCATCGACGTTTTGAAAAGCCGGAATCGGGATACCCCAGGCGATTTGTCGCGAAATGTTCCAATCCCGCAGACCTCGCAGATATGTGGCCAGCTGTGACTTCTTGGCCTCGGGATAGAATGCGATCTTGTCGGCCTCTAGTGCCTTGATGGCTTCACTGGCTAGCGGTTGCATGTCGACAAACCACTGTTCACGCAGCAACGGTTCGATGACTGTGTCACATTTGTAACAGTGACCGACGCTGTGTGTCAGGTCTTCTGTCTTGACGATCAACCCCTGTTGTTTTAGGTCATCGACGATCTTCTTTCGGGCTTCTAGGATAGGCAATCCGTGATAGTTCCCTGCTGCCTCGTGGTCGATCTTTCCCTCGTGGTTGATGACGGCTAACTTCGGTAGATCGTGCCGTTCAGCAGCATCGTAGTCGTTCTGGTCGTGGGCTGGTGTAAGTTTGACAGCACCCGTCCCGAATTCACGGTCAACGAATGAGTCGGCTATGATGGGGATTTCGCGGTTCGTCAGAGGTAGTTTGACGGTTTTACCGATATATTTGTGATATCGCTCATCGTCGGGATGGACTGCTACTCCTGTGTCGCCGAGCATCGTTTCTGGACGCGTCGTCGCTACCACTAGCTCGCCACTACCATCGGTCAGCGGATAACGGATGTACCATAACTTCCCTGCTTCCTCGCGGTAGACGACTTCGATGTCAGCGAAGGCTGTACCGTGAAAAGTACAAAAATTTACCAGGCGCTCACCCCTGTAAATCAATCCTTCGTCCCACATCTTATGGAATGTCCCGTAGGCCCGCTGCACGATCTTGTCGTCCAGCGTAAATGTGTAGCGGCTCCAATCGCAGCTGACGCCCATACGGCGGAATTGTGTCTCAAAATTCGTTTTATTCTCGCCCACAAAGTCCCAAATACGGGAATATAACTCTTCTCGAGAGAAATCAAACCGGCTTTTCCCTTCTTTGGCCAAGTGTTTCTCGAAGACAGATTGCGTTTCGAAGCCAGCATGATCGGCGCCAGGCAGCAGTAAGGTGTTATCGCCCTTCAGACGGTGGTAGCGGGCAGCGATGTCTTCTAATACGAAGGTCAGCTCAGTACCGATGTGGACATTGGCATTGGCATTTGGTGGTGGCATGACAATAGCGTATGGGTCGCCCTTGCCTGACGGCTTAAACGCCTCGGATTTCTCCCAGAGCGCGTATATGTCCGTTTCGTACAATCCCGGCTCGTATATCTTCGATAATTTCATCAGTCACCCCTGTTTACGTTAGTCTGCCAGTTCCGTTCGGCTTAACAATGCTACTTCGTCGGCCACTACGACGTGACGTCTAGAACGTCTAATATCATCGCTGCACCCGCTCACCCCTGTACGGCATCGCACAAGTTTGACCATAGTATACCACTCACGATTAGCAATAACTACCTCTGTTACCATCTGCGATTATGGGTTCTCGGCCATTAGGTAGGTTACGAGAGGGGTATGTTGTCTAAATGACCACACAAAAAAAGCAACTAAACATAAGGCTTTTCACGTGAAAAACCAACTGTCCAATTGCCTTTAACTCTTTACCCACCGAGAACGATTTTTCATGCGCAACTATGTACGTAATTTTGAATATGTACGATTATACGCACTACGAACGTTTTTTGTTTTACCCCTACATAGTACCCTCGATAAGCATAAGTGTCAATCCTGTAGGGCAGTATTAATTACATCAATATAACCCCTGGCAATGGCCCAGGATTACATCGATAGGCTAGGGGAGATATCGAGTGAATACGGGTCGGCTGGCTCGGCGCCGAGCGAGGCTTTGAAGCATCCTAGGGTGGCTATCATAGCGCCGTTGTCTGTGCAGAGTTTGCTGTCGGTGTAGAGGATGGGGCCGAGCGGCGTACCGGCCAGCCGGGCGCTCAATTGGCGGCGCAATTCTGGGCTGCTGGCGACGCCACCGCCGATGATGACCGAGGCTGGCTGGAACTCTTCGTAGGCTAGCACCGTCTTGTCGACGACTGTTTCGATGGCGACGCGCTGGAAGCTGGCAGCGATGTCGGCCTTTTGAGGCTCGCTGAGCCGCTCTGACAGGCCAGAGGAGAGAAATGTGAAGTCCTCACCGATCTGTTCCTGTGACAGCCGTAGGACGGCTGTCTTGAGCCCCGAGAACGAGAAGTCGTATTTGTTCGTCATCCGGGCTTTGGGCAACGTGAAAGCCACCGGGTCACCCTCGAGTGCCTTCTTGCTGACCGAAGGGCCGCCGGGGTAGGGGAGACCGAGAATCTTAGCCACCTTGTCGAAGGCTTCGCCGATGGCGTCATCGTGAGTTTGACCGAGCAAAGTGTAGTCAAAATGACTACGGAATAACACCAGTTGGCTGTGTCCGCCGGAGACGATCAGACCGAGGATAGGGAATTGCGGCTGCGCACTAGGCAGTACGTAGCCGGGCAGGGAAGTCTCGGTCAGGAAATTCGCATACAAATGACCCTCGACGTGGTTGATGGCGTACAACGGCTTGTCATAGGCAATGGCCAGCGTCCGAGCTGTCAACATACCGATCAGCAAGCTACCCCCGAGCCCAGCGCCATATGTAACGGCAATGGCGTCAATCTGCTGCCATTGTTCGTCGCGCTTGCCGACAAGAGTAGGGAAGGCCTCATCGAGCGACTGCTGGACTGCCGGCATGATGGCCTCGATATGGCTGCGAGCGGCGATTTCCGGTACAACACCCCCGTACTTGGCGTGCAAATCCATCGAAGAGGCCACCACATTACTGAGTAGCCGCCGGCCATCTTCGACCACGGCGACTGCTGTCTCATCACAACTAGACTCAATACCCAAAACTGTCATATATATCTATAGCATACACTATACGGAGCATCTGTATTTGAGTAATACGCAAAATAGTTATGCTATGATTGACAAAACGGCACAAACTTGCTAGGATAAGCATGTTAGAACACAAACAAAAAACAATAATAAGTTAGCAAGGAGTCCAACATAATGGCACTATCACAAGAAGCAGTAGCAGCAGTAGATGACCCACGACTAGTGGGTGAAGTATTTGATCGACATACACTAGATCAGCTGGACGCACAAAACGCACAACCCCAGACAGCAGTAGAACAGGGTCAGTCCGGCATTGGCCTTCAGGCACCTGGCGAGGTACAAGACACTGATCAGGTCAATAATCCAGACCGAGTCTTGGTTCGCGGCGCACTTCGATTTGCTGAAATTGCAGACAAGGCAGCATCAAAGCTTACAGGATTCGCCTCACGTTGGAGCGAACGCCGTACCGCGAGGGGCGTCGCTAAAGACGTTCGCGAAAGCGCTGCCGATAAAGTCGAGCGTGGTAAACAAATTACCCGGCAGGTCGGTAATTCAGTCGTCAATGCCGCTGTTCTCACTGGCCTCGCGGTCAAGGTCAATACTCGAGGCAGCTTAGATCTAGGCAAAGAAAAAGCCACCGAACAAGTTGGACGCGTTCGAGGCTTCGTCGCACAGAAAGCTAAAGCTGCTCGTGGTCGCAAGGCCACATTGATGGCAAATCTGCACGATCGCAAAGATCGTACTGTTGAAGCCACCCGTCGTGGCGCAGAAACCACCCGTGACCGTAGTCTCCAAGCTGCCAAAATTGGTGGAAATGTTCTTAAAGTTGCTGGCCTTGTCACTATCGGCGCTGGAGTCCTTGCAGCCGAAGCGGGCAAGAAGGCAGTTGAACGTGGAAGTGAAGTAGTGGCCGATACGTCCGTTCGTACCGCAATAGCCACGCAACATCTTCGCGCTGGCCGGCTCGAAACGATCGCTCGCCGAGGAAGCCTCAAAGCTGAAAATGCTGCCGCCCGCGCTGCGGCTATGCGCATCCGTGCAAGTGAACGTGCAGATCAACTCGAGGCTAGAGCACAAGCCTAGCTAGACTTGTGTCATAATTAAGATAAACAAACCAAAATAAACAAGGAACTATCATATGAATCTCATCACTATCGAAACATTACACGACCTCGGCATCCACAAAAGTGAAGCCGAAGAAGCCGCGCTGGTAGCACATTTTCAAGAAACTTTGAACGAGCGGGTCGGTGCCAATATCATCGATGTCCTCGATGACGACCAGGCTACTCAACTCGTTGAGCTGACAGAGTTGGGTGACGCAGAAAAGACCTTGGCTTGGTTGCAGGAAACGATTCCTGAGTTTGATCAGATCGTCCAGAATGAATACGAGATTCTGCTGGGTGAACTAGCTGAGAACGCTGACATCGTATAACGTACACTAGTCAAACAAAAACCCCGACTCTAGAGTAGCCGGGGTTTTTGTTTGCGTTAGAAATTGCTAGTGGCCTGTTCGCTGGACCGTATCGCAAGCGATTTTGCGGCAGGTCCGGTATAATTGTAGATATGAACGCACGTAGCTTGGTCAAAAAGTGTATCCCGAGTGGACTGTTTCCGGCGGTGGAACCGTATGGTCATCTGGCTGAGGCGGCTTTGCTTAACGCTGCTCATGGGTTTCCGGCTCATGGCCTAAAGATTATCGGGGTGACTGGCACGAATGGCAAGACGAGCACTTGCTATATGATTCACCGCATGATGCTTGATGCGGGCTATAAGGTCGGCCTGATGACTACCGTGGCATACGGTGCTAATGACGACATCCGCCCGCAGATTCACCACATGACGAATGTCGGGGTGCCGGAGCTGATGAGACGGTTGAAATGGATGAAGTCTCAGGGTGTGGAATGGCTGGTGTTGGAAACGACTAGCCATGCGCTGGCCCAAAACCGGGTGTGGGGCGTGCCGTACAGTGTGGCGGTCATGACCAATGTGACGCATGAACATTTGGATTATCACAAGACCTTTGAGCGTTATAGGGATGCCAAGATTAAATTGTTCCGGCTGACGGCCGCCAACAGGCGGGGTATGCGGATAGGTATTGCCAATGCCGATGATCCGTCGGCAGGGAAGTTCCTGGAGACTGTGCCGAATGCGATCAGCTATGGGATCGCTGGGGGCGATTTGCGGGCTGGTAACGTTGAGGCGACGCCGGAGGGGAGTACGTTCACGGCTAAGTACGGCGAAGGCAGCGATTCTCGTACGCTGCATCTGCAGGTAAATATACCGGGTACATTTAATATCTCAAATGCTCTGGCTGCTGCTGGTGTCGGTATCGCCGTGGGGCTGAGCGACAAGCAGATCGAGCAGGGAATCGCTGCGCTAGACGGCGTCGAGGGCCGCATGACGAACATCACAGAGGGACAGGACTATAGCGTGATTGTCGATTTTGCACATACGCCGGATAGCTTCGAGAAGTTATTCAAGGATCTGCGGCCGGTTGTCACTAAGATGGGGGGCAAATTGATCGTGATGTTCGGCTCGGCCGGGCGCCGCGATGAGGCCAAGCGGGCGGTGCAGGGCGAACTAGCTGGCAAATACGCTGACGAGGTCGTGGTGACCGAAGAGGATGACCGTGATATCGACGGCGAGATGATCATGAACGAGATCGCTGGCGGTGTCGAGAAGGCTGACAAGGTGCGAGAGCGTGATCTGTTTCTGGTCCACGACCGTACTAAAGCTATACAGTTTGCCGTCGGGCGGGCCCACAAGGGTGATACGGTGTTGCTGCTGGGCAAAGGCCACGAGAAAACCATCGAGCGCGCTAACGGCGAGAATCCTTGGGATGAGATAGGAACGGCTCACGCCGCAGTAAAACAACGTCTGAAAATTCGCTAGCGCACACTTAAAGCCACTATTATTGTTCGAAACGCAAAAAGGTAGTATGGTAGAGCTATCTAATTTAGGATGGCCTCTAGGCCCACAGTTATGCGAGAGACGGCAACAATTGAATCAGCGATTGCGACTTTTCAAAAAAACCAGAGCGAAAGCATCGCAACCCCTGGTCTACGGCTGTTGTAGCGGCGATGGCTGTTGGCGCTGTCGTGGGAGTACAGCACAAGCCATGGGAGAATATTCATATGGGCGGGTGGAGGTTTGCGAATGATTGCGCGACTACGCTGAATGTTTCGGGACCTACGATTATCAATCCAAGAGATCACAGGGTACGGCTAGACACCTATCGCGTACTTGGAAAGTATCAGGTGCGCGTTGAGATCGCCCCTCTAGGGGAGACGCCGGGCCTGCTGGGTGATAATTTTGTTAGACTACCCGCTATGCGTAATAGTGGGCCACAAACACAAGATTACAACATGGGTAACGGAGACGTGCTGCGGCTGACGATGCATGGATCTACCGTGACAACGGAGTGTCTAAACCCGCGCAACTAAGCTATTTGCGGGCGCGAGCGTTCATTGGGCTAAAAAAGTGGTATAGTGACAAACAATAGTCGGCAAGAGTAAATCGGGAAAAATAATTATCCCTGTCGGGATGAAACCACGCCCAAGGCAACACGAAATAGATGTTGCCGAGATTTTGGCAGAGTATTTCAGGGTTGACGTTGAATTTGTACCGACAGCCAATCGCAACACACCAGACTTTTTGATTGACGACGCGCTTTGGGAGTTGAAAAGTCCGCAGGGCAAGGGCAAAAATAATATACAGCGACAATTGCAGTACGCCTCACACCAGTCGTCCAATGTTATTCTCGACGCAAGTAGGTCAAAAATGCACGCTAATAAAATCAGGCGAGAGGCTGAATATCAGTTTAAGATAATTAAATCCGTCCAACGCCTAATGTTTGTGTCGAAAGACAAAAAAGTTTTTGAAATTAAGCGCTAATTTGTTATAATCTAGCTATTGAAGGCTCGTCGGCGTTGTAACGCATATTCTGAAACTTCGTTATCATCAGGAGAGCCGAAAGGCTCTCCTTTTGTATTTTTGGGTAGATCCTTGGAAGATATAGGCTATTTGTTGTCGAGTGTCAGGGTGGTGCAGCGGATGTAGCCGCCACCTTTGCCGAGTTCGGTTATTTCCGGTGTGATTGTGCGCAGGCCGTGGGATTCGATGGCTGCTTGCAGCTGGGGGGCGTGGCTGCCCATTATGACCGTATCGCCGGTCGACAGGAGATTGCAGGCGAAGTGGTCGCGGGCTTCTGCTAGGCTGACTTCTATCTTTTCCATCGGTAGGGCCCGGATTTTGGCTTGGCTGTCGGGCATGAACGCCTCTGGGCACCATGCTATCAGATCGGGGCGCAATATTGACATGGACAGGTCGATGTCATAGAAGAAGCTGTCGGGCCAGCCGGAAACGCTGTTGATTACGGGGTGGCCAGCGGCGTCGAGCTCTGGTACGGTTTGCAGTGATACCACTTCGTAGTCGAGATGTTTGGCCAGGAAGGCGTGCATTCGTGGATCGGTACGGTAATTGGTGCCAGTGAATAAATAATTGCCACAGGGAAGGGCGTCGCCTTGGCCGCTGAAGCGAAACGGCGCTTTTATGATTTTTTTGCCGAGGTTGCGTAGGACTGTCTCGGCGTAGGGTTCCTCGGCCTGCCGAGCGTTGGGCAGGGAAGACATGACGACCGTATCACCGCGGCAAAGTCCCCAATTGGCGGTAAATATGCCATCCTGGCAGCCTGCTGGGGCATCAACTTTGACAACTTCGATGCCAGCCTGCTGTGTGGCCGCGTAGATAGCCGCGAACTCTCGCACAGCCTCCTGGCGATCGACCTGGTCGACGCCGTGCGAATAAGAGTTCAAATCGACGACGTCGAAGTAGTCGGCGCCGGACATGAGAACGGTTTGATTGATTGTGTGAGATTGCACTAGGTAATAGTATAACCCGCATTCTAGACCATTGACACTTCGGGTTGGAATCCGGGAAGCAGACATTGACAAGCATAAGCGTATATGGTAGTATAAAGCTTAAGTTTAAACACAATGAAACAACCCGACCTCCTCTCTTCACAAACCACCACGACACTATCGGAATTGCCCCCAGAGTGGGTTGGTGAGCTGAGTGGCCTAGACCCACGCTCGTTCCAGTATCGGCAAACGGTCGAAACGCTCGGTTTGCTTGCCGCGGATGCGGGGATAGATTTTGATCCTTCTTCTCTGTTGCCACAACCCGAGACGGCTGCAACAATCCCTGTCCCTAGCGGCTATATATCAGCTGAGCTGCTTCCTAGACAGGCGGTAATTCCTCGTAGTCAATTTGCTGGAATTGTTCCTACGCTAGCAGAACGAAAGGAACCTATTCGTGCTGATGTGACAGAATACACCACCGACGCCCATGCAAAGGTAAGGGTTTGTGATTTACGTCCAAAAATGTCTGAACAAGTTAAGAACAATGGACCGACCGACAAGCGCGAAATTGCCCGCCTGGAGGAGTGCCTGATCAGAGATTTGAAGGGATACGCTGAAGTCGGCCACGCAAGGAATACGGTTACGGGTGTTCCAAAGGTCAACTATACAAAATTGAATGGCACAAAAGCCCGTGAGTATTGGATGCTGGTAGAGGATACTGAAAATACTGACGGAGTTCGTACGGTAGCGCGATTGGCTGACAATCGTGACAGCACTTCGTCCCAGTCTACTCTATATAGGGCCGTTTTCGACAAGACTTACCACGCATAAAAAATTGCAAAAGATCAGAAAAGGTGCTATTATATATCTAATGAGTAACTCTGGTATAAATGAACGCGACCCAATGGGGCATGTTATTACCGGCTTTGCGGTATTAGGCGAAGAACGTGATTGTGATGGACGTTGGGTTGGGGCTGATGTGGCTGTGGGGATAGCCCGTATCGGACAATTTTTCCTAAACATGTCTACTTTGGGCCATCATGATAACGAACTCCTCGAAGAATTTCTCCAAAGCCGGGAAGATCCGGAGGGAGCGTTGGCAGCAGCTTACATCGAAACTAAGCCTTCGTTTGTTGTGAATGACCCCGAATTAACCCAGGATGTGCTTGACCGAGAACTAGGAAACCGCAAAGTCGATGCGGGTTTGGCCGGGACGATGTGGGATGAGCAAGACAATAACTTAGGTGAAGGACGGTAACTGACATGAAATATGATAGGTTCACTGCGCGAGAAGAGGGGATCCCACTCGCAGAGCTCCATGTAGTCCGTGATAGCTTCCCGGATGTAGTTGACTTGGTGTCAGGTATTGATGATTCTGTTATTCTTAATACTATGCCTAAGTTCGAATCCTCGGCAGCAGCAGATTCCTCGCCCGATCCTAATGAAAGATCTGGGCTTTTTTCGACGGCTATGGAGTCTACCTCGGCCAAATACGACTATCAACTGCTAGTAGGGCATGCACGGACTGATGGAACGCCAAAAACGGGTGAGCAGTTGCGCACTGAATACATACATCGCACTGATGAGCTCGTGAGACTGATAACCGAGGGAGTAAATGTCGATGATCCGGTGACGCACGAGAGGTCTATGAGAAGTCCAGATTGTATTGTGTGGCTGGACAAATCGGCGCGACCATTGGCATGGATGATGAGAGAGTTGTGGCCACGACTTGCACAAGAGGATGACGGCACGGTGCCATCTATGCCGTCTTCTCATTTTGTGAATATCGATCGGGAACAGTGGGTGAATACTGTCGACCCTCTCGGGAAAGGGACGGTGGATCTTGATCGTGTCGACCAGAGTGTTATACGGAGTCTACGTTCGATATTCGTGTCACCGTCTGATAAAAAAGAAGGCCTGACCGAGGCTATTGATCGTGCGCCCGCAACTTTCGACGGCAAGACTGTTCTTATTGTCGATGAAGTTTATGCTTCGGGGCGTACACTTGCCATTTCTGAAAATTTCTTTAGAGCAGCATTCCCGACAGCTATAATAGCCGGTGTTCATTGGATGGGTGGAGTGACGCAGAAGGGTTTTGCTCAAGGGAACGCTGATCTGCCGATTTGGTATAAGGATGATACGCATTTGGGACGGGGTATTGGCAATCGAAATCAAGAAGAGTCGCACCGATCACCTAGTCTGACGCAGCGTCTCGGAGGCTGGTTCCTGAGCAGTCGATTGAAGGAGGATGATCCTTCATCGACACAACTTCGGCAAGAGATTTTTCATCTCGCACATGATAAAAAGGTGCTCAGTGTACCGTCGTACCAACGGGATGACTTTGAAGAGAGAGCAGAGAGACTAAACGACATGTCTTTCGACGAGTTTAGAACCGCTAAGCGCAGGCAAGATGGCGTTGTAGATCGCGCACCACGTACTTAGCAGGCTATACGGCTTGACGATATATTGGCGCTCGATTATGATAAGTGCTGAGAGTTAGCACTCTCGGGCGTTAAGTGCTAATCTAGTAGAGTTATGAGCAAGTAAACGGAGGAGTAGCATGAGTGCAAATAGTGAGGGAAGTGGAACTATTCAGCCATTGGCTGATTATGTAGTGGCTGTGGCCGAGGAAGCTGCTAGCAAGACGGCGAGCGGGCTGTATCTGCCGGACAATGCCAAGGAGAAGCCGAAGACTGCCAAGGTGGTGGCTGTCGGGCCAGGCAAAGTCGGCGACGACAACGAGCGGATCAAGATGACCGTCAAGGTCGGCGACCGGATTATTTATAAGAGTTACAGTACGACTGATGTGAAAATCGGTCGGGACGAGTATCTGCTGGTCAAAGAAGAAGATATCTTGGCAACTGTAAAGTAATAAAAGAGACAACAAGAGAGACAAGAAGAGGGAGATTGAACTATGGCTAAAAAAGTTTTTTATGACGATGACGCTCGCCGCCGAGTTCTCGGTGGGGCACAAATACTGTATGACGCCGTCAAGACGACGATGGGGCCAAAGGGTCGAAACGTTGTTATAAGCAAGGGCTACGGCACCCCGACAGTTACACACGATGGTGTGACGGTGGCCAAAGGTGTTGAAATCGCTGATGTTGACGACGAGACGCTTGGCTACAAAGTTGGTGCTGAGCTGATCAAACAGGCTGCTAGCAAGATGAACGACACGGCCGGTGATGGCACGACGACTGTGACCGTTTTGACTTATCACATTTTGAACGAAGCTAACAAGCTGATCGCAGCTGGTCACAACCCGATGCTGCTTCGCAAAGGCTTGGAAGCTGCTGCTACCGAAGTCATCGCCAAGCTCGAAACGCTGGCTGAAGACATCAAGGGTAAGAAATCTCGTGTTGCTGAAGTTGCTACAATCTCAGCTGGCGACTCTGCCATCGGTGAGTTGATCGCTGACGTTATGGACGCTGTCGGCCGAGACGGTATCGTGACTGTCGAAGAAGGGCAGGGACTACTGCTGGAGAAGGAAATTGTCGAAGGGTTCACCTTTGACCGTGGTTTTGTCAGCCCATATATGGTGACCGACACGGCGCGCATGGAAGCTGTCTACGACAAGCCAGCCGTCGTCATTACTGACAAGAAGATCTCTTCGATTCAGGAATTTTTGCCGCTGCTCGAAAAGCTAGCACAATCTGGCAAAAAAGATTTGGTCTTGATCGCCGAGGACGTCGAAGGCGAAGCACTTGGTACTTTGGTACTGAACCGCCTGAAGGGTGTCTTCAACTGTGTGGCTATCAAGGCACCATCATTTGGTGACCGCCGCAAAGATATCTTGAATGACATCGCTATCTTGACCGGTGCGACTGTCATCAGCGAAGACCAGGGATATTCATTCGAGAATGCTGAACTCAACATGGTTGGGACAGCCCGCCGTGTGATCGTTGCTAAGGATGAGACGACTATCATCGAAGGTGGTGGTGCGGTTGTTGAACTCAACGCTCGTATCGCTCAGATCGGCGCCCAGGCTGATGCTGCCAGCGGCGACTACGACAAGGAAAACCTGGAAAAGCGCCGGGCTGCACTGAGCGGCAAGGTGGCTGTCATCAAAGTTGGTGGTGCTACTGAAACTGAGATCGAGGAGAAGAAATTCCGGGTCGACGACGCGGTGCACGCTGTCAAAGCAGCACTTGCTGAGGGAATCGTGCCTGGTGGCGGTGTAACGCTGATCAACCTATCTGTGACGACCAAAGTAACCGACGCTGATCCGACTGTTGCCGCCGGCAAGCAATTGCTGGTCAAGGCGCTGGAACAGCCGTTCCGTATCTTGCTCACCAACTCCGGCCTGAATGCTGACGAATGGCTGCCATTGGTCCGCAAGGGCAAAGCCGGGCAGGGCGTCAACGTCAATGACCCGAGTGCGTTGGTCGATTTGAAAGCTGCTGGTATTGTTGACCCAGCTCGTGTGACTAAAGAGGCTCTAATGAACGCCGTCTCTATCGCTGGCACCGCCATGACGATGGGCGCGCTGGTCACCGACGTACCCGAGAAGGCGGCCGCTGCGGCTATGCCTGATATGGGTGGGATGATGTAAGAGTAATGAGAGAAACCTAGGTTTCTCTCATCGCGCCGTAAGGGCGGAATGAATCCGCCCTTCCGGCTGCTCCTTCCTGGGAAGCTATATAAAATAACCTGGAGTAAATCCAGGTTATTTTATTATCTTTAGCAAAAAGAGTTAGTGGCGGTTAGCGGCCGTAGCCGCTCGAACCGTAGCCAGACGAGGCTTTTTGTGAAGATCCTGATTGGGAGTTGACTAGCTTGAGAATTGAGCCAAGGCCCATAAGACTAGCAGCGCCAAGACCAAGTGTGGCCATGAATTCTTTGCGAGTTACTTCTTTTTGTACTAAGGCTTGGATTTGTTTTTGCATGGTATTACCTTTGTGCTGACACTTTAATTTTATTCATTTGTACTTACGAGTTTAACGATCCGCTTATGCATTGTCAATAGCAAAAGTCTATTACGACAGGTCTATTATATCGATGAGCGGGTTGGTCGGCGGTACCCGCTGTAGTCGTCAATGTATTTTCGTGGTCGGCCAGGGTAGGGCGAAGCCTTGTGTGATGCTCGCATGGGCCTGGGCACAGGAACGACCGACGGGGTAGTTTTCTGTAAAACCGGGATGGCGGCGAGTGGGCGCTCGGCTATAGCGTCGGCTTGTTCCCAAACTGTTCGCGCGTCCTTCAGCCTGGCTATGCGCTCAGCCTGGACTGCGGCATCTTGTGCTAGCAGGGCAGCTACCTTTGGTGACCGCTTCGGGCGGTTGATAACTGCGATCATGCCAATACCGACTTGGTACATTAGTATCATTGGGCCGGCTAGCATGAGCTGATCGACAATGTTGGGCGTAGGGTTCATGATGACCGCCAGCACGAACGCTCCGAGGATCATCCATCGTTCGTGCTTGAAGAGTGTTCGTGGCTTGAGTCGTTTGATACGATTGATAAATATCATGATGAGCGGCACCTGGAACAAGAGGGAGGCGCCGAACATGTACATTGTGACAAATGACATGTAGGACTGGATGGCGATCAGTGGATGTATTTGATCGGTAGTGAACTGGTGAAACAAGAAGTGCAGAGTTGCAGGCATACCGGCGTAGTAGCCGAATGCCATACCGGCGGCCGCTAATATAGCTGAGATAATACTACCATTGAGGGCAAAACGGACTGAATCATTGCCGAGCAGCGGCTCGAGATACTTTAGAAATTGATAAACAATAACAGGCAGACTGAAAACAATCCCGGTATATATACATACTCGGAATAAGAAGTCCAAACCACCTCCTGGTGAGGTATAAATCAGATTTTGGCCTTTTGCCGGTTCGAGCAGAAAGCCTACGATCTGTTGCTGTACGCCATATGCTGCGCAACCGAAAACAAAAACTGAAGCGGCGATATAGGTCAACCGCCGCTTCAGCTCATGAAAATGCTCCAGGAAGGGAAGCTTTTGGTCGCTGCTACGAGACGACTTTGCTATCGTTGTCTTTTTTGACGTCTTTTTTTTCATCGGTGTCATTTAAGCCTTTGCGTAGCTCACGTGCTGATTCGCCTAAGCTGCGTGATAATTCTGGTAGTTTTTTGCTTCCGAAAAGCAATACTACAATCGCGAGGATTATTAACAGCTGTGGGGCGCCCAAATCCAAAAAGGCAAACTGTGAAAACATAGTTATCCTTACTTTTACTACTTATTATAAGTACTTTCATGATATCATAAGCGTAAATAAATGTACAAGCTGAAGGGAATATAAACTACATGCAAACCTACTTTTTCGCAAGCACTTACGGCAGCGGGTCGTACAACAACTCATCGTACAATGGCGCTACGCAGACAACAACAGGGACGGGGACGGACGCGGCTTCGGGCGGGCTGTTGGCTAACACCGGATTTGACGTGCTACTCGTAGTCAGTCTGGCGTGCTTCATCCTATTCGTTGCCCTCGTCGTTCGATTCTGGAAACGAAAAAATCACACAGCCGTCGAAACGTCTGTAGCCGACAACTCGAACCGTCAGTTATAGGCAACCTAGAAAAGTACTTGGGAAGCGGATTGGCCGTTCCAGGTCGCGATGTACCACGCTAGCAATAGACTCAGCGTGAATAGTCCTAGCAGCACGTAAAATTTCTGTTTGTCTGTCATGGTTTA
>JAYTAB010000057.1:0-27142 GCA_043737735.1 Candidatus Saccharimonadota bacterium | reverse complement strand
GATGGTACCCCAGGTGCCATCGTCTTGACCTGGAGAGGGGAGGCGGCTCATGTTATCATTATCTCTGTTTTCCTATGGCAGTATATAGACCTAATTATGATTATGCTCATTGTTTATTGTACTGGTGATGGGGTGGTACGTCAAAGGTAAATAGCCCCCCCCTAGAGCGTGTTAAGGAGCCTAGATTCAGAGCCAAACGCAATCTCCCCCAAGTCTAGCGGTTTTTCAGGGTTCGGTGCAATGGGGCGTTTGAACGACCCAGGAAATCTGCCGAGCGAAGTCTTCTACTGTGAACTGCGTTTGTCTGAAGCGATCGGCAAGTCGATATATAGAGAACAGCCCCTCGTAAGACCCACGTATGACGGCGACGGGCTCTATACGTGTTGACGTATCTGCTGCCGTGGCTCTAACTGCCAGAATTGCTGCTCTCTGAATCCTGACAGTAGGAATGCTTCTTAGTGCATTCATGACTTCTTCGTGAGTATGTATATAAGCTCCCTCGTCATCGTAGCCTTCGCGCAAGCCTAGTACTACGCGAATTCCGTCGGTCTGCGGATCTGGCTCGACTGATGTTCCGAGTTCGTTGGCTAGTAGTGCGATACCTTCCTCGCATTGTTTCAATGGTGTTACACCATCCTGTCTAGGATAACGAGTGCAAGTAAAAAATGTCCTACAGTCGGGGTCTGGGTCGTAAGTGTCGAACGCTACAAAACCGGTATATCCCCGGCCATCTCTTGTAGCAGATTCTACCAATGCCCGCTCAAGCTTCGGGTACGTAAAAGCTCCTGATATGCAAGCCGACCAAAGACCAACTGGAGGTGTTGCGCGAAAACCATTGAACTGCACAGATTCAGGAGCAAATTCAGGTGTATGCATGTAGGTATTATGAAAACAAGCTAGCGGTTTGTCAATGGGGCTATCCTGCATTAAAACCAGGAAGTCCGTTTCTTGGAATTGATTGGTCTGCCAGGGCTGTTATACTGCCCCTTATGGATATAAACGAACTCGCATTGCAATTACACAAACAGTACAAAGGCAAAATCACCATCGCTCTACGCGACCCGGGCGACGAGGGCAAACTGACCCGTGAGAAGCTGAGCGCTTATTACTCACCAGGCGTCGGAGCGGTCAGTAAGGTCATCGCCACCGACCCGTCACTGTTACCGGTATACACTTGGACGAACAACCTCGTAGCTGTCATATCCGACGGATCAGCGGTGCTAGGACTCGGCAACATCGGGCCGGAGGGTGCCATGCCAGTCATGGAGGGCAAAGCCATGTTATTCAAGCATTTTGCCAACATCGATAGCGTACCGATCGTGCTGAATGTCCACTCGGCCGACGATATCGTCCGCACCGTCGAGGCAATCGCCCCGAGCTTCGGCGCTATCAATTTGGAGGACATCGCTGCGCCGATCTGTTTTGAAGTCGAAGAGCGGCTCAAGGCTAGCTTGTCTATCCCGGTCATGCACGACGACCAGCACGGCACCGCCACGGTTGTTTTGGCGGGACTTATCAACGCTGGCAAGCTGACTGGTCGTAAACTCAGCGATTGCAAAATCGTCATCGTCGGAGCCGGAGCTGCCGGGGTGGCCATCGCCAAATTGCTCGACAAATACGCCCACCCCCACATCGTGGCCGTCGACAGCAAAGGCATCATTAGCCACGACCGCACCGACCTGAACACGTCCAAGCAGCTCCTGCTAGAATTCACGAACCACGATAATGTCACCGGTAGTTTGCAAGACGCCCTTCACGGTGCCGATGTCTTCATCGGCGTCTCGTCACCAAATCTACTCAGTCCGGACATGGTGCGCAGTATGGCAGCCGACCCGATCATCTTCGCCCTCGCCAACCCAGACCCCGAGATCCTCCCCGAGGTGGCTCTGGCGGCCGGTGCGGCCGTAGTGGCAACAGGCCGCAGTGATTACCCCAACCAAGTCAACAACGCCCTAGGATTTCCAGGTATCTTCCGTGGCGCACTCGACAATCATGTCCAGACCATCACCGACGACCACAAAATCGCCGCCGCCGAAGTCATGGCCTCGCTCGTCGAGACACCGACAGCTGACGAAATAATCCCCAGCGTTTTCAACGACCAACTCGTCGCCCGTATCGCCAACGTCATCCGCTAGCCGAAAGTCTACTCAGAATCCCAGTCGTCTGAGAACGTGTTGAGAACCAGTCAATAACGCAACTACTCACTGGCTATACTGAGTGCGCACTGCTCTTCTATATGTCGACAGCAACCTGAATGCTGAGCTCTGCCAGTTGGGCGTCGTCGACGACGCTCGGCGAGTTCATCATGGTGTCGATGCCGGAGCCGTTTTTGGGGAAGGCGACGACTTCGCGGATGTTGTCTTCGCCCATCAGCACCATAAACATACGGTCGATACCGAAGGCGCAGCCAGCGTGGGGTGGAGCGCCGTATTTGAAGGCATTAATTAAGGCACCAAACTTAGCATCGACATATGCCGTGTCGTAGCCGAGTGCGCCGAATACCTTATACATCGTGTCTGGGTTGTGGTTTCGTACCGCCCCCGAGCAGATTTCATAACCGTTCATGACCATGTCGTATTGATCGGCAACGACGGCCATCTTGTCTTCGCGTGACGACGTTTCGATATCACCGTCTTTCATAGTTTTGGGCATCGAGAACGGGTTGTGGCCAAAATCGAGCTTCTTGGCTTTGTCGTCCCATTCATAAAACGGAAAATCGATAACCCAAGCCAGAGCCACGACATTGGGATCCTTGAGTTCAAAGTGATCGGCAAATTCACTACGCAGCCGCCCAAGGACTTTGTTGACAATCGTCTGTTTGTCGGCACCGAAGAAGACGATATCGCCGTCTCCCGCCCCTGTCCTGGACTTGATTGTCTCAATCTCTTCGGGCTTCAGGAATTTGGCGATTGGTGATTTGACTTCGCCATCCACGAAGGTCAAGTAGGCCAGTCCGCCAGCGCCTTCGGACTTGGCGATTTCGGTAAAGCTGTCGATCTGCGAACGACTAAGCACCGAAGCACCTTTGACGCAGATAGCCTTCACCGACCCACCGTCTTTGATAGCCCCAGCGAAGACACCGAATCCACTGTCAGCCAGCTCGGTCGACAAATCGATAAGTTCCATGCCGAAACGAAGGTCGGGCTTGTCGGTACCGAAACGCATCATAGCTTCGGCGTAGGTCAGGCGCGGAACATCATCGCTCAGCAGTTTCTTGCCAGCAAAATCCGTCACCAATTGCTTTATAAGCGGCTCCATAGTTGTGCGAACTTCTTCGCCATCATCAACAAATGACATCTCCATATCGAGCTGATAAAAGTCGCCATACAGGCGGTCTGCCCGCGGGTCTTCGTCGCGGAAACAAGTAGCTATCTGGTAATACCGTGGTACGCCACCAACCATCAACAGTTGCTTGAACTGCTGCGGTGCTTGTGGCAAGGCATAGAACTTGCCGGGGTGGACGCGCGACGGCACCAGAAAATCGCGGGCACCCTCGGGGCTAGAATTCGCCAAAATTGGCGTACTAACTTCGATAAACTCATTCGCTTCCATATAACCACGAAGTGTTTTGTAATACAGGGCACGCTGCCTCAAAGTATCCTGCATCTTCGGGCGACGCAGATCGAGATAGCGATATTTCAATCGAAGTTCTTCGTTGGCCATGGCGTCACCGTGGATCTGGATCGGCAGTGGCTCGGAGCGGTTCAGGATGCTCAACGTCTCAACCTTGATCTCGATGGCTCCAGTCGCTATATTCGGGTTCCGTAGGTGCTCATCGCGGTTCCGGATAAGTCCGTGGGCTTCGATGACAAATTCATCACGCAGCTGCTCGGCAACCGCAAATGCCTCGCTGGTATCGGGCTGGATCACCAGCTGGACGATGCCGCCGTGGTCACGAACATCAATAAATATCAGGCCGCCGTGGTCACGCCGTGATTCCACCCAGCCCTTCACGACAACACTAGCGCCGACTTGGTCGACAGTATCTTTGGTTATAGTTCTCATAAATTATACATCCTCTGTTGATTCATCTCTGTTATTCTACCATTATTACACCGCTCTGACGACGCGTTCGTCTTCCATGTCAATGTGGGCAGCGTCAGACTCGGTCGTGTCTGGCTCAGCAGGCAGCTCAACGTGAACCTTGCGCAACGAGCCAGCGACCGCTCGCTTATCGTCATAAGCATCAAAATCATCCTGTATCCGGTGGCCGATCACCTGCTCCAGTACGTCTTCGATGGTGATAATGCCGACGTAGGCTTCGTCGCTGTCGATCACGACGAACAGATGTTGCTTGGTCGTCAAAAAGGCGTGCAGCACATGATAGAGCGTCTGATCCTCGTGGACATAGTGCACAGCCGACTTCATGACGTCGCCGACCGTCCCACCGTGTTTGGCGGATATCAGATCGCGCAGATACAGTATGGCCTCCACAGCCTTCTTGTCAGCCCCGATGACCGGGAAACGCGAATATTGGCTCTCGTACAGCTCATCCATTAGTATCGGGCCTACGATATCGGTCTGACGCACGGTTTTGACGGATCGGCGCGGCACCATGACACTCTGCACCGTTTTTTCACCGAAGCTCAGTGCGTGTAACACCAGATCGAGCTCAGCATCTGGTATCCGGCTGTCGGCCATATCGCGTTGGTTTTTGATGAGTTCGATCAGATCGTCACGCTCAAACAATCCGGTATGGAACGTCACTGGCCGATGCCGCTCGATGTTGCGAATTGCCCAGTCCAGAAACGGATGAGTGTAATATAGCGTCCAGGTGACGACGGGTGTCAGCAGCATCGCCAGGCGAGCACCAACGCTCCCAACTCGAGCATTCGGCGCCCACGCGAAGCCATACCATACAAGTCCGACAATGGCGAAGAATCCCAGCCAAGCCGGCGCCACGATGGTCAGTAGCATGAAGCTACCAGCGACCGTCAGCCCAATCAACAACCAGAGCAACAATCGTAGACTAGCGCCGTAAGCCACCGCCCTATACAGCACAGTCGCTTCGCGGTCTCCGGCACGAGCCTGACGCTTTAGCTCACGAGCCGGAAAAAAGTAATAAGTTTTTTGAAGTTCCATCAGTAGCAACGCAAACCCAAGTAGCAGCAATGCGGATATATAAGCGAGCATAGTATTGTGTAGTTCCCCTTCTATACACGCCTTATATGCACTATTACGTACGAATGCCACAGGACGTGTATACTATGAATAATATATTAGGAGGATGGTTTAAGCTATGGACAAACGTTTTTGGGGATTTCTGGTGGTCATCGCGCTAGTACTAAGCGGTGTATTTTTTGTAACCAACAGCAATAAGGCTACCGCACCGGCCGAATCCAAGTCTACTCTGACAAATCACGTAGAAGGTAGTGGCTCAACTGGGGTAAAACTTGTCGAATATGGTGACTTCCAGTGTCCTGCCTGTAGTCAATACTACCTAATCATCAAGCAAGTGACCGACAAATACGGCTCGCTCATGACCTTCCAATTCCGCCATTTCCCGTTGTTTCAAATTCACACCAACGCCATGGCTAGCTCTCGCGCAGCCGAAGCCGCCGACAAACAAGGCAAATTTTGGGAAATGTACGATGTTCTCTACGCCAATCAACGTAACTGGAGTGGGGTCAGCGACCCGACAATCGCCTTTGATACATACGCCAAACAACTCGGCCTGAACATCACGAAGTTCAAACAGGATTACAAGAGCCCCGCCGTCAATGACAGCATCCAAGCCGACCTCAAAGAAGGCAATCGCCTCGGCATCGACAGCACACCAACCTTCTTTCTAGCCGGCAAGAAGATCAGCGTCCCAAATCCAACACTCGAAGCCTTCAGCAAGCTCATTGACGCCGAAATAGTCAAAAAGGGCGGCACACCACCAGCAGCCACGGTAGCTCAACCAGCAACTACAGCACCAGCCGCCGGTCAATAGCCAGATTAGAGCGACGGTCCGGCTACCCGCTCGTATTTCCTGGCGACAGACACATATAGCCATTCTTGGCGTGCGTATCGACTGACGCTACTCAACAGGCCCTTGGTGTACTGATCAGTGCGCAGCGCCGCGCGAATTACGGAAGATGAGATGTCCGGCGCAAAACTATCGACGATCGTTAGCCCGAGTGGCTGCACATCCCAACTATCAATGTTGGCGGCGATAGAATCATGCTGATGCTGCGACCTGACACCAACGACCAATTCGCAGGCCTCAAGAAGGCGGTTGGCGAGCGGCCAGTCCAGCACAGACATGGCAACATCCGAGCCCATCAAAAACACCAATTTATCATCCGGGAATAGCGCCCGCAGCTGCGGCAAAGTCTTGCTGATCGTGTAGTTCCGGTCAACCATTTCCATCACCGCTAGATCCGGATGTGGCTGCAGAGCCTTCTGCAACATGGCAATCCGATGGGCGTAATGCTCGACACCAGGCTTGCTACGAGGACGACGCTCCGGCAAAAAAATAATCTGATCCAGGTTGGCCGTCTGCAGCGCTTGCAGCGCGAACGCAACATGACCGGCGTGCACTGGGTCAAAGGCACCGGCATATATACCAATACGAGACAAGCTCGTGTCTGTTGTGTCATTCATAGTATTTATCATTATACCGCGGCAACCATCATCCTGCCGGAATCTGCCAGCTTTGATTGACGTGTTTTTTGCCGCTCATCCTCGAATGAAACAATCTGCCGTTGTGTAAATATCTCATCAACTTGTTGTGCGATATCAGCTTCCCCCTGCCGCTCGGCTTGGGCAGCATCGACGTCGGCCTTGTGTTCGTCTGCGTGGCTCAGTAGCTCGCTCAGGTACTTCCAGACATCTTGTGGATCAGCTCGGTTCCTCTCGAGCGGAGGGCTGCCCCCGGTTGGATCCTGGCCACTATCGAATTTCTGTTGGCAAGCGCGGCAGACACTGCACGGTCCAACTTCGGTAGGCTTCGGACTTGGACACCTGTTAACCCGGCAAATACCCTGCTTCCATGTCCAACTCGAGGCATCCTCGGGCGAGTCCATATTTTCTCCATCGCTCGATTCTCCATTTTTGGAACCGCTTGCACATGACGAAGAAACAGCAGTCTTCTGTGCCTTTTCACGCGACTCGAGCACTTTGTTATGTTCGCCGATGGACTGCCAATGCCGCGCCTGTTCAATATGGGCTGCTGCCGTTGCACCGAACACCCTTGGGTCGATACTATGATTCACTATCGCATGATCAACCATCTGGGCCTGAGACAATTCATGGAGCCGTTGCGATGCCTGCTCCGGCGATTTCAGAGTAGCAGCACTTGCGAGCAAGCCACTGACAATCTTTTGAACGCGCGGTTTGTATTCCGATTCGCGTTTGCGACAGACATCACGGTACTGCGCATAATCCTGTGCCGGTTTCGCTTGCCCAAAGAACGTATCGTGACCGCTACATGCGTCATACAACTGCGCTATATCAACAGCGCCGTTTGGCATCATGCGTTTCGATACTAGCATTGGGGAATCAATAATCTCAGCAGCTGACATACCACTCAGATCAACGCCTAATCGTCGTCCCATCTCCACGACAGTTTCAGTATCGTGACGCTCAGCCCCGAGACTGGTTACTCCGGCCACAAAAGCCGATTCAGTCGTAAGTTTTCCATTTTCGCTGGAAGTCACTTGAATTACACAAGACTTGGTATCGGTGAAAAAACCAGCCTTCTCAAGTTCAGTATCTGACATATCATCAGCACAACGTGATACGACGACAAAACAAAAATCTTCCAATGTTCCTTGGCGATTGTAATACTCAATTCGTGAGCCATTGCGTGTTTCGGCCTCAGTACGATGTAGCATCTTGGCACGACCACCGACATATCGCAAAGAGTTCACGTACACGTCATCCATTGTTTGTCCATGCTGCCAGATCTTGCCCGCATTATCAGTCGCCAGCTCGACCTTCGTGACATGTCCAGCTTTGATTGTCCGCTCAATGCTATCTGTTCCGGCGTTTGTCGTTACTAGCTTCAGGGCCTGCTCATCACCCTTGGCAGCGGCACGAACTGCCTGTAATAAATTCGCGTAGCGTGTCTCGACAGGCTGCGATGATTCAGGTGCCGCGTCAGACTGCAGCACAATGTTAATTGCTGTAGCGCCAGCCGCCTTGATGAGACGTTGAGCACGATCACGATTATGCTCATCTTCCGGCATTTCCGGAACCAGACGAACGAGAGGCACTTTTTCTGCACATTCCATCTCCCATAGAGTTTCGATGACATCTATAGGCGTAGCTATTTCGTAATTATTTTCCTGTGTGGCTGTTCCGACCATCCAATACCCTCCGCCTCCGCTTGGGCAGATGTACAGGCCATCAAACTGACGCCATCGCTCCTGCTCGGAAGACTTTATTCGTAGCTGTATCGGACTTATGGCGACGAACAAACCCCTAGAAGTTTTGCATCTTGACTACCAATTACCGTTGCGGCACAGTTCCCGAATTCGCTTTTCTTGTATTGCTACAAATGAGGCACGGGATTCCAGCTCGTATTGTTAAGTCCTAGCAGTGTAGCACCTGGCCGTCACGCTAGATATGGTATTTTTGTATACAACTTAACGAAGCTCACATACACCTAAGGAGTTTTCTCGAGAGTTCTTGCAACACACGAAAATAGTCCTTGGGATCCTCTTCTGGGTCGGCGAGCTTATGGAAGGGGTGGCTTAGCTCAAACCTACCATTCGTCGCATTGATATCTAACGAATAGGGGGTCATATCTTGCCATAGGCTAGGCTCTGTCATAAGCAGGTTATCAATTGCTCGATCTGTCGGTAGGACAACCTCACGGATAGGCGCCTGAACATTGGGGGTAATAATAGACGCCACATAGAGACGGGCTCCAGACCTCTCATCGCCAGGCTCAGGCTGGGCGGCAAAACAAAGTCCCAGTTTCAAGTCTGGATTATCAAATTTACGTATAATATTTGTTGCGCGTACCCGGGGCAGTGCTGAGGTATCATCTGTAGGCAATGGGGTTTCCGTCTGTGTCTGTGTCTGTGTCTCAAACTCAATCCCGCCTCTTGCTAGCACGATACTGGAAACGGCTCTCGAGACTCCCTGAAGTCTATCGGCCAAGGCCGTACCGTCTACTATCACCTCTTCGCTCAGCCCACATAACGTGTCCATTCGAGCTATTGCCTGCGAGAGCTCCGCTGAAGTTACCTGATCGACTCGTAGTTCTTCGAATCCAAAATCATCTAGTGTGTGAACCATGAGGTTATACTAACACAGAAGTACACAATAGCAACCTCCAACCCCAACCATTCCGTTGAGACGACGCCCCATGTTTATTTGACGACAAAGCTTTCGAGCATGCGGTAAAAAATGGTGTAATCCGGCGTGGCGTTATTATCGGTGTACACGAAGAAAAACGGATGCAGGCCACTCGCCAAGCTGGTCAAAGTGACTTTGTTGATACTGCCAGGTGCACTAGTGCCGATGACGTTGTGAGTAACATTATCATTGTCACATAGGAATTCGACGCCGTCCCATTTGGACAAAATCGACAACGGTTTGTCGCTATGTATCCCCGTGGGGCCGACCGATGTGAAGGTGGTGCAGTTATCGGAGACCACCCCGTGTGTCAGATTATTCCCCTGGGCATATACCGCGACGGCTTTGTTGACAGCCAGAGATTGCGGCAATTTATCAACGTATATGTCGAGGTAGCGATTGTCGGCATCGACCAGTGTAGAGCGGTAACTGTACAGATTGTACGGTGCAGTATCGTGCTTCATGTGTTTCCAATCGGCCGGCGCATCGAAGCCGAAGACGGGTTGATCGAAATGCTGAGTCCGAGCATTCAAAACGACCGTGGTGTGTGATGATTCAGCCGAATTCCTGACAACCGGTTTCGTGGCTTCTTGAAATTGTTTGTTACTATATAATCCACCCGCCAGAAATAGCACAGCGAGGATGCCAACAATTACCCGACGCCAGCTTTTGTGACGCCTACGGCCAATCTCGTAAGTTTTGTGTGTCATACTATTCCTCTTCTTGGATACCTTGACCACCCAGGCTGGACTGGACTTTGACGCGTAGTTCGACCAAACGTGGCATGAAACTGTTAGCGGCCGCCTCGAGGCCGAGTACACGCAGCGCATTGATTAGCACCGACATCTCGTCAAATGCATTTGCTACAACATAGTCAGCCTGCTCGAGATTCCGGAACATGTCGTCTATCTTCTCGACCAGCCATTTCTCCTCTCTTGGTTCAATGGTATCCGCGCCAGTTTTGGGCGGAAAGGCAGTCTGTCCGCTAGTGGGCACGACTACTTCCAATGACCGCGCCGAACGATCACGTTTGCGCAAATGTCCGCGCCGTATCAGGCTATTGACGTGCAACGACACGGTTGCCACCGATGTATAATCTAGTCCATTCATAATCTCGCGGTAACTCGGACTATAGCCGTGTTCACCAATAAACTGCTCTATATAGATCAAAATGTCGCGCTGCTTTTTGGTCGGTCGAACAGTTTCGCTCATGATTAAGCCCTATTATACTCTTGTCGGATTTTCTTTGAAAACCCAGTACCGATAGCCTAGATAATTCCAGACCGTGAAGAAGCCGGCGGCCACAAACATGCCGATATACGGCGACACTCCAATAGCCTTCAGACCGCCGATGATGAGATAATCGAGAAGCAGATTGAGCGTCGAAAAGGCAACGTAGCGCAGACGATTGCGGCCCTCGTGGCGCTGCAGTTCGCTGCCCGCGAACGCCCAGTAGCGCTGCACCAAGTAATTGAGTGTCCAGCCGACGATATCACCGAGCAGTTTGGCCTGCCACCACTGCCAATGCAGCCCGCTATAGCAAATGGCGAATATCAGGTAGCCAGACACAAAATATAGCGACCCGCCAACAGAATATTCGAGGAATTGTATGAGGCGCCGGCGACTTATGACACTCATCATGACTGCTTGATGAGTTTAGATTCATGCTTGAATGTATGCTTTGCGGAGAGCGGCAAAGTCAGAGCCACGCCCGCCAACCCCCACCAGATATAGCACAGTGTGTCATCGGTCCAGGCGTGCGACAGCATGTTCACGAGGCTGATGCCGATCAAACTGGCCAGCAGGATTTGAGACAGTGCCGTGTCACGCCGCAGCCACAACGCGCGACCAACCAGCAGATTGATGGCTACAAATAATCCCAGCCCGGCAACTCCGATTTCCTGGCCGATCTGCAGATAATAATTCTCGGCAATCCGCGAAGGATGATTGTTGTAGACAGAGGCCGGGCCAGCCGTGCCAGTGCCGCCGCCCAGTGGTTGTTGCACAATATCACGCAGTCCCGCCCGGGTCGCTTCCACATGGCCCTGGTTGGAACTAGCCGACGAGCGCGAATGCTCATCGGTGTGCAAAATGGTATTCTGAAAGACATCGTTGCCCCGCAGCGCAAATCCAACCACCATTAGCAGGACGAATGCCACACTGGCCGCCATCAGCAACAGCCTACGCACACGCATAGAACCGATACTCCACCAGATCAGCCAACCCAGCGCCGCCAACGCCCCGATCCAGGCACTACGCGAAAACGTCAACACCAGTGACGCACAACTAGCCAATAGCAGCCCAGCATACCCCCACCGGGCCGGCAGTAGTCCCCATAGTCCAGATCGTAGCCGTTTCATTCGAGGCCGTGCCCGCACAGCGAGCACACCAAACGCAGCGACAATCAATATCAGATATGCCCCCAGCGGATTAGCACCGCGTAGCGTTGATTGAATGCGTTGGTAGCCAACCTTTTGGTCGATAGTCTGCGTAGCATAGATCGTGTCCGGACCATAGCCAAAATGCCGCAAAAAATCCACCGGCAACACCGTGTACTGTAGTAATCCAAACAACACTACCAGACTGGCCGGAATTAGCAACAGTGGCCGCCAATGCGCAGCCAGCCAACTACTCCGCGTCGAAATCAGCCAAGTCACCAGGAAAAATACCAAAAACCTACCATCCAGCAGCAAGCCGTAGGCAAACGCCCTACGTGTGACATCGCCGCTCACAGCAGCCACGAGCCCCGAGCCAATCAACAGGACCAGGTACGCCGCTATCAAAACTACCAAAGGCTGACAACGCACGGTCCGTAGTATCCGTCGCCAATCCGACAATTTATCGAGCCTAGCCGTCCACACCACCAGTGCTACCAACCCCCCAACCACCAACCCAGCTAGCGCAAATTCCTTCCACAAACGTAGCATAGTATAATGCCCGACCAAACTCGACGCCCAAACCGTCACAAAAGCGTGAAACGGCAGTAGCACAATGACCACAGCACTCAGCCAGGTCATCCAGACAATCAACAGACTGGACAGGCCGGACAAGTTAGATAACGATAGTGTTTTCGAAAGTTTTTTCATGAGTGTTACAATTTAGTATATGGCATGATGCGTCTGAGTAAGCTCTTTTCACAGCAAGCCACATCAATTATATGAAAAACAACGCCTCACAAATCTATAACCTTTTACTCGTCGTAGGAGATTTCCTAGCGCTAATCGCTGCTTTCGGCGGCGCCTTCATCCTGCGCGTCACCCTCAGCAACGTACCAGTCGCCCACGCCGTTCCAGCCCGCACCTACCTCGGCATGTTTCTTGTTCTCACACCGTTCTGGCTGTTGATATTCGCATTGCTCGGACTCTACAACAGCAACATCTACGAAAAGCGTTTTGTAGAATTCGGCCGATTGCTAGTAGGCTCCTTCATCGGCCTGCTATTTGTTATTTTCCTCAATTTCTTCTCGACCGAACCGCTCTTCCCAGCCAAACTAGTGCCACTCTACGGCTTCGGGCTCAGTTTCTTATTCCTGCTAATCTTCCGTAATATCGCCAGATTCGTCCGAACCGAACTGTTCAGTTTCAATGTCGGACTAGACCACGTCCTGATAGTAGGCAACACCGCCATGACCACCGAACTCGTCGATTTACTAGGTACTAGTCGCGAATCCGGTTACAAAATCCTTGGCGTCATCGGTACCAAACATGGCCTAGGACGACACAAAGACATCACTATCTATCCACGATTTCAAGACGCACTCGCACAGATCACCGACCCAGTCCACACCATCATCCAAACCGAGTTGTACGCCGAAGAAGCCCGCAACCGCGACCTGCTGGAATACGCTCAAGCACACCACGTCGCCTACCGTTTTGTCCCCGGTAATACCGAGCTGTTCGTCGGCAATCTCGATGTTCAGCTATTTCGCGGCTCCATCCCGGTCATCGCCGTCCACCAAACCGCCCTCATTGGCTGGGGTAGGATAGTCAAAAGAATATTCGATTTCTGCGTCGGGCTGCTAGCACTTATCATATTCTCACCTCTGTTGCTGATCATCGCCATAGCCATCAAATTGTCCGATGGTGGCCCAGTATTCTTGCGCCAAACTCGCCTGACTCGCTTCAATCAAGAATTCAGCGTCTTCAAATTCCGCACCCACAATCGAACCTACAGCGGTTTGCTTCCCGAGGAAGCTTTCGAGAAAATGGGCCGCCCTGAACTCGCCAAAACTTATCGAGCCAACGGCGATTTTCTGGTGGACGATCCACGAGTGACCAGAATAGGCCGCTTCCTGCGTGCCACCAGCCTCGACGAGCTAGCCCAGATATTCAATGTCATCAAGGGCGACATCAGCCTAGTTGGCCCACGCGCCCTGGTGCCACGCGATCTGTCAGTGTACGAGAAACGCCATACCATCCTCAGCGTCAAATCAGGCATAACCGGTCTAGCTCAAGTCTCCGGCCGCAAGAACATCAGCTTCGACGAACGCCGCAAACTCGACATCTACTACGTCCAAAACTGGAGCTTCTGGCTCGACCTCGTCATCCTCATCAAAACCGTCCGCGTCGTGCTCGAGCGCACCGGCGCCGAATAGACCCCTAAACCCAATCGCGGCAGATCTGTGCTTTCAAATGGCTATCCTACTAATTTTGGTTTTTCCAATAGTACGTAGGCCTCGATAATTTCTGCGTCACGTATGATCTCTGTTTCTGTCGAATTAGTGGAGATAGCATTCGTAAGTTTATCGTTAAACCCCACGTATACAACTTTGCGGCCTTTACTTACCACATTCTGAATTGCTGGCAAGAGGTCAGTATCAGAGCTAATAAGTACAAATTTCTGATCTTCATCCCTGTATCCATCGATTACCATATCAATCGCAATCCTCACGTCAACACCTTTTTCTTGAAAACGGCGCTCCTGAGTTCCACATTTCCTGCATGAGTCTCCGTCACGAAGTTTCAATTTGCCTGATTCGATAAATTCTATGCCCTGTTTGTTTAAGCAATTACGCAACTGGCGCTGCGAATCAACCATAATGGCAGATTTCTGGGCGATATGTTCTGTTTCTGGTGGTGATTTCTTCCGTTTTAATTTGGTGCCGTAAAAACGAATTTCTACGTTTTCTTCTGATAATAATTTCTCAACTAATGTTCGGAACGAAAAAGTATGCAAATCCTGTTTCGCCTGTATTTTCCCCGCCTCAATCAAAACTTCCGCTGCCTTATACAAGAAGTTTTGCCCGTCAATATAAACGACTGTTTTCATCTTAATTAGTATACAACAAATTAAAGAACCTCACCGGGTCGAAACCAAGGTGAGGCGCTGTAACCATTATTATACACATACGCGTAAACTCCGTCAAGACATTATAGTACTCTATTGTCAAATATAAGCGCTAGGACTGTGGATAAATGGTTATGCTTTTCCTACTCGGGTCATCAACATGTCTACTTAGTCGTCGACTTACTTGTCTGTCACCAATTGAACGACGCAATTGATGTAATTTAGTCACACCCCGTACAATGAGTTGTCGGAAGTGACGCCAGGCGTCTACAATAGAGCTATGACACAATCCCGACGCAAAAACTCTCCCGCCCGAAAATCTACCAGCGTCACCGCGAATCCTACGGTGCGCAAAGCTAAAAAGCAGAAGGCGCCAGCTATCGATTTGCAAAGTCTCAAAGTCGCCATCGTCTGCGATTGGTTGACGGGCACCGGTGGAGCCGAGCGGGTAGTGCTGGAAATACACCGACTTTTCCCGAATTCCCCGATATACACATCACAGTATGATAGCAGTCCGGCGATTTGGTACGGCGATAGGTGGTTTCAGGACGCCGACGTCCGGACAACCTGGTTGCAAAAACTACCAAAGAATCTCAAGAAATTCTTGCCCGTGCTGCGCGCTCAGGCCTTTAGCCATCTCGATCTCAGTGGATATGATCTCGTGATCGTCGCCGGTGGTGCCGAGGCCAAGGCCGTCAAAACCGGCCCAAATACCAAACTCGTCTGGTATTGTCACGCGCCGACGCATTATTATTGGAGCCGCTACAACGATTACATGAAGCACCCCGGCTTCGGCGCACTGAACCCCCTGGCCCGCTTGGGCCTCTTCACGCTCGTGCGGCCACTGCGCGCCTGGGATTACGCGGCTGCCCAGAAACCCGATTACATAATCGCCAATTCGTCGCACACAGCAGTCGAGATCAAAAAATACTACGGCCGCGATTCGACCGTCGTGTTTCCGCCAGTCGACGTTGAGCGCTTCGCCAATGAAACCAATGAGTCCGCCAAGACCGAACAAACCAACACGGCCAGCAACAGAGCAAAGCGATCAGAACCCGCCACCAAGCGCTTCGGCTTCGTCATAGCCGGTCGCCAAACACCCTACAAGAAAATCGATTTGGCTGTCGAAGCCTGCTCACGACTCAATCTACCACTCACTGTCATCGGCAACGGCCCAGAACACAACAATCTCACGGCCATGGCCGGCCCCTCGGTTCGTTTCCTGACCCGCGTCAGTGACGCCGAGATGGCGCATCATTTCAAACTAGCCGGCGCCTTTATCTTCCCAGGGGTTGATGATTTCGGCATCGTCGCCGTCGAAGCCCTCAGCGCCGGCACCCCGGTCATCGCCTACCAGGCCGGCGGTGCACTCGATTACGTCACCGAGGGTGTCACCGGCAGCTTCTTCCCCGAGCAAACCGCCGAAAGCCTCATGGCAACCCTTCGTCGTTTCAAACCCGAGACATATGACAGCCACCAGATCGTCAAAGCCTCCAAGCAGTACGCAACCAGCCAGTTCTCCGCTCGCATGACCAAAGTTCTGCAGTCGTACATGAAACAAGACGACAAACAACCAAGGGCGCGCCCGTAAATAAGTTATAATAGCCCCTACAAACATGACGAGACCTACCCAACAGCTTATCTCCATCGTAATTCCCTGCTACAACGAAGCCTGGAATGTTAGCGACTGCTTCGATGAGTTGTCCAAGATAGCCAGCAAGGACAAGCATCACCATTACGAGTTTATATTCGTAGACGATGGCAGCAGCGACGCCACTCCGACCCGACTACAAGAACTTGCAACCACCGACGCACGCGTCCGGATTGTCAGCTTTACGCGCAACTTTGGCAAAGAAATGGCCACAACAGCCGGCTTGCAGCAAGCCCGCGGCGACGCCACCATCATTGTCGATGCCGACGGTCAACACCCCTACGCCATGATTCCTCAGTTCATAGCCAAATGGCAAGCTGGTGCCAAAGTCGTCATCGGTGTCCGCAGCAATTCTTACGACAATCCTTGGAAAAACACGACTTCGCGCTGGTTCTACAACATTTTCAATCAATATTCTGACACACAACTAGTGCCAGGCTCGACAGATTTCCGACTAATCGACCGTGCGGTTCAACAGGAATTCGCCAAACTCACCGAACACAACCGCATGTCGCGCGGCCTGATCGATTGGCTCGGCTATCATCCGAAATACATAGATTTCGAAATGGCCGACCGAACAGCCGGCGATGCCGGATACAGTTTTGGCAAACTAGTTACGCTGGCCGTTAATAGTTTCGTGTCGTTATCGCTAAAGCCACTCTATGTCATGGCCTACAGCGGGCTGGCGGCGCTGGCTCTGTCGATTTTGCTGACAGTCTTCTCGGTGTTCGAAATGCTCATCGGCGACCCATTGAATCTACGTATTACCGGCAGCGCCTACTTGGTGCTGCTGGCATTGTTCCTCCTCGGCATCATCCTGATTTCACAAGGTGTTCTGGCGCTCTACATCTCGCACATCCACACCGAGAGCAAAAACCGGCCGCTCTACGTGTTAGACCGCGACGCATCACGCGACCTCAATGAGCCGACTGAGACGTCTAGGATTCATGACTAAGCCGGTCGAGCTCGCACGGGAGTTTATAGCCAAGCCATTTGGTCGGTATCTCGTCATCGGCGGTAGTGTCTACGTGTTTGAGCTGCTAGTAATTTTCGTCGCCCAACAAATGGGTTCCGACGCATTGCTAGCCGTCGGGCTGAGCTTCTGGCTAGGACTTATAGCATCCTTCGTACTGACGAAATTCGTCACGTTTCAAGACAAGCGCACCCACCACCGCGTCCTGATACCTCAAGTCATAGCCGTCACATTGCTGGTGCTGTTCAATTTCGGCTTCACGCTACTCGTCACAGAGCTTCTCGCCAGCGTCCTGCCAGCCGTAGTTTGTCGAACATTGGCGCTCGGTGTCACAACTATTTGGAATTTTTACCTCTACCGGACGCGCATTTTCAAAACCGACGATCCGTTGATCGACTAACCAACCCAAGAAACCCCTAGGAGACCTCCCCTCATGAAAATCGCCGTCATCACCTGCTACCGCGACCCCGACTACATCCGCGCCCGAGCACTGCGTGCCTCGCTGGCCAGCCTTGAAAACGTCGAGGTCATTATCATCAAAAACTCGCATACCAATGTGCTGCGCTACCCCGAAGTATTGTGGAAAATCCTAAAAACCCGCATAACACGGCGGCCAGACGTCTACCTGTTGACCTTCCGCGGCTACGAAATGCTGCCCTTCGTCCGACTGCTGTCACTCGGCAAACCCCTCGTCTTCGACGAGCTCGTCAACATGGCGGAATGGGTCGTCTACGAGCATCACAAACTCAGCGGCATACCAGCCAAACTGTTGGGCTGGGGTTACCACCTGGGGCTGCTGTCTTGCCGCATTATCTTGGCTGACACCGATTCTCACGCCGATGCCTCATCCGGCATTAGCCGAGTTGACCGGCGCAAATACGCCGTTATCCCCGTTGGCACCGACGAAACTGCCTTCCTCTACCACGAACCGCAGCTCAGGCCAGCCGGACAACCATTTCAGGTGTTTTTCTACGGCGCCATGCTGCCCCTACACGGCCCGCAGTATGTCATACAGGCCGCAGAATTATTGAAGGACAATCCCAGCATCACGTTTCTGATCGCCGGCAAGATCGGCAAATACGAGCAGGCCATCATAGACGCCCAGGGCCGCGGCGCCCGCATAGAATACCGGCAATGGATACCGTTCGACGAGCTGCCACGGCTGATAGCCGAATCGTGCGTCAACATAGCCGGGCCATTCGGCAACACCTACCAGGCGCAGCACGTCATCAACGGCAAGACCTACCAATTCCTAGCCAGCGGCCGAATAGCCCTGATCGGCGAAGGCAAAAACACCGGGCCGTTCATCAACCACACCAACTGTCTGCTAGTACCCCAGGGCAGCGCCCAGGCCATCGCTAGCGAGATAGATTGGGCCTACCACAACCAAAACCAACTCCCGGCCATCGGCCAAGCTGGCCGAGCCCTCTACGACGAGCGCTACTCCAACACAGTCATTGCCGAAGAGCTGCACCAGATTTTGCAGGGGCTATAGCACTAAAGGATATTTTTACCATGAACGACCCAAAACCAAAGTGGAAAAGGATTAGTGAAAAAACCGTATACAAAGGGCGCATCCATATCGTTGAACACGATGTCGAGCTGCCTAATGGGCAGCGTTCGAAGTACGAAGTTGACCATGGTGCAAGTTTTGCGGCCTGCGTGCTCATTAAAACAAAAGGTAATGAAATCATATTCACGTATCAATACCGGTTCCCGCTAGATCGCTGGATCTATGAGCTGCCAGGTGGCGGCAAAAAAGGAGATGAGACCCCCGAGCAAGCAGCAGTCAGAGAATGCCAAGAGGAAGTAGGCGTTAAGCCCATTAAGCTTATAGAGCTCGCGACTTTCTACCCAAATCCAGCCCGCATCGACTGGCCGATACACGTATTTTATTGTGAGGATTATCTAGCAGATTCGAAAATTGATACCGACGATCCGTCCGAGAACGTTGAGCGTGTAGTCATGTCCACCAAAGAGCTACAGGGTCGTATGGATAACCTAGAGATCGTAGACCCCTCCCTGCTCATCGGTTGGAACACCGCCGTCAACAGGGGTTACATCAAGCTCTAAACAGCCAGGTAAGGTTATTAGAAGCGGCGTATCCCGAGCTAATACTCCATCATCCGTTACAAACCATGAACATGCGTGCCGCCCTGGCTGACCAGGCGCTTGTCGAATGTCGCCAGCTGATTGTGATAAGCTTTCGTCTCAGAGGCAGCATAGCAATCTACAATCGAGAGCGCAGGATGATACTCATAGAACGCTAGGGCCTCCAGGAGAAAATACGGATTATGCACCACGCTTGCGAAACCCAAAAACTCAGTCACCAACTTGGCGATATCGGCGCGGCCCAGCAGCATAACTTTTTCGAGGACGTAAACTACTTCGACGACCACCACGTCCGTGACATACACCTTATTGTTCTCAATCATTTTTGTTGCTTTTTGAGTCTGATCGGGCACGTCATCGAGCAAAAAACGCAGCACTACATTTGTGTCTAAACTAATAAACCTTGGCGAATCCATCAGTCCTTGTCCCCGGCAACCCATGCACTGGCAGCAGCCTCGCGCAATGAATCTCCCGCCAACCCTCTGAGATGGTTCGGAATTTTCTTGGCTATACTTGCCCTGGTAGCCTCAAAAGCTTTCAGATCAGTGCCGGCATCAAGCACCACTTGATTATTCGCATTCAGCGAAACCGTTAGCTTCTGGCCAGTCTTGAGCCCCATAGCCTTGCGCAGCGGTGCGGCTATAGTAACGGTTCCTTTACTTGTCACTGTCGTGCTGTACGTCATATCATACATTTTACTGCGCGTAATACGTGCCGTCAATTTCTTTCGTGTCGAGATCCCCTATAATTACAAATACTCCCAAACTTTCTCTGTCACCGCTCGCTAGGCAGGCTGTTGACAAGTACGCTTTGTGCTATATTAAGATTAGAATATGCTACTGACAAAGGTAAAGAAAAGGATCATGGTTTACTCAGGTAGCTATGTTAAAATTAGTACCTACAGAAAACGGAGAAAGGAAACTTTGAAATGTTATTCTATCTAGCCACCGCGAACACCTCGGTGATACAAATTGGGGTTACCGAAAGTCTCATTGGTATCGGAGCGACCATACTGGCTATCGGTATTGCGTGGGGGACTTTGAGAACCAAAGTCAACAATATCGACAAAGACGTTGAGGCTATCAAGAAAGACACTCGTTCCTTTGCTGTGGATATTGCATCTATTAAAACAATCGTCTCTCGAGAATATCAAAGTGAATATGCGTCCCAGCATTCACCACGCCAGTTAACCCCCAAGGGCAACAAAGTCTTGGTTGGGAGTGGCATCAAAGAAGTAATCGATGGCAATAAAGATGAATTATTAAAACTCTCCATAGACAAGGAGCCCAAGACAGCTTATGACGCCGAAAACTGCGTCCTTGAAACGGTTACAGAGTTCATAAAAACGAATGAGCCGTTACTAAATAGTGTCAAAGAAAAGACATTCGCGCTAGGCGAGACTATAGACATCGTTACCTTCGTAGGGGGTATTTACTTCAGAGATTATGCACTGCCAAAAATGGGTTTCAACGTTGTTGATGTCGACAAAAAATAAGCAAAAAACTTTTCTACAAACTGGCAGTTTGATTAGAGGTATTCGGTTTCGCTACGTTCCTGCAAAATAGCCTGGATGTCTTTGATCTTGTCGATCTGGTCCTTCGGCACGATCAACAGGGCGTCCTCGGTGTCGACGATCACCATGTCTTTGAGACCAGCCACCGCGATGAGCTTATCCTTGCTGCTCGACTTCACCAGCGAGCCAGTAGTGCCGACGGTGATGACATTGCCGTCGACGTAATTTTCCAGGCCATCTTCGAAGAAGTCGTAGACTGATCCCCAGGTGCCGACGTCCGTCCACTTGTACGGCAGCAGTATGACCATCGCCTTACCACTGTTCATGACGTGCGTTGTGACATCTTCGGTTGGGCCCTTTTCCATTTCGGCGTACAGTCGATCGATCGCTTCATTTTCGCCGGGTTTGTCCATGGCGTCTTTGATTTTCATGAGCAGTTCGTACCAGTCAGGGCGGTATTGTTTGTACGCTTCCAGCATGAGATCTGGGTACCAGCAGGTGTGATTACAGTGCGCCACGACGTGAAAATTCTGGACTAGTTTGCGGGTCTCGCCCAAGGTCTTGCGGCGAAACAGAAATTTGTCGATCAGGAATGATTCGCTTCCGTCGGCTGCCAGGCCGTTGACCTGCTTGCCGAGCTGGAGGTAATCAACGCCCATATTGGGCTCAGTCGCCTTGATCCCGCCCGTTACCAGCTGCTTGTGCTCAACTACCAACGCTTCGGCATCGGCCATCATTTGCAAAAACTTGTCTTCTGGATCACGCAAGCAATCGGCCTGTACGATAAAAAACGGCTCGTCAGGATGGAGAATGCTGAGACGCACGAACGCCAAGCCTTCCCCGGGACCGCGGTCCTTGGCGGCATCCGGCTCGACGATGTAATTCTTGAGTGGAATCTGCGGTGACTGCTCGGAAACATACTTGATAAACCGGCGCTTGGTAGAAATATAGATGTCTTCCGGAGTATAACGCTTCAGCAGCGTCGTAATAGTCTGCTCATACGAAGATACCCCACCGATGATCGGCTGGAACTGCTTGGGCTTATCTTGGCGCGAATAGGGCCACATCTTGGTACCCTGGCCACCAGCGGTTACTATGATTTTCATTTCTTGATTACTCCCGTCATTACGCCTTAATATATCATAAATAGGACGGGACGAGGTATGATAGCTGTAGTTAAATAGAGGAAGGGTACACTTACATGAGTTCGAACGATAATGCTATCAGCAACATTTTCAAAGCCTATGACATTAGGGGCAAAGTCGGCACCGAGCTGACCGCCGAAGTGGCTGGCAAGATTGGCCAGGCTTTCGCCTCCTGGCTACCATTGTCGAACGGGTCTGACGCGCCGGACGAACAAACCGACCAGGCTGATGCCAGCACACAGCCAGTCGCTAGCGCTAGCAAAGGCGTCATCGCCGTCGGCCGCGACATGCGCCCCGATTCCGCCGAGCTAGCAGCTGCCTTGATCGAGGGCGTCCGGGCTCAGGGTTACGATGTCTGGGACATCGGCGAAGTCACTAGCGATATGATCTATTTCGTAGTCGGTCGTTACAAGCTAGCTGGAGGAGCCGTCATTACCGCCAGTCACAACCCCGGCCAATATAACGGCATCAAACTCTGCCGCGAGCAGGCCCGCCCAGTCGGCGAAGATACCGGGCTGTTCGAGATACGAGACGCCGTGTTGGCGGGAGATTTCACGCCGGCCGAATATCAGGGTTCGACCACCGACAAAGACGTCATCGAAGACTGGATTCAACACACCCTATCGTTCATTGATGTCGACAAACTGGAGGATCTTCGTATAGCGGTCGACGCTGGCAACGGCATGGCTGGCAAGATATTCCCAGAACTAGAGCCCTACGTACCGTGGGACGTCACCGAAATGTACTTCGAGCTCGATGGTACCTTCCCAAACCACGAAGCCAACCCTTTGAAATTTGAGACTCTAACCGATATGATCAAGGTCATCCAAAACGAAAAACTAGACGGAGGCATAGCTTTCGACGGTGATGGTGACCGAGCCTTCCTAGTCGACGAAACCGGTCAAGTACTGACGGGCGGCGTCATGTCGGCGCTGATGGGCGAATATTTTGTCGGCCAATTCCCTGGCTCCAACATCGTCTACGATGTCCGCAATAGCCGCACCGTACCCAAGGTCGTTAGCGAAGCTGGCGGCGTTCCAGTTATCGCCAAAGTCGGTCATTCCAACATCAAGCAAGTGATGCGCGATGTCGACGCACCATTTGGCGGCGAAGCTTCTGGCCACTTCTATTTCCGCGACAACTGGTACGCCGATTCCGGACTCATCGCCGCCGTCATCGGACTCTACGTTGCTGGCATCAGTGGCAAAAAACTCTCCGAAATTCGCGAGCAGTACACTCACTACGCCACCATTCCCGAAACCAACTTCTCGGTCGATGACAAGGCCGCAGCCCTGAACCGCATCGAAACTGCATTCGCCGGCAGTGAAGTAAACCGGCTCGATGGAGTAACATTCACATTTGAAAACAATAAATGGTTCAATGTCCGGGCCAGTAACACCGAATCTACACTTCGCCTGAACGCCGAAGCCGCCAACCAGCAAGAGCTCGACGAGCTCGTGACCAAAGTAACCAAGCTCATCACGGAGGCCTAATCGAATGCACGTACTCGTTACCGGTGGCGCTGGCTACATCGGCAGCCATACTCTCATAGAGCTACTAGCGCACGGTCACCACGTGACGGTCGTCGATAATCTCGGCAATAGCTCTCAGGAATCGCTGAAACGCGTCGAGAAGATAACCAGCCAGACAATCCCCTTCGTACACCTCGATGTCTGCGACAAGTCAGCCCTACAGCAAGTTTTCGCGAACAACACGTTCGACGCCGTCATCCATTTCGCCGGACTCAAGGCTGTCGGCGAATCAGTAAGGCAGCCGCTGTCATACTACCGCAACAACATCGATTCGACACTGACTTTGTGTGAGGTAATGGCAGCCAGCGGCGTGCACAAGCTCATCTTCAGCTCATCGGCAACCGTCTATGGCTCTGCTCAGGAACTTCCCCTGCGTGAAACCAGCCCAGTCGGCATAGGCATCACCAACCCCTACGGCCAGACCAAATTCATGATCGAACAGATCCTGCGCGACGTCGCGGCGGCTGACTCAACAGATTCGAGTTGGCAGATCAGCCTGCTGCGCTATTTTAATCCCATAGGCGCGCATGACAGCGGTCTGATAGGCGAAGATCCGAGCGGGATCCCCAATAATCTCCTGCCGTATGTCGCGCAAGTCGCCGTCGGCAAATTGGACAAGATTCACGTCTTCGGCAACGATTACGACACTCCCGATGGCACCGGCCTGCGCGACTATATCCATGTGGTCGACCTAGCACGCGGACACGTCGCCGCACTCGAGCATTTGCCACAGGCTGGTTCGGCCGAAGCCTACAACCTTGGTACCGGCCAGGGCACTTCGGTATTAGAGCTCATCCAGGCATTCGAAACAGCTTGCGGCAAACCACTACCATTTGAGATTGACCCCAGGCGCTCCGGCGACATCGCCAGCTGTTACGCCGACGCCAGCAAAGCTGCCGACAAGCTCGGTTGGAAAGCCGAGAAATCAATCGCCGACGCCTGTGCAGATGCATGGCGCTGGCAATCACAGAATCCAAATGGCTACAAATAAACACAAATAGACTATAGATCCGCCACACAATTAAATAATAGTGTGGACAAAAAGCAAATTTTAGTATACAATCTTACTTAAGTAGTGCAGAAGCACAGAAAGGGTAGCCGATAAGGCTGCCTTTTTTATTAGATCTCTCCCGCAACCTCCCCTGGTATGCAGCAACTTTGTCAGGACAATTAGTGTACTAATCAGGAGAGTAGCGCAATGAGCGGAGAGAACCAACTAGCGGGAACCCTAACGGGTGCAACTATAACGGCAACAGGGTTTGCCGTATTGCCCAATACAAACCGCAGTATATTGTTGGTAATCCTAAGCATAGTCCTCATGCTTGCTGGCGTTGTAGTTATTGGTAGCTTCATTGCCATGAAAATCTCACATATTTACTACTCGAAATTAGCTTAAGGCGATGTCCCGAAGACAGAGGCTACGATGAGATTATACTTTCAACAAGGACTCTCGCAAAATAGTGCAGTTTGTTCGAAAAACGAGCACCGCAAGCGAGCCGTACTGGGGTACGGTGAGAGACAGAGTCTCTTTTTCGTCAGAGGCAGGCTAAGCCTGCCTGCTGTACTAAAAAGCTACGATTTCGGAGCACAGGATTTTCGGGCAAAATGTGCTGTTTTGCGAGAGTCCTTTCAACAACAGGTGTGGTGGCGTATCGGTATCATATACCTAGCCATCGCATTGGCTGTCGGGGGTCTAGCGTATCGCAATACACATGCCCCGACCAATCAATCCAATCAGTCCAATCAAAAGGTAGCTCTAAAACACGTTATTGAAGAGGGTGACGCTACGAACACTCAGGTACTCAGCGGACTACCTTCCAGGATCGTGGTGCCAACAGTCGGAATTGATCTGAAGGTTGTGAATGGCTACTATAATGCTTCCAAACAGACATGGAGTGTCTCCAACGATAGCGCAAACTACGCAGCCAACACCCACCCGTCGAACAACCAAAAAGGCACAACCCTGATTTACGGCCATGACAAGTCGGGAATATTTCATAACTTACACAATCTACAGGCCGGTGACGAGGTGGCCGTACATACCGATAATGGGCATGTTTTTGTTTATAGCTATATAGCTAGCGAAACAGAAGTTATCAGCCCAAATAACACAACTCTCTTTGCTATGCCGGCTACAAAACCGCGCCTTTTACTGATGACATGTGATGGCATATGGTCTCAGAACAGGATAGTTATGAGCTTCGAGCTCAAGGGGGCAGAATAGTCATGGAAACAATTCTGCAGTACCTCGTTTTGCTTACCTCGTTCTATAGCATCATCAGAATTGCGATCTATTCAACTACAAGTAATTTGCAATCCATTAGACAATTTCATCATACAGCTAGTTCAAGATCGGACTACTACCGACCAAGAATCAGTGTTATTATCCCTGCCCACAACGAAGGGGAGGTGATCATACGAACCCTAAAATCTGTCATGGCAAGCAATTATCCCAAATCCAGGATGGAGATCATTGTCGCAAATGATGGGTCGACAGACAATACCGCCAAATTTGTACGTAGCTTTGCTGCTAAAAACCGAAACATCGCAAATATTCGCCTCGTAACAAGGTCGAATAGAGGCAAGGCAGAGGCCTTAAATTACGCGATCAAACATCGTGCGACGGGGCAGTTGATCATGTGCCTCGATGCTGACTCGATAGTGCACGTCGATTGCATCAAGAACTCAGCGCAGTATTTTCGTGATAAGCGTGTTGCAACGACAGCTTCAAACGTTAATATTATCGAAAATGGAACAATACTTGGGCTTGCTCAGCGTTTTGAATATCTATTCTCGCATCACTTCAAAAAAGCGCATACCTTCATGAATATGGAATACATTATTGGTGGCGTCGGATCTACTTTTCGTAGAAGTATAATCGAGAAGGTTTCTTTTTATGATTCAAACACAATGACAGAAGACATAGATTTAACGATGAAAATTATCACCCTCGGTAACAAGGAAAATAGAATCATCTTTGCAGCGGACGCCATTACCTACACCGAACCGGTCCTATCGTATAAAGGCTTACTAAAGCAGCGTTTTAGGTGGAAATACGGTCGTCTGCAGTCTTTCTATAAAAATAGAGGTCTCTTTTTCGCAACGGACAAAAAATACACAAAACAATTGACTTGGTTCTTGCTTCCGATGACTTTGTTGTATGAAATAGGCTTGCTTATCGAGCCGCTAATCATCGGCTATATCCTATACATATGTTTTGTTAGCAATGATCAGGCGACAGTTGCGCTAGCTATATGCGTTTTTACGACGATCCTCATTCTTAATACGTGGGCCAGTGATCACGTGAGTATCAAGGACAGGCTACGTTTGAGCGCTTATGCTCCTGCAATGTATATAGTATTGTATGCATTAGCCATAGTCGATTACCTGGCCATGGTTCAATCGGCCTTCAAACTAAGGGGCTTGCCGGAGAGTTTGCGTTCAGGAAAGACAACCTGGAAATCTCCGGTCCGCAATGCCAGTGCTAGCGTGCGGGTCTAATCATACTCCTATGCATGTGTTGTGAAATTCGCTACTAGCGGCATTATCGCAAACTACAACGGACAAATAGACCTGGGGGCGGGTATTATTGGTATATGAAGAAATTACTCATCACAGGCGGCGCGGGGTTCATTGGGG
>JAYTAB010000056.1:0-9181 GCA_043737735.1 Candidatus Saccharimonadota bacterium | reverse complement strand
TAAGCACTTTAAACGCGTGAAAGACAAACTTGAAAAAGCTGACGTCATTGAACAGCTATGAAGCTATCAGTACCCTAGAAAACCAACGTGCCACCCTTTCGAGTGGCAGCGGTTGGAACAGACTATCCCTTGCGGGCACCCATCCATCCGGACAGTATTCGTACTGCATGTTTGTGATTACAGTGTAACGTAAGGGGTCTTGACTTGTCAATAGACGGCCCCGCCCTGCTGACCATGGGCGTCGGGTAATCAAATCTGGTCGATTGTCTGCCGCCAGGAATCCAGCGCAGCGTCCTGGATAGCCGTCAGGCTGCCAAGCTCGTAAAAAGCCAAGCAAGCCCGCCGGTATGCTGTTGGGTCGATGGTAGCAAAGATAAGTGGTGGCAAATGGTGCGCACTCAGTACGCCGTTGGCCACAACCCGCGCCGTGCGCTTATTGCCATCGGCAAAAGCTTGGATATACGATAAAGCCATGAGTAGAATTACGGCTTTTGACCACGGGTCTTTCACCGTAGCAGCTTGTCCGAGCAACCACTCCAGCTCTGTTTGTATGCGTGGCTGGCTGCTGATCGGCTTGTAGACCGAGCCGCTGATGCCGACAGCATGTGTACGCAAACCGCTGGCTACGTCTAGCCCTTCTACCAGTAAGCGGTAGATGTGCTCGACGGTGCTCAGGGTCGGAGCGATAAGCGCCTGTGGATTATCATCACAATAGCGCACTGCAGTCTGGTGATTGACTATCATCTGGGCTTCGGCGTGGGATTTGCCTGCGGCCTCAATGTTATCAACCAGTAGCGTCTCTGTTTCGAGAACACTGTAAGTATTGCCTTCGATCGCACTCGATTTCCAGGCAAATTCTATCAGCCATTTTTGATACCAGCGCTCGCGGGTCTGAGTATCGACGGCTTGCATGAAGCCACTAAAAGTCTTTTGCATCTCGGCCAGCTGCACCGACTCGGTCGTGTCAAAAATCGGAACCGACAAAAGCCTGGCCACCACCTCTCGGTCATAGCGAATAGGTGGACGGGGTTGGGATAGGTATGCATCGAAAGTAGCTCCGTCCATGGGTGATAGCAACCAACCCTTGTCGCTCAGACTGTGCCGCCTGGCAGGCCCCTTGCCGCTACTTTCCTGAAAGCCAATTGTCTTGAGCTGGGACAGATCCCGCGTCAAGCTATCCTCGGAAACGGGGTAGCTAGCTTGCACCAGGCCTTCCAATAGCTCTTTGCTACTTAGACTACCTCGAAGCCTTAACTGGTCTAGGACTATTTGCTGACGCTTTGTCACTTTTATCACTTTTGGCGCACTCATAATACCCGCATTATAGCACAATAATAGCCGCAGGCTGCGGGTATTATACAGTGGTTTTGCGGCTATTCGCGCAGAGCGGTTAGCCCGCCTAGAATTGTCCTTTGCGGTGTTTCATTAGGCCTCCAGGAGTTCTTCGGGGATTTCGAAATTGACGTGGGTGCTGGAGACGTCGTCGAGGACTTCTAGGGCGTCCATCAGGCGCATGATTTTGCCCGCCGTCACGGCGTCGGTGACTTCGACAGTGGTGTTGGGGACGTAGGTCAGTTCGGCTTCGGTGATTTCGACGCCCCCCACTTTCAGTGAGTCGCGGACTCGAGCCAGGTCGGTGGGCGCGGTGTAGATAACAGATTCTTTGCCGCCCTCGTCTGCCTCTTCCTCTTGGACATCTTCGGCACCAGCCTCGATGGCTTGCATCAGCAGGTCGTCACCGGAACCTCGGACGCGGATCATCCCCTTCCGGTCAAATTGGAAGGCGACAGCGCCCTTCTCGGCGATGTTGCCACCGTGTTTGCTGAAAGCCAGTCGCACTTCCGGATAGGTGCGGTTGAGGTTGTCGGTAGCGCATTCGGCCAATATGGCCACCCCGCCCGGTCCGTAGCCTTCGTACAGTACTTCGTGGAGCTCAGCGGCATTTTTGTCCTTAGCGCGGTCTATGGCACGCTGGATGTTGGCGCCCGGCATGTTAGAGGCTTTGGCTTTGTCAATCGCCAGACGCAAAGAAAAATTAGTATCTGGGTCGGTCCCGCTACGGGCCGCCATAGCCAGCGCGTTGCCAAGCCTAGTGAATACGGCTCCACGAGCGGCGTCTTTGACGCCCTTTTCACGTTTGATTGTTGACCATTTACTATGTCCGGACATGGTATGTCTCCTCCTCTATTTTTCTGCCACGATTTCTTCGGAATCGTAGTCCCGGTTGCGCGCAAAAGCCGGTTGCAACAGCGTATGTTCTTCGCGTAATGCCGTCATTATAGCAGGGTCACGCTTGAGCCGCGAATTCAGCAGGAAGTTAATCGCCACCACCACAGCGTACATGGCGATCATGCCGGTCAGCGTGATGTAAACATTCTCACGGAATACGTGCGGAATACTGGCCAATATGTGCGCCGCGTCGAGCATATAGGTCAATAATATCGTGGCCGGCCAGGCGAACCAGCCGACAATCGGCGTGATCAGCATGCCAGCCAGCCCCGCCACCAGCGACAGCAGCATGGCCAACGGCACAAAAGCCGCTACCAATACATTTGCGACCAAACTGACCGCCGATAATTGCCCAAATATGTAGAGCACCAGCGGCAATGTCGCTATCTCTGCGGCCAGGCTTTCCAGAGCAATGCCGATGATAACCGAATTCTGAAACCGTCCGCGCAAAAACCGCGCATGTACCTGCGGCGCGATCACCAGCACGCCGTAAAAAGCCAAAAACGAGAGGTACCATCCTATGTCGCCCCACGGATACAGCGGACTAGCGAAACTGGTGATCGCAGCCGCCATCAAAATCAACTGAACCGGTTTGAACGTTCGGCCGTAATACCAGGCCGCCAGGCTGAGTGCACTGACGATGGACGCTCGCACGATCGAGGCGCTGGCACCTGTGATCAGCAAAAACACACTGATGAGCGTGATGGCCACGGCAAATGTTTGATACTTCGAACGATTGCCAAGCAGACGCAGGCAAGCCCGCAGAATTATCGTCAAATTATATCCGGAAACCGCGATGATATGCACCAATCCTACCATGACTAGATCATTGTATACACCGTCCGGTAGCGTGGCCTTTTGACCTATCAGCAGCCCCATCGCGAACGACGCCGCCGGTTCCGGCAAGGCCGATTGCATGCCCGCCCCAAATTTGCGACGAAAAGTATCGATAAGCGTCGGATTCGACGCCACCACCGACAGTTTCGCAAAGCTCATATAGCCTTGGCGAGAGCCTTTGCCGGGGCGAAGTTTGCCCTCCACCCGCACCGTATCGCCACGGAAAATAGTATTGGCACCAAATCCACTAACACCTATTTTGCCGACCAGCGGCTGGCGTATTTCAGAGCCAGAGCCGTCAACTCGGGCGCCCGTCAGATCAAACGACAGTTGCGATTGTTTACCGTATCCGGCGTCATCGGCAGCCGTGCCGATGAGCACCACATTTTGGTTGTGTATAGCATCGTACTGCGACAATTTGTCCATATATGCAGTACCGCGCAGGCCACCGACAGAAACTCCAAACAATATAACCACCAGCAGAGCAGCCAATCGTTGCTGTCGCAAACACACCAACAGCAATGCCCCGCCGATAGCCAACAAACCCTCGTCAAAAGCCATCCCCCGAGCCAGCCCGATCCCACCCAGCACAGACGCACAAAACACAGCCACCAAAGTCGTCCGCCGAAACCGGTGGCCGAGCAACCGTCTCATCTTGATGATAATATCAGCCACTCACACAGACGCAAGCATAAGTGTTATATTAAGTGTAATGATAAAGCAGGCGAAAAATCAATCCGGGTACATGATGGTCGAGCTGCTAATCACGTTGCTAGTCGGCGCCGTACTCATCATCAGCCTCAACACCATCGTCGTATCCCACGGCTATCTCAGCCAAAGCAGCCGAGACGTAATAGTCGCCAATGCCTTTGCCGAGCAGAAGATCGAAGCCCTCAGAAGTCAGGGCTATCTAGGCCTACCAGTCGGCACGACCGATATTACCAGCGAACTTCCGACAGAACTGGTGCGCCCACGGTCTAGTAGCCTAGTGGTCAGCACGCATACCGCCGCTATCAAGAAGATCCACATGACGATAACCTACAACCAGCAAGGAGCCGCCCGTACACATACCTACACAACACTGATCGGAGAGCTCGGTGTGGGGCAATTTTAAGCACATGAATACACGCGCCACACCCCGCCAAGCTGGCTTCACAATAGTCGAACTGCTTATTAGTATCTCGCTGATAGGACTTATTTCTGTAAGTTTGATCGGTGTCTTTACAAATTATCTGGTCATCATCACACGCAACAATTTGTTGGTCGATATGACCATTGATTCGCAAAACTTGCTTCGCTCAACTGTCGAAGAACTTCGTTATGGAGCCGGCGTACGCCAGACAAACACAATCGTCGACCCCAATGGACCATCGGGCGGCTGGAATTCCAACAACACCAGTTTCGTAATCATTATTGCCGTGCCCGCAACAGATTCGTCAGGAGAATATATCATCGACAGCGACACAGGGGAGCCATACAACAACGAGTTGGTGTATTTCAAAGACGGCGACGTGTTATATAAACGTAGCTTGGCCAACCCAGATGCGGTGGGCAACAAGACACACAATTCTTGCCCGGCCAGTATCGCCAGTAGTATTTGCGTGGCTGACCGCGAGCTCACCCAGTTTGTCAAAGACATGAACTTCACACTATACGATCAGGACAATGCGCTCATTACCGACCCACTCCTGGCCAGGTCCGTAAGGATTGACTTGATGCTTGAGCGCGATACATTCGGCGACCCACTAGTTTTTGACAATACTATACGCGTAACGCTTAGGAATAAATTCTTATGAAAATACTACATTTCCGGATGAATGATCAAAACGGCTCCGCATTGATTTCATTGATCATCGTTGTGCCATTTTTGATATTGATCACTGCTCTCTACATGAATCTAGCCGTATCGAGCCTACAGGTAGCCCGCAAAGACCAGTCGCTGACGTACTCACAGTTCAACTCTGACGCAGGCCTGGATTATGCATTACAGCAGATAAACGTCGATCCAACATGGACAGATACCGGCGGCGAAATAGAGTTACAAAACGAGAATAATGTGCGCACAACCTACCAGGTCACCCTGACAGTCAATAGTGCTACTAGCAAAACTCTCACATCGGTCGGGCGAACCTACCGGCCAGCCACTAGCACGACGGCGTCCAGCACCAAAACCATCAAAGCCGATCTCCGTCCTGTACAGTCCGGAAGCTACAGTATCGTTACTGGCGTCGGTGGTCTACTCATGTCCAACAGTGCCAAGATCGTCGGTGGCGATGTACTCGTGAACGGCGAAATAGAAATGTCCAACACTGCTCAGATAGGGTTAAGCACCGGTCCCGTACGAGTCGAGGTCGCCCACCAGAACTGCCCCGACCCCGCCGACATCACCTACCCACGACTCTGTGCCAACGGAGAAAACGGCGAGCCGATTACCCTAAGCAATTCGGCTCATATCTACGGAACCGTCAAGGCTAACAACCAAACCAACGGCGCAGGTACGAGCGACATAGGGCTCACCGGTGGTGCTGTTGCAGTTCAAGCACTACCCCCACACGACCGCGCCGCCCAGAAAACTGCCGCCACAAACACGCTCACTGCCGCCGCCGCTTCCTGTAACTCCAATGGCGCGACCCGCAACTGGCCCGCCAACGTCAAAATAACTGGTAACGTTACCGTATCAAAAAGTTGCAAGGTTACCATCAACGGCGATGTCTGGATAACCGGCAAACTCGATATGACTAATTCGGCTCAGATGATTGTAGCGACCAGCCTGGGAACGACAATACCAAACGTCATGGTTGATGGGCTGTCTGCCAAATTCAGCAACAGCGTGTCCCTCGTAAGCAATTCCTCACAAACAGGCATGAAGATCATTACGTACTGGAGTCGAGCGAGTTGTTCTCCCGACTGCACCGACGTAACTGGTACAGACCTCTACAATTCCAGGAATGACGAAACTATATCTCTCGATAATTCCGCCAGCGCAACCGAAAGCATCTTCTACGCCCGCTGGACACGCGTTGCCCTCAAAAACAGTGGTGGTATCGGCGCCCTCGTCGGCCAGACTGTCCAGCTCAGCAATACCGCTACGGTTACCTTCGGGTCTTCCATAGGTACAGGAACCACCTTCTGGATCCTGGACGGCTATCGGCGCAGTTTTTGAGATTCAGCCCCCGAAGTCCCGATTGACTTATTGTCAAAAATACGCATAATGTAAGGAGTAATTTCCCGTTCGTCTGACGCGGGTCCATAGCTCAGCCGGTTAGAGCACCTGCCTTTTAAGCAGGGTGTCGTGGGTTCGAGTCCCACTGGACCCTCCATACAAAAAGCCTCAGCGTCGCTGGGGCTTTTTGTATGGTCGTTCTGTGCGACTTGGTTCCACGACTTGGATTTTGCTTTAGCAAAATACAAAAGTCGTGGATTCGGTCATCCAGCCCGCGCACAGGTGCTTGCACCGAGCACGAGTGCAGATGTGCGCTGTCCCACCGGACTTCCATAGTATGGTATTATCTCTTTATGCCAAGTATTAGCGGTGGGGATTCGAGTGGACGAGATTACGCACCTCACATGTATGTGTTGACCGAAGGTGGTAACCCAAATAAGGATGCGGACTATGCGTTTGTCGGTGATGCAGTAGCGTCGGCATATGATGAACTCGGACAAGAATACCGTATGGGCGTAACGGCATTGGACGAGGCCGTATGTGAGGTATCGAGGGAAGATACATTTTTGTCATGCCAGGTACCAACAGGGATTCCGTGTTCGGCTATTCCCGAATCCGTTAAGCGCGGAATGCTCGGCGCAAGCTTGTCGCAGATTGCGACTACCTCCGGCCAAGTGATGCTCAGAGCCTTGGGCGTGGATGTTCCAAAAGATATTGAACCGCTAGACTTCAAAAAAATGTTTGATGGCAGCACAGCAGAACGAGCTGCCGAAGCAGACAAAAGCAAGCAGTGGGATGCGGCTGAGCGGCAACTACGAACAAGATTGGATATTGATAGCTCGCCCTAGCCCAACAGCATTGCAACGCCATTCGTTCGTACAAGGTTGAGCAGCTTTAGCGCAGCACCATCCGGATGCGTTTTACCACTCTCCCATTTTTGGGCTGTTGTAACGCCAACGTTGAGAATTTTAGTCCACACACTTCGACTGAGCTTTGACTCCTCGCGCAAATGTCGAATTTGAATCTGTAATTGGAACCTGACTCCGGAAGACTCGTGGTGTCTCGGTAACAATGCATGTTTTCGATACGCAGATTATTGATCGTAGCTGGGCGTCTCTCACCCAAGAACAGTTGCTGGCCGAGGTCATCAAGATACAGCAGCATGGCGTCAGCACCGCCCGAACGCCTTACGCACCGTTGCTTATTAATGCATACGCCTCATTCCTCGGATCAGGTGGCGCTGTAAGCGTCGTAAAGTGCACAAATGAGCTACTACAAGAGCTACTGGCCAAGGGGCCAGTCTTGGCCATAATCAGCTTCAACTACATGTATGACTACCCTCGCGCGAGCTATAACCCTGATACAAAGAACTATGAGTCAAATGCCGTCGACGGCAAAGCCATTGAGCACGCCATAGTGATAACCGGTTTCTCGGACGGACTATACTCGTACAATGACCCTGATCCAGAGATGGGTGGGCAGCATACCGTCAAAGGCGACGTTTTAATAGGTGCGATTTGCACAGCTCAACTCAACTCCGACAACTACTCATTGACGATCGAAAAGTAGCTGCGATAGCGTCTGCTATACAACTTCAAACACGGACACTTGACTTGCTGAAATACACCTCCAGCAAACCATCGCTCAAAACATCCAGTGTATCGATTATCCTGGAGTCATTTGTCGCGCCAAATATGACCGGGAGCTCAGTGCAACCAAGGATTACGGCATCTAGTTCGTTTTCCGCGGCAAATTCAGCCACAATTCGCCTGAAACTCACCCTGTCCTGCGATGAAATATCGCCTCTGAGTTGCCTGACGATCAATGTCTCCAGCGTAGCTATCAACAGATCATCTGGTCTGACGAGTATTACCGTGCTATCCAACGCATCATCGTACAGAGTGGACGATATCGTGCTCGGCGTGGCCAATAGCCCCACCTTCCCGAACCCCCTCACGCGCACCCGATCCGCAACAAGTTTCGGAATCGATAGGAACGGCACGGTAGTCGCCTTTTGCAATTCGGGCAGCAACAAATGAGCCGTATTACAAGCAATACAGTTGATGGTGCTCCCAGAGTTCTCAAGAAGCATCGTTCTTTCGATCAATATCTCTTTTGCCTTTTCCATGTTCTTTTTGTTTGATATGAAATTCGGTACGGGGACAGACAAATGGATAATCTCCGGGTATTCACTATCCAGGATTAACAACGGATTAGGTACGAATCGGGGCGTCTTTGCCACCAATAGCTCGACCAATCGCGCACTTGCCTGAGGGCCCATACCGCCAAGTATTCCGATGGCGGACATAGTAAACTCCTCTATTCAAATAGGTAAATGTATAGATTCAGATGGTATTTTTGATAACAGGGCATTAGCCCCAATAAGTAGAGTGTTGAGCAAGCAAGGATTTAACTGGTACGAAACGGTTGCTCAGTTTCATGAATAATACTGTAGCATAACTGCTTTGTCCTGTCCATGGAGGTATTGACTCCATTATGCTCATGTGCAAAAGTTATAGACATGACAGAATTTATACAGCCACCTACTCAGCGAATAGCCGAACAGCAACCTTTGCCCGCGGACTTTTTAGCACAATTAACTACACAACTTAACGCAATTGATGAATTCGGCACAGAAGTAACTGTAAATCCAGATGCTCTCGTATACAATACGGCTTCCCTCGAGGAAGTTTATGCGCTTGCTACACTTATCAATGGAATCATAGAATCTAATGTCATATTCCAAGGTACCGACACCATTAGCGGCCTGATGCCAGGGGAAGGAGTCGAGCGAAATTTCACTGCCTTCTGTACTACATCGCTTGACAGGGAACAGTTAGAGACCAATACAAACCAGATCATAGCTATGGCTCGTACCGATCTTGAACTACTCCAATCGCCTTTTAGAATCTAGCTAGACATACAGTAATTAACGCTATTGCTGTACGAGAC
>JAYTAB010000055.1:0-4418 GCA_043737735.1 Candidatus Saccharimonadota bacterium | reverse complement strand
CCGAGGTGCCGCTCGACGTTCAGGGCTGGCGCGAGCCCGGGGCCTCCGACAGCGCGTTCGCGGACATCGAGCTGCGTGATCGGCTCGAGAAGGCCATCGCGCAGCTCCCGGACAACTACCGGGTACTGATTGCCGCGCATTACTTGAAGGGTGTGCAGTACGACGCGCTGGCCGAGGCGCTCAATCTTCCGATCGGCACCGTGAAGACCCACCTGTACCGTGCCAAGCGTCGCCTGCGGGAACTGCTGCAATGACCTGTTCGAATGTGCTCGACCTCGTAGAAGCGGTGGCGGCGGACGATCTCGCGGTGGACGCGGAGATGCGCGCGCACCTTCCCCCGGTCTGCAGCCACTTTGTCAGGGCAATCTAGCAGTTTCGTTGTCCCGAAACGTAGCTACGGCTACGTTTCGACCCAAAAAACCACTAGCTTACTCCTGAAAAGCGACAACAGCCACGAGGTAGGTTGTGGGAGAAGTCTAGTCAGATATAGTTGTAGTTTCGGTCGTGATGCTTATGGTATACTCATAAATATGACGCATTCCATTGCCACTATTACCTCCAATCCGCGTTCGCATCGCAGCTCAACTAACCAGACCGGAATGGTCTCCATCATGGTCACCATGATCATGATGTTAGTCATTAGTCTTATTGTCCTCGGTTTCGCGCAAATATCTCGCCGCGAGTCTAGACAGTCACTCGATCGCCAGCTCAGCTCACAAGCCTTCTTCGCTGCAGAGAGTGGCGTCAATGATGCCCGCAAGGAGATCATGGACAGGGTAGCAGCCGGCCAGCCGGTTGTCGACAAAACGGAGTGTGAAACCCGATCAACCGATACCAACTACGGATTTGAGCCAAAAATCGCTGATGGCGTTTCCTATTCCTGCCTGCTCATCAACACCAAACTGACCAATATCAGACACGAACTGACAGCCGGTGAACATTCGGTAGTTGTTCCTATCGAGCCCGATGGAGGACCAATAACTGACATGCATATCAAGTGGGAAGCCAAGCCTGCCGCGACGTCGGTAGCAACATGTGCCGCAGCAGTACCGGCGTCTGGTAATTTCTCCAAGAGCTCCGGCAATGCCTGGACCTGCCCGTACGGTGTGCTGCGGATGGACATGGTACGGACAGACGCTAGCGAACTCAATCGGGCTACCGCTACCGCCAATCAAAAAACCGTTTTCCTGTACCCGATTAGGAACGGTGGCGGGGCACCGTCGTCACAAAACCATAACAACATCGACGGTACTGTAACTCCTATGAAATGCACGACGACTAGCTGTGATATCGACATCAGAGGCATGCCAGGTGGTGGAGCACGCAATTATGCACTACGTTTGTCAGCAATGTATGCCTCGGGTTCGGTCGAAATTAGCGCCAAACAAGGCGCAAACAGCCTGAAGCTCGCCAGCGCCCAGGCCCAAATCGACGTCACCGGCAAAGCCCAGGATGTCCTCCGACGAATCCAGGTTCGCTTGGCTCTGACACCATCCAACAGTTCCCCCGATTTCCCGCTTGAATCTGCCAGCTCCATTTGCAAGCGATTCAGCATTGCCGACAAGTACTTCGAAATCCCCTCCGACATCCAGGGCCAGGATGACAACAATCCTATGTGTCGGCAGTTACGCGTACGACCGTAGTTTTTAGTTTGAGTGTTTGTCGTGAAATTGCTCGTGAATCTTTTTGAGATGCGGGTCGGTCACGTGGGTGTAGATCTGAGTAGTCGAGATGTTGCTGTGGCCCAACATAGCCTGCACACTACGCAAATCAGCACCGTTCATCAATAAATCTGTCGCAAATGAATGTCGTAGAGTGTGTGGACTGACTCGTTTGGTGATGCCGGCCAGCAGAGCATAATGAGCCACCAGACGCTGCACACTGCGGGCCGTCAGGCGATGATAATTACCGGTCAGGTCGACCGTTTTTCGCCCGCCGTAGCGCACGAAGAGTGGCTTGGTGTTGTCCTGTCGCTTGTCGATATACATTTGCAGCCAGTTCGCTGCCGTCTCACTGATGAAGATCGGACGATCCTTCTGGCCTTTACCGCGCACCATGAATTCACGCCGTTTCAGGTTGATGTGATCCTTGTCGAGCCCGACCAGCTCCGACACGCGCAGCCCGCTGCTGAACAGCAGCTCTAGTATCGCCCGGTCGCGCAGCCCGGCGATAGTGTCCAGCGGCGGCTGATCAAACAGCCGAGCCAGCTCGCCTTCATTCAAAAATGTCACTTGCCCCCGGACTGTTTTGGCCAGCTCGATCTTGTCCGACGGCAGGGCGGGGATGTCGCGTTTGGCACAAAATTTCAAGAAACTACGCAGCGCGATCAAGTGATAATTCTGCGTGCTTTTCTGCAGTTCGTCAGCGTAGTTCGACCCCAGTCGGTTCAACCACAGCCGCCATTTCCGAACCAGCTCAGCGTCTATATCGCTAATCTTGATATCCCCAGCGAAATCACTCAGCCGCGTCAGGTAGTGGTCATAATTGGCGATAGTCTTCTGCGACCGGTTTTGCTCCACCTCGAGATATTCCAGGAAATCAGTTTTCGCTTTGCTGTACTGCATATGCTTAATTGTAACATTGTGCGACCCTGAGCCACATTCACTCTTAGTCTCTCCTGATATGCGCGACATCAGCACTTTCTGCCCCAGGAGTGCGCTCTACAGGTGGCCCGCTGGCCATCCTGTGGCACTAGCAACCCTCCTGGATGCAGAAAATGCTGAGTCGCGCGCACAGCTCACGTGAGCAGAAAGTGAATGTGGGTCAGCAGTAGCCGGTCGCTGTGTAGTATACTTGTTAAATAGAATCATAACTTTACAAGGACGTACATGGAACCCAAAACACCCACACTACCCAAACCACCAAAGTCAGCACTGTATGCAGCCGCGTCAGTAGTCATAGTCGTATTATTCTTTACCCTGTGTTTCAGAGTAGTCGGGGTAGGCCAGGTCGGCCTCATCACGCAGTTCGGTAGGGTCATCAGCGAGAACCCGAGCGGTATCATTATCAAGGCGCCGTGGCCGATTCAGCATCTCACCAAGATGAACATCAAAACCCAAAAGGTTCAGCAAGACGCATCAGCCGCCTCCAAGGATTTGCAGACCGTCACCACCACCATCGCACTCAATTATCATCTGACACCGCTGACCGCCAAAAAAGTCTTCGTCGAGGTCGGCACCAATTACACGACGGTCGTTATCGACCCGATATTGCAGGAGAGCATCAAGTCAGTCACCAGCAAATATGACGCTGCCGAGCTGATCTCACGGCGCAGCGAGGTTGAAAAGGCCCTGAACGACAAGCTAGCATCCAAGCTGACCGCACGCGGCATCACTATCGACAACGTTTCGATCGTCAACTTCAATTTCTCAACAGCCTTCGATCAGAGCATCGAACAAAAGCAAGTCGCCCAGCAGAACGCCCAAAAAGCCCAATACGAACTACAGACAGCCACGACGAGGGCCCAGGCCCAAGACGTTCAGGCCAAGACGCTGACCCCCGAATACCTCCAGCTTCAAGCCATCGAAAAATGGGACGGGCACATGCCTACGACCGTGGCGGGTGGAAGCGGCACAGTCTTCAGCTTGCCAATCACCCGATAACCAGATGACGTCAAAGGGTAGTTCGGTCGGATGTCGTGGATGTGACGGCCCATATCTGTTACAATAGCCATAATTAAACAGGAACTATGCACTTATGGAAAGAACCCTTATTGTCCTCAAGCCCGACGCCGTACAACGCGGAATCGTCGGCGAAGTCCTCAGTCGCTTTGAAAAAGCCGGCTTCAAAATCGTTGGAACCAAGATGTTGCAACCCGACTACGATCACTACCAGAAGCATTACGAAGGCATCGGAACGCTCAAAACTCGCAAAGGTGAGAAGATCTTCGATTACCAGCTCAAGACCATGCTTGATGGTCCAGTTATCGCCATAGTCCTAGAAGGCGTCGACGCCGTCGAAACTGTCCGCAAAATGGTCGGCTCCACCGAACCCAAGTCGGCTATCCCCGGCACAATTCGTGCTGACTACGCGCACGTTAGTTACGGCGCAGCCGACGCTAGCGGCCGCAGCGTATCCAATGTCATTCACGCCTCAGCCGACAGCGACGAAGCGGGCCTAGAAATCCCTCATTGGTTCAGCGAATCCGAACTCTACGACTACGAAGCCGTCCACGAGAAATTCACCCAACCCCGCAAAGACTAACCTCAATAGGGAAGTTGTGCAGACCCCGCGAACATATCCGACCCCGCACAAGGGTCGGATTTTTCCCAAATCTTGTTATAACTTACCTTACGCAAGCCTAGCACACCTCAGCCGCGTCAGATGAGCGCATAAGCTATTTTTCTGTCGTAGCCGTATCTAAAGATACGCCGACGCCACAGAAAATACCTTCTGCATCTCATCTGATCACGTCTGAG
>JAYTAB010000054.1:0-13341 GCA_043737735.1 Candidatus Saccharimonadota bacterium | reverse complement strand
GCCGAGGTAAAACACCTTCGGCTTGTCCAGCCACGAAACGTCGGCGAATGTCGTGTCCTTAATTTGTCCGCGCCAGGTCAATTCTTCTGATAGTGTCATAGTGTCGTCTTGTTCCTTGTCTATTACGTAATTTACTTAATTTACTAGGGGGGTTACTAGTCAGTATACCGGACTGGCACAGAAGTAAAAATGTACTCCATGCTACGTTTGATACATTGCATCACTGATTGGCCTCAGCGAAACGGGTTGACTCGCTCTTATAAACGCCGAGCGTACGCAACGCGTCAGTCTTGGCACGGACTGCGTCGACGATATCCTGGATGTCATACTTTTCGGCCGAAAACAGGAAATCGAGGTAGAATACGTACTCGAATGGGTGGCCCGGTATTGGCCTCGACTCAATCTTGGTCAGGTTACATTGCCAGTACATCAGTAGGTTTAGGACTTGACTCAAGCTGCCGGTAACATGTGGCAGCCGAGCCACCAGCGAACATTTGTCGGCATCGTGTTTGTCGGTCATGTGTTTGGCGGCAATTATCAAGAACCGCGTGAAATTATACTTGTTGTTTTCAATATGTTCTTTGACAATCTTGAGGCCGGAAAGCTCGGCGTTCCGGCCGCTGGCAATCGCGCCCAGGCTCGGGTCGTTTTGCTGGCCGACAAAACGGGCGGCGTTTGCCGTGTCCAAATAGGGGATGGCCTCTATCCATGGGTGCTGTTCAAGGAATAACGAGCATTGCTCCAAGGCTTTGGAGTGCGAATATATCGACTTGAGAGATTTGTAGTCAGTTTCGGCGCTTGCTTTAGAACCTGGGGTCACCAGCAAGCAGTGCTCGACTTTGCAGGTTATTTCACCGACGATGCTAAGGTCGTATTTGTCCAGCAAATCATAGTTGTCATATAAAGAACCGGCGAGTGTATTCTCGATCGGGACGATGCCATAAGCTATTGTCCCAGTACGCACTCGCCGGAATATTTCCTCGAAGCTCGCTAGGGGTACTAACGGTTTCTTCTGTCCAAAGTACGCCAAAGCAGCACTATGCGTGAACGATCCTTCGATTCCGAAATAGCCTACGTTATCGAGCGTTTTTTTCATAGTCAGCCCTTCCAGTCTTCTTGCATAGTCTATATTACCCAGATTGCAACGATATTGTAAAGACTGGCGCGTTTCCTTGCTTAATTTAAATCATTTAGCATAATGTAGAATATGCCATTTAAGGAACACTACCTATGAGCACTAAGAAATTTACACTATCCAGCCGACTGGCCAGTCTCCCATCAGCTACGACCATCGTTTCTTATGCTGATCTGCCGGAGGAAAAGCGGAAAAAGCAGGCCCGTATCGCGATTTCGTTGGAAAAGACTTCTGATACAGTCGGCTTTCTGCACGCCGTGCTACTGGAACTTGACGGGCTGTATTTCCTGGTCGCCGGGCCATCGGGGGTGGGCAAGAGTACGCTGGCCGACTCCTTGCATTCGATTGCAGGCGCTGGAAACCTATCCAGCGACTGGGTAGCGGTGGAGAAACTTGGCGACAAACTGTACGCCAGCGACCTAAATTACGCCCCGGAAATCAGACATACCGCGCCCTGCTACATCAGCGGCATAATTTTCTTGGCCAAAAAAGACATTTTTTTCCGCGATGCGTTCGTGCCGAACGACTCGGAGTTCGGAGCCTACGTCGCATCCTGCTTTGATGACATGAACGATGACCAGGTAGCCTGGCTGTCGCAGTTTTGGCTGCGCAACCAATCGGCCATATCCTTTTATTGTGTGCTGCCGACACTTCCTCACGAGCCGTCCTACGTCGCTGAAACGCTGCTGGTCATCATGCAGCGCACCCGACCGGTTGATAGCCCACTCGATGTTGGCGTGATTGGAATTGGCGCCATCGGCACCGCCCTCAGTAACGAGCTCGGCAAAGTCCCAATGATCAACCATATCCACCTGTACAACCGGTCCAAAGAAAAGGCCTTGGGGCTGGCCATAGACCTCAACCACGCGCTGTACAACGACCGGAACGACATCTTTATCAGTCACGATTCCGCGCTCGACCTGTTTCGGCGGTCGTCGATTGTCTTTATATCTTTCCGGGAAACTGATAGCAGCCAGAGTATAGAGGGTGTGCCGGAACGCTGGAAACGTCTCAAGCAGCATTCGGTCATTATCCGGCACTACGCCCAGATTGCCGCCACAGCCGGCTTTACCGGTACGGTTTTTGTCATTACTAACCCAGTCGATTATCTGTCCTACGATTTTTATGAGGCTTCCCAAACCGAGGAGCGCAGCCAGCGCACCTTCCAGGTGTACGGTATCGGGCTGGAGGCGGACATCGCTAGAGCGGTATTTTATGCCAAACGGTTCGCGCCCAACTTGCAGTCCCGGGATGTTTCAATCTTCGGTAACCATAGCGATGACTTCTCTCTGCATGTGCCACTGGCCGATAAGGACGACAAGGCTGTAACCGAACTTGTCAAAGGTGCATCCGAAGAAGTTAGGAGCCACAACATACGTACTATCTACGGCCCGGTCGCTGCCATCATGCGCACCTTTAACGCTTTTATCGGCGACCAATCAGCATACCTGACAGCTATCCAGGAAAAGACCTACATTGGCCGCAGAATACAGTTCAAGTTCGGGCTGCCGATGCTACCGGAGTCGATTAAACTTAAAAAGTATGACGTTTTGGTTGCTAAAAACCGTCGTAATATTGCCGCGTACCATAAAATTATTACTTAGAACCAAGGATGCGTTTGTGGTTTGCGACTACTGTATCAATAATCAGTCGCAGCATCTGTCGAGCAAAGGCATCGTCGAGGCCATGATTTTGTGCCAGTTTGCGTATCCGCTCGAACTGGGCTGCTTCGCGCGACAAATCAATTGCCGGTAGATTGTGCTGTTTTTTATAGTTGCCAACGTTCTCAGTCACCGCAAAACGCCTGGCCAGTAGCCCAATCAGCTGCTCGTCGATTTCATCAAGTTGCTTACGTAAATCGTTAATGTCGTGATTCATACGACCAGTCTACTGTCAAAACGGCCGAACATCAAGAGCCCAAATAATCGTTAACGACCTTTTGGTTGATTGTATCCGGCCGGCCAGCCAACCGCTGGGCGTGGCCAAGCGCGACCGCCAGGCTCATTGAAGCAAGCGTTGGACTGAGACTCTCGATCTGTTCCAGCCTGGTCTTACCAACCCATGACGAAACAATATCCTGGCGCCGGTCAGCATCAATGGCGTACTGCAATACGTGCTCGGTGTTGATATCATTCAGCGTATTAATCCCCACTGCCTGTACCCGTGAATAGGTTGGCTGGACTGGTTGTAATGACAGCCGTGCTCGAAGTGGACTATCATCCGACTCACGCCTCCTAGCGTACAATTCGGCATCGGTAAAACATTTTAGCAGGGCAAAGCCCGGGAAACGCTCCTTCCGCCCAGTCCAATAACCCAGCCCGGAAGCGTCACCGACGGCCGCCAAGTTTTGAACGCCTGTGACGCTAATTCCGTCACTTGTATCGATACCCATGTGTCCGTAATGGTATCCTACTCTGGCCAACTTTGAGCCATCTTCAAACTCGAGCTTAACAACCGAACCGTGCCGCATAAAGCGGCGCATAATCTCCGGGAAATGATAATGGGCCTTGTGCTCATGCAATAACCTGGTGGTCTCGTCGTCGTAGACTGGCCGACTGCTGAGGCCATTCAAAAAAACTTTCGCCGATTGGAGTTGGTCTGTTTCGAAACAACCAGTCCGGAGTGTGCCATCAGGTGCACAAAAACCAAAGGGGTGTAGCATATGCAGCGTACTGTCAACTAAATCCAGGCCGGCATCATAAGCAAGTTCGTGCGCCGAATTATCTATCGTACGGTTGGTTGAATGGTACAACGAGCCGGTAGCAGATCCATTTGCCAGGATAATATTGCCAGCTTCGATCCGAGCCTCCCCGCCTTTGCCATCAGCAACCTCGAGGGCTTCGGCTATACCACCGCTGATACTGAGTTTCGTGACAGAGGCAGTAACCAGGTGTACGCCGTGGTCTTGGGCTGTTTTCCGGAACCAAGCCAATACTGAATGGCCACGGCCGTGCCCTGCGCGGTTGCCCGTGCCAAGCTGAGGGCCAAACCAATTGGATTGGTCGTGGTATTCGATACTGTCTTCGCGGTCGAGCCAATAGTCCAGTTCCTGCTGTGCGACACCAGCAAACAGCTTCATTTCCTCTGTGGAATGGCCGTCGTTCCTGACTGAGAGCAGTGACAGTATTTCTGCACTCGATGATTTCCGGTGGCCGCTGATTCCAGCCCTAATACGCTGGCCGGCTATCTGCGTATTACTCTGGGAATGCAGCTTGTCCAGCACGATGACCGTTTCATCCGGGCAGCGTTCCTTGAGTTTTATAGCCGTTGCCAAACCCGCCAAGCCGGCGCCGACAATAATGCTGGCCGATGCTTCGGAGCCATTTTCGTGTACCGCGATTGACTGTAGCCGATTGATTCCGCTATTTTCCATACACTATGTATACAATTATTTTGATATATATGCAATAGTCGATTATATTTCTAGTTTGTCGATTGGGCAAGGATAGAGTTAGTATGGAAGTTATGCAAACGATTGCACTCATTGGTTATGGCAATTTTGGCCGTTTTGTTCATGGATTCATACCTGATACATGCCAGGTGCTTATCTATGAGCCTCAAACTCCGGCCGCGGCCAAGCCGCTACCTCGCAACGCCCGGCTGGTTGACGTGCACGGGGCAGCGACCGCCGATATAATTGTCTTGGCGATACCGCTGGAATCATACCCAGCCTTGCTTACGGAGCTAGCCCACCGTCTTAAGCCAGAAAGCCTGGTTGTCGATGTATGCTCCATCAAAACAAAGCCTGAGGAGTATTTCCAGGAATTTCTGCCAAACCATCGCAGTATATTACTGACCCACCCGTTGTTCGGGCCGCAATCAGCCCAGGGCGGTGTTGCCGGTCATAGTATCATCGTAACCAAACAACAGGGTGAACTGGCAGGCCAAGTAGTCGACTACCTCGAAAACAATTTGCAGCTTCGGGTCAGTCTGCAAACTTCCCGCGAGCACGACCAAGCAATGGCGCAAATCCACGCCCTAACATTTTTCCTGGCCCGCGGCCTGGACAGTATGGGGCTGCAGCCAGCAGATTTACAGACGCCGTCCTATGCTATGATTCTCGAGCTAGTAAAGTTCAATCAAACTCATAGCGACGAGCTTTACCGGACAATTGAACTTGGCAACCCTTTTGCCCCAGAGATACGCCAACGTTTCATCACTACCTTAACGGACTTAAACAAAGAGCTAAATAATGACGCAGCAAAGTAACAACCTACCTACCGGCTCTCCTCGTGCTGCCGACCATCTTGATTCACTGAGTCCGTACATTCCAGGGATGTCAATTGACGAACTCGCCAAGTCATCAGATTTGGCTGAAGACGACATTATCAAACTGGCCTCCAATGAAAACCCACGCGGCCCAAGTCCGTCGGTTCTGGCAGTCACCGGTAAGGCGGCTAGAACCGCCAACCGCTACCCGGACGTGGACGACCTGGTCCATAAGCTGGCAGCAACCTGGCAGGTAGAACCTGAGCAAATCGTCGTCGGCAATGGTTCGAATGACGTCCTCGACCTAATCGCCCGGGCCTACCTGAACCCTGGTGACACAACGATCTCATCCCAATACGCATTTTTTGTCTACTCCCTGGTCACCAAGCTGGCCGGCGGTCTCAATACTATCGTCCCGTCAGTTGATTTTGGGCACGACCTGGCCGCGATGCAGAAAGCCATCACGGATACTACAAAAATCATCTGGATTGCCAATCCGAACAATCCCACGGGTACATTTATAGGCTTCGACCGAATTAAACAGTTTGTACAAAGCATTTCAAAGCAAATCATCGTCATAGATGAAGCCTATTTCGAGTATCTATCTGGGACAGATACCTACCCCAGCCACGAACTTATGGCTATAAACCAGAACGTCATCCTAACCCGGACGTTCTCCAAAGTATACGGGCTCGCCGGGTACCGTATCGGCTATGCCGTTGCTTCACCGAAAGTTGCCTGCCTTCTTAATAGTATCCGCCAGCCGTTCAATGCAAACTCATTGGCACTAGCCGCCGCCCTGGCTGCCCTCAATGACCGGGCGTACGTTGCCGAGTCGGCGGCCCTGAACGACACGGACAGGCGTTACCTGGCAGAGCAGCTGGCAGCCCGTGGGTTATCGTACATTCCAAGCCGCGGAAATTTTATAACAATAGCCTTCGCCGACAGCGCCAAAGTCCATGCCCACCTACTGTCGAAAGGCATCATCGTTCGGCTACTCAGTAATTACGACCTCGACGGATACCTGAGAGTATCTGTCGGTACCCGCGCAGAATTAGATGCGTTCCTAGATGCGATTGAAATATTTGCATAATTTATAGTAGTGGTGTAGTATACGCTTTGTGAAAGCATGTTGGACTACAAACTATTATTTTTTTACCGGCTCCCGAACTGGCGGTAAGTCAAGCATGTATTCGTAAACAACAAACGACAACAAGCAAAAACCGCCAACCAGGCGGTTTTTTTATATAACAACCAAGGCAAAGGAGATACAAGATGAAAGAAGCACTTACAGGATTACGCGAACCACACACCGGGCTTGACCTGGCTGGCATCGAAACGATGCCAACACCGCACGAACTACAACAAGAATACCCTTTAGTCCGTGGCGTGGCCACCACTATCGCCCAGACCCGACGTGAGATTATCGATATTTTCGCTGGCCGCGACCGACGCACCCTGGCCGTTGTCGGCCCATGCTCGCTCGACGATACCCGTCTGGCTGATGGAACACCGTCAGTCCTCAGGTTCGCCGAAGAGCTAGCTGAAATACGCCGCATACCTGAGATTGAAGATAACTTGCTGGTAATCATGCGCAGCCCACCGTCAAAACCCCGGACCGACCTTGGCTGGACCGGCCTCGAGGAAGAACGGCCGGAAGCGGCTCGCGACCTGTTAAGTCAAATCGTTAACAACTACTTACCACTGGGCATTGAAGTCATGGAGCGGGAGCAACTTGCCCGCTACGGCGACCTGTTGTCACTAGGCTGGGTTGGCGCGCGCAATAACAAGGATACCGGACTGCGCCGTACACTATCGGCCTACGCCGAATTACCAATCCTGTGCAAGAACGACGACCACGGCGACATCAATGCCGCCAGGCTAGCGCTGCGGACAATCGCTGAACCACAAAAACACGTCCGGGTAACCCTGCCCGATGGCCAGACCGGTAAGCTCAAGGAAAGCGCCGGTAACCCGAATGGCGCCATCCTGTGGCGCGGTGGCTCTAACTACTCAACTAGCGATTTGTTCGAAACAGGTGTACAGGAAGTTATTGCGACCGGCTTGCCATACGGCGTGGACTGCTCCCATGGTAACACCCAGGCACATGACCCCAACAAGAAAAACTCCAAGACCGTACTTGGACAATTGGCTTGTTTCGACCACCTGGTCGAACTAGTCAACGAAGGCTCGCTGCAGCGGACACCAAGAGCCGTCATGATTGAGGCTCACCTCATCGAAGGCTCCGACCCGAGCGGGAAAACTGCAGGTATGAGCCGGACTGACCCTTGCGTCAACATCGGCCAGCTAGCCGGTATGCTGAAGCGTATGGCCAGCGCTGCGTTCTGATTAAGCAACTTCGCCAAATCCGGCGCTAGTGTCTTTGTATCCTGCTAAATTGTCCCAATAAAGTTGCTCGGGCGTGGCCGAACAATATCACGCAGTACAAAGATAATAATGACTGAGTACAGCGTTTTAACGTTCTCGGCGACTCGTTGCAGCTTATCTACGAAGTTAGCAACGGCCGCTTTTTGTTGCTTAGAACACTGTTGCTCAACCACGTGCAGTAAGGTATCGACGACAATTATCAGAAACGCGTATTACAGTGAAAGTGCGGGCCGATGAAGCCAATAATATGTTCGAAGTCATTGTCAGAGACCGCGGCCCGGGCATACAGAAGCGCGAAGGCTCTATTTATACGCTCAAATATTGACAGTACACTTTCGGCATTATCATCTCAGGAGCGGTACTGTGAGTATATAATCTATGCTTTTCCGATACCTGTAGTGCATCAGCGAGCGGCAAAGTCATATGATAATATGTACGCTAAGATGTTATTAACTCGGTATATCAAAAATCTACAATACTTCACGATTGCAAGAGGTCAGGTACTTCATAATACCTGGCATATGGCCGTACATGTTTTCGGCGTTTAAAGTTTCGAGCTCGTTGGCTGTCGTCGGCGCATTGGTTGGCGAATTTATAAGCGCAAACAAAGGGTTAGGCTTTGTCATAATCTCAAACTATTATTCATTGAATATACCTCTTGTTTTCGCTTGCATAGCAATCACTGCTTTTCTAGGGATCGTTCTCTACTACGGAATTGAGTTCCTGGAGAATAAGCTTATCCGAGCAAAACAAGCCTAGTGCACCGACCACTCCAATCTGATGAATATGCCGCTCGATTCGTGCGCCATTGCAAACAGCTGTCAGGGGACTTATTGAACCGGTATTGGTGTATGGATTAGGTCTGCCGCCTTAAAACCCTTACCTTGGTCGCGTCAAAATCGTCGTCAAGAGCTGTAGACCAATGATGATAAATATCACAAAAGCAAAAATGTCTATGAATTATTCGGGAGTATGCAAGGGCGCATAACACCGTAGAAGAGGCGTCTAGCAGTTCTTGAGGTAGCCTTTTATGGCATGGGCCGCCACCATCCGTCTACCTTTGCTATTGCTATTGTGATGTAAACCGTGCTATTTTCAAGTTAGTAACAGCACGTTATCAGATGAAGGACGTACAGATCGCAAGGGTCTGTGCGTCTTTTTTATAACCTGTATGTTTCCATATGAACAGGGAACCGCCAAAGGCGACACGAACATATTATGAACCCAAATTGACAAAACATTAGAATAATGCTAACATAAACCCAATATAAATCATTAAAGGTGGAATACGACGATGAATATACAATTAGCTTCAGGTATCGGAACTGGCTCTACGACTCTGGCAGCCTTTGATTCTGCCCTATATGCTTCGGGCATTGCTAACTACAATATACTTAAATTAAGCTCGGTAATCCCACCGAATTCAAAGGTCATAGTTCGTCCCGCAGGTGAAGGTATTCCTGGCGAACTCATGCCGGGGGGGTGGGGGGATAGGCTGTATGTCGTCATGGCCGAGAAACGCGTCGACACGCCAAATGCAGAGGCGTGGGCCGGTATAGGATGGGTGCAGGACCCAGAGACTCATAAAGGCTTGTTTGTAGAACATGAAGGTGACAGTGAAAATGCAGTTCGAAATGATATCAAAGACAGTCTCGAAGCACTCATGCGTACAAGAGGTGTTGACTTTGGTTCAGTCAGTATGGAAGTAGCTGGTGGCGTTTGTACCGGGACTCCAGTGTGTGCGATGGTCGTTGCGGTTTATCAGGCAAGCGATTGGGAAAATCAAGCCTCGCTCATCAAGAGTGATGATGCCGCGTAAAGCATGGGAATAATCCTATGGAAATGATACAGCAACATCCGTCTGATGATCCAGGAGTAGCTGCGACTCCTGATGTTAGTAACCAGAGGGTAATTGATGGGACCGAGAGTGGTGTGCATCAAGAGCTCTCTAATACAGGTGGCATGCGTGGTAGGCTTGTTGCCGCAAAAACAAGCCTAGAGATTGCGGTTGTCGCTGCGGAGATAACTCCTCTCAATGAAGCCATGCGCTTTGTTCCGTACTCGGCACTAGTAGCGTCACATGCCAACCCCGTATTGAGCGGTGCTGCACTCGGGGCAGCTACCTTGTTGGTGGAAGGTGCGGCTGCAATTTCTACGGCCGATCTACTGGGGACGGGTGTGGGTAAAAGGGCTATCGATAGAGTTAATACTAGATTGGAAAAGTTTATTCCTAAAGACGTACACATGTCACCCATGGCTGAAGCAGGGGTGGCCTACTTGGGGGGTACTGCGGTTGTGCTCACTGAAAAACAGAGAGAGGACCCTGGTCGTACAGTCAAGCAAAATGCAAAGCACGGTCTTTTAACGGCTGGCTGGCTGAGTGGTACATTAGCGACTCAAGGCGCGTTGCTTGCCGAGGGTATACAGACTCCCGATATTAAAACGGTCGGGTTAGCGGCCCTTGGTGTGGCTGGTGTGCCGACCTTGGCTAGGTGGGCGAAACGGCGTATCTCGGCGAAGGAGCGGCCAGCGGAGGGATTACGAGACAAGGACAAACATTATGTACACGAGCTTGTTTATGACCAAGACCACCTCGCCAAAGCTTCGTTATTAGAGCAAGACGTTTGGACCGGAAAAGGATATGGGGATCTTGTAGAGGAGGGCTATGAGAAGTACATGAAAGATAGCCGGACATTTGCAAGCTTCGATGGGGATGATGAATGTATTGGTATGACGCGCATGTTCACCGGTAATGAGTCATCGCTACCGCCATTTTTGGAGAAGATGCCCTTTTATGACGAATCCGTTAGGAGAGATATTGCAGAGCAATGCGCTCAGGGATTGACCGAAGAGCTCGGCACTACTGCAGTGGCAGCGCATGCCAGGGGGCAAGGAGTTAATACTAGATTGTGGCGCTTGGCTTTTAGAAATGCGCGTGAACGCGGCGTAGAGTCTTGGGGCATTATCATGGAACCTGAGAGAGTCGAGAAGATGAATAGATATCATGGGTTCACATTCCATCGTTTGGGGGATGCGGTCGTGTACCAAGGCGGTTCTTGCGCGGCTTATATAATGAAATTTGAGGAAACCGCCAAAAACATGATCAGAAAACACCCCTTGAGTTACTACTGGTTCTTCAAAAAATCTCTTAAACCATAACTTTGATTTTCAATTGAAGTATAATAGTAAGCAGAATGCTTACACTCACGTTAATCATATGCGGCCTAGCACTACTAGCACTCACGGTAGTTGTTATATATGGTAATTCGAAAGCTGCAATAAATCGATGGTTGGGCTCATTATCTGCCAGTGGTTTAGTGTGGCTATTGGCTAATTTGTTCGCTAACCATGCTGTGACAGTAGACGTCAATTTATTCTTTTCCAGGGCTGCATTGATTGGGGCAACACTGCTGCCCCTTACCTTTATAATGTTTTGTTTAGAATTCACGGGTCGACATAGATTGTTGAATAAAAAAACTCGAACGGCTCTATATCTACCGGTGGTTTTCCTGTTACTAACGACACCAACTTCATGGAATATTAAAAGCGTATCGGTAGCCGACGGATCAATAGTGCCAGGAATCTCCTACCCGATACTGCTGGGATTGTTTATTGTGTACTTCAGCTACGGTATAACAATCTTGATCAAAGAGTACAGAAATTCAGAGCAGGAACGTCGAGAGCAGCTGCGTTATATTTTGATAGGTACTGCGTTTACGATTGTGCCAAGTTTAACAATGAGCGCAATATTGCCTCTGTTAGGTTATTCTGGCGGGGTTGGGTTTGCTCCCGCAGCAGTTATATTTTTCGTCGGGTTTACGGCAGTAGCGATTATTAAGCATCGTTTGTTTGACATTAAATTCTATGTGGTGCGTGCTATTGCGTATTTTGTGACGGTGCTGCTCCTAGGACCGATGTACGTGGCGCCGGCTATGTATATTATATTGTCCGTCATCTTGGGCGTTCCATTTGTGTTTGGCAAGTTTGTTTTCGGGGTGATGTTTGTGACTCTTATTGCCATTTACTTTGAGAATTTGAGGGCGTGGCTCGACAAGAGGACTGGGAAGATATTCTTCCGTGACAGGTATGATTCGGCGGCGGTGCTTGGTGAGCTCAACAAGATACTGGTGTCGACTATAGAACTGGATAAACTGCTTCATTCTAGCTCTAGCCTGATCTCTACTACCCTAAAGGCGGAGTATTGTGTGTTTGCGTTGAATAAGACGTCTATAGCTGAGCAGAGGTTCATCGGTACGGAGATCAAACATGTGTCGGTTGTGGATATGCACAAGATGCGAGAGGTTCAGTTTGAGCCTGGTACAAATCTGGTGATTACGGATTATTTGGGGGAAGAACAGAGTGAGTTGAAGGCCGTGCTTACGAAAAACAACACGGCTGTGCTCATCCGCCTGTCGAGCAACGCGATGGATAGTGAAGAGGGGCTGGGCTACATACTGTTGGGCTACAAGAAAAGCGGCAATGGATATAGCAGCAAAGACGCGCAGGCGCTCGAGGCAATGGCAGACGTGCTAACTATCGCCATTCAGAACGCCCTACACTTCGAAGAGATCCAGAAGTTCAACGTCACACTGCAGCAGCGCGTAGAGAATGCGACCAGTCAGTTACGTCGGACGAATGCCAAGCTGAAGGCGCTCGACGAGACGAAGGATGACTTCATGTCGATGGCGTCGCACCAGTTGCGGACGCCGCTGACGGCGGTGAAGGGGTATTTGAGTATGGTGGTGGAGGGTGACGCTGGCGACCTGACTCCTGTTCAGAAGAAGATGCTTGGCCAAGCATTTATGAGCTCGCAGCGTATGGTGTTCTTGATCTCTGACTTGTTGAATGTATCGCGGCTGAAAACTGGCAAATTTGTGATAGAGCAGACACCGATTAACCTAGCAAACATGATCAGCGAGGAGATCAATCAGTTGCGCGAAATGGCGGCTCTTCGATCCCTGCAGCTGACCTATGACAAACCGAAGGAGTTTCCGACGCTGATGCTCGACGAGACGAAGTCGCGCCAGGTGATCATGAATTACATCGACAACGCCGTTCACTACACGCCGAAAGGTGGGCATATCAAGATCGAGCTGCGTGACAGGCCGCACTCTGTTGAGCTACGGGTGACCGATGATGGTATTGGTGTGCCTCGATCTGAACATCATCATCTGTTTACGAAGTTTTATCGGGCGGCCAATGCTCGCCGCGAACGCCCGGATGGCACAGGGCTAGGGCTATTCATGGCCAAAAAGGTCATCGTGGCCCAGGGCGGGGCGGTGATCTTCGAGAGCCGCGAGAACCACGGCAGCACCTTTGGGTTTACTCTGCCGAAGGCCAAACTTTTGGTGCGGCCCGAGAAGTAATGTTGCTCGCCACCGGCCCTTTCTGACTTTCTGACTGTTTATGGCATTGACGGCTGGACAATGAAAACTATGTAAATTTGTATAGAAATATTATCAATGTGAGAAAGGATAATCTGTAGTGGATCTAGTGCTAGCAACTGGTAACAAACATAAGGTAAAGAAACTTTCCTGGATTTTTGAGCCATATTTCAGCGATATTACTATCCAAGACCAGAAGATTGATATAGAGGAGAACGGTAGCAC
>JAYTAB010000053.1:0-19586 GCA_043737735.1 Candidatus Saccharimonadota bacterium | reverse complement strand
GCTGGTTGGCAAATTCGAGCCGCACACCGCCGATTACAGACGGATCAAAGCGATGACTAATGATAATTGAGCTGGCACCCGGGTACATATCGCGGACCTGCGAAGTAATGTCATCCCGGACCTTGTCGGTCAATGCGAAGGCGCTGATAGCATTAACCTCGACGATACCGTGGTCCGTGCGGTACTGCATGATATCGCGTAGCAGTGAGCCCAATTCGCCGGCACGGTGCTCCGCCAGCAAGTAAGCGGCGATCTCCTCGCCAAAGAGCCGCGAATCTGTAACCGACAGCGAGCGCTCCGCCAGTGCTGCCGCGACTGCATGACGAGGTGTTTTCATCAGGCGTTTTGCCCCTCGTTTTTCACCTGGGATTCAACGCCCTTACTGCCGCGACTCTGTTGCTTTAGAGCCTTGTCAATCAATGCAGCGTCCCGGGTAGCATCGACTTTTTCGTTGATGATTACTTCGGTGGCATCGGATATCAACTCGACAACTTCTTGTTCGAGCTGCTTGCGCATCTGTTGTTTGTCCTGCTCACCACGAGAGTGGGCCTCGGTAACGATATTCTCCGCCTTCACTCGAGCCTTTTCCTCGACTTCACGGCCGGCATCGCGGGCCGCATCATGCGCGTCGGCCAAAATACCATCAGCCGTCTGGCGAGCATCGTGCAAGGTTGCAGTGACTCGAGCGTCTAGAGCAGCGCGCACTTTTTGCATTTCCTCACCAATACTAACACCACTTTCGATAAGTTCGCGGCGTTCTTGCAGCACCTTCAGGATTGGCCTGAAAGCGAAGCGTCTCAGCACCAAATAAGCCAACACGAAGGTAACTAGCTGTATCAGCAGTGCCTGGCCGTTCACGCCGAGCGCACCGATACCGGACGAGCCGCTCTCTGATCCAAATTGACTGACGAATTGCACCATATAGTTCCTATATTTTCTCTAGCATTACTCTATTATTTGACGATGAAGGTTGCGGCGAATGCCAGCAAACCAAAAAGTTCAACGATGGCCGCAAAGACCAAGGCCTGTCCGAAGAATTTTGATGCTTCGGGATTACGTCCGACTGCTTGCAGGTAATTGCTCCCGATAAGTCCAATACCGATCGCTGGCCCGATGAATCCGAGACCGATCATCAATCCCTTGCCCAATACGTCCAAGTTCATCGCCTCTGCTGCAAAAAATGTCCACATACTATTACTCCTTAAATCTATTATTACTTAATCGCTTACTTACGCCAAACGGGCACTACCTACACTACTGCATATACACTAGGCTTCTCCCGGTCTTAGGGTCATTGTTCCAGTTTGTGGCTCATCGGTCAAGTTGTCATTTGTTAAATCGCCAATGGAATCGCCAGCGGCGTCCAGACGTTCATCATGATCGTGAGCATGATTGACGGCAATTGACAGGTACATCAGAGCCAGCACGGTAAATATGTAAGCCTGCAGTCCACCGACAAACATCTCGATCATCGTAAATGGCAGAGCCGTCAGCGGCGCCGCAACACTCCCAAGATAGGAGAAGACTGCGATAACGATTTCACCGATGGCAATATTGAGAAACAGACGAAGCGACAGGCTAAACACCCGAGTCAGATCGGTAAACATCTCGAGAAGCCCCAGCACCAGGTACATCGGATTCAGCGGATTGCCTATGAAAAAGTGACGCAAATACTTCCGCGCTCCGCCCATCTCTCTGACAGATGCGGTGTAGACAAAAATCATCGTAAATATTCCGGCCGCCAGCGTGCCGTTGAGGTCGGCCGTAAAGGCTCGTAGCAGCGGCGTTTCGCCAGCGTGAAAAGCCTCGCCAACGCCGGGCAGCAGTCCAAGCCAGTTGCTCAGCAGCAAGAAGAAGAATAGCGTGACGAAAAACGGCACGTATTTGCGGCCTTTGGTCTTGTCGTCAAAGGTATTTTCGACGGTACGAGTGATAAAATCGACGCCAGCCTCGATGAATTGCACCACGCCGCCCTGCGGCTTGACGGTCACTCTACGGGCAACCCAGATAAGCAACAAAATGATGACCGTCGTACAAACCCAGCCATAAAGTATCGAATTGGTGATGGTCAGGCCGGCTATGTGTAGCACGCCGGCCGGAGCGACGTGTACGGCCGGTCCGGGTTCAGAGGCAAAGCCGGTCAGGTTAGTCAGCAGAGCTGTCATAATCGCTTCTCCGAAGTATTGTCAGCACCGTGGTCGGCAACAGAACCGCGCCGTGCACTGCCGTCCATCGAAGATGTAGGCGTAAAATTGCCAAAAACCGCTAGTGCCCGACGAATCACAACAACAGATCCAGCCAGCGACACGACAAGGCCGAAAAGCGTCCACAGCGGCACAGATCCAAACCGAGAATCCAGCTTGTACCCACCGAGAATAGGCAACAGCACCACAATCGCCAATTGCCAGCTCATACCAAAAGCAGCAGCACCAAACGTCGAGCGCGACAGATCGGCGTTACCGCCAAGAACCGGGCCCTCAACGGACCTAGCAGTGCTAGCCAGTCCGACTTTACTGGTTGTTTCGGTTTTTACCATTTGGACATAGTGTAACATCATTTGCTCGTACGCAACAAAAAAAATAATAAATAAGAGTCCTTGCTTTACATTGTATAGTGCTATACTGGGAGTATGAATACAAAACCTATCCTCTACAGCGCAAATTGGTGTGCCTATTGTCACGCCGCCAAGCAATACTTCGATAAACTCGGGGTGGAATACGAAGTCCGCGATATAGAATCCGATCAGAAATTCGCAGCTGAGTCCGTCGAAAAATCCGGCCAAATGGGCATCCCAGTCATCGACATTGCCGGAACTATAATCGTTGGGTTCGACCGTCCCAAGATCGACGCCAGCCTCAAAGCCAAAAACCTGGTGTAACAATGGCATTTGAAGATTTTCAGACCAAGGAGTCGGTCATCATCGTCTACACCGGCGAGGGCAAGGGCAAGACCAGCGCCGCTATGGGGCTAATGACGCGCGCCCTCGGTAACCGTTGGAAAGTCGCCGTCATTCAGTTTATAAAATATTGGGGTGTCGGCGAGCACGTCTTCATACGCGACATTATGCCGATTTACAAAGACAAATTGTATTTCTACAAAGGTGGACGAGGCTTTTACAAAGCCGGCGACCTCAGCCCACAACACGTCAGCGAAGAGCAACACAAGCAAGCAGCTCAGCTAACCTACGACGAAGCTCTATCGGCCGCCTCCAGTGGTGACTACGACTTGGTCATCTGTGACGAGATCAACAATGCTGTCCACGATGGGTTAATCAGCCGTGAACAATTGGTGACATTGCTCGAATCCAAGGCACCACACACCAGCCTCTGCTTGACGGGGCGCGACTTCCCGACGGATTTGTTGACAATGGTCGACATCGCCACCGAAATGACGAAGCTCAAACATCACTTCGACGACAAGTTTCTCGCCAACAAAGGCATCGATTTCTAGCATCTGAACGCGCTCTGAAGCGAGTGTAATAATTCTAACATCCATCAACGCACAAATCGGTTACACTGGCGGTCATGAAGTACGCCGAATTCAAGTGGCCCCCAGAACAGCAGGAAAACCTACGAGAGCTCGTTGGGTTTATGGGAAGAACGGCTATACGCGAGCTGGAGATTGAACACATCAAACAATCGACGTTCCGTGTCAATAATAGACTCACTGACGCCGTGCTACGAGGAATAGAAGACAGAGCACTCAATATCTGTCACGACCTCATAACACAGGAATTACAGAGCGTCGGCGGCATAGAGCTCGTGACGTCTGATCCTGACACAGACCTGACCACCACGCGTCGGCTCATAGGCTGGTACGGGCTGGCCGAGAAGCAACCCGACCATCATATCTGGGATGTCGAAGGCCACCCCGACAACCAACGAATCAACCTGCCGGGTGATTATCTCGATGAATTGAGGAGAAGCCTCGGAGGGCCACGGCAACTCATAGGGATTCATCGTTCTGAATTTCTACTCCATTCCAACCGCGCAGCCACCGATCATACCCGAGTTCAACAACCTTGATATTAACGTATATTCAGAATATGACCAGTCTACTTCGATGCTCACGGAAGTCTAGGGCTGTTTGTGATATGCTTTAGGACAAGTTCTTAGGACACATTACTTAGGCAAATCAGCAAAGGAAATTTGTAGTGAGCGTTCGATCACCCGTAGCCCCAGATAGACTTTCAGTACCAGCTTGTCTAAGGCCAGAACTGGCTAGCGACATGTTGCCAACCTTAGAAGTCCCGGACCTGGCAGCCATACAGCGAGCCGGATGGAGACGGGTAGGCATTGTTGCCGCCGTCGTCGATCCGCAGCAGCGCATACTAATGCTTGAGCACAAGGGTTCCGACAAATCACTGCCCAGGGCGCTCGGACCGCTCGCCGAAACTACAGATGTGAGAGTAGAAGACGGAAAGGTAACAATCGTTGAAAGCACGATGCAAACACTAGCCAGGTCTATAGATGAAGAGCTTGGGGTCCAAGATCCGACAACGTTAGGTCTTCGAGCCAGACGAGTTGGAGCCTGGATTCTCCATGAATGGCCCGTAGGTATAGCCTACCCTGGGCAATCGGCGCTGGCAGTTTGCCCGATAGTACATATCGGCGACAATCAGCGGGATAAGCTACTCGATGTCTTCCATGAAACAGACGAGATAACCGACATTTGTTTCAAAACTTGGGACGAAATTGTCGCGTGCAAGTCAGTCCGCCCAGGCACGCACGGGTGGTTGCTGGCCGTAGTAGCGAGCGGTCTAATAGAGCCCGATAGTACAGTACGTGCAATGCCACTTTCCCATTACACACCTCCCGACAACACCACTAGCATCAACTTCGATAAAATGGGGCATAATTTATGAAAAACCTCGTGATAATCAAACTTGGAGGCAGCCTACTCACCGACAAGACACGGGAGACGATAGTCCAAAAACAACGCATAGAGCTCCTGACGAGCGAACTTCAGACGCTCCACGCCAAGATGCCTGACACCAGTTTTTTGCTAGGTACCGGCGCCGGTGGCTACGTCCATTTTACAGCCCACAAGTACGGTCTACGCGACGGGGCCCAAACACCAGACCAACTTCTCGGGATGAGCCTAGCCCATAACGCAGCGCTAAGACTTAGTATTATGGTGGCGGACGAACTGACGTCCAAAGACGTGCCAGCGTTTAGCATTTCGAGCAGCTCAATGCTGGCTTGCACCAATCGAGAACCAACCGGTGTTTTTCTCGAGCCAATCCGCAATCTATTAGAGGCCGGGGTAATGCCAATCGTGCATGGCGACACCATCAGCGATCCGGCGCGCGGCACAACTATCATGTCGACCGAGGAAGTACTTCAAGTCTGTCTGACAGAACTTCGACCAAATTACCAAAAGGTAGTCGTCATATATCTACTCGATACCGATGGTGTATACGATAAGGACGGCGTCCTGATACCCTCCCTCAAGGCCGATGAGGAAATCATCGTACATGGCAACCTAGAGCACGATGTGACCGGTGGGATTTTGGGCAAAGTGAGCAGTGCCAGAAAAGCCGCCTTGCTAGCCGACGAAGTCTACATCATCGGAGGTAAGAAGCCCGGGACACTTGAGACAGCCCTGACTAGCGGTGGCGTAGGCACGAGAGTTTTATAAAGCTCTAAACTTTCCGGGTTTTCTAAGAACAAGAGTCATGTTATGCTCATAGGCATATGGACACGAGTAGGTCGACATTGTATTTGCTAGTGGGCTATCCGGGGTCGGGCAAGACGACGACCTCGCAGATTATTCATGAGCTTACGGGTGCGGTGCACATATGGGCCGACCGCGAACGACGCACCATGTTCGGCGAACCGACACACGGCGCTAGCGAGAGCCATATACTCTACGGCTATTTGAACCGCATGACCAAACTGATACTGAACAACGGTCAAAGCGTCATCTACGACACTAATTTTAACTTTCGCAAGGATCGCGACCTATTACGTCAAATGGCCGACGAGCACTCGGCCAATACCGTACTGATCTGGATCAAACTTAGCAAACCGCTGGCCCGCAAACGTGCCATGACAGAGTTGCATGCAACCGACAACAGTTACCCAGATACAATGACCGTCGAAGATTTCAACCGTATCACTAGCCACCTCGAAGCACCAACACCGGACGAGAATCCGATCATCTTGGATGGTTCACTGCTGACGCCGGAATACGTCGCTGCTCAGCTCAAGCTCCCGTCACATAGACCGGTTAAGCCCATACCGACGCCATGAGCCGTCGCAAGCGCTCGACGACAGCATCGCTGCTCGCCGCCGTCATCTCGCTATTCATCTGGTACGGCCAGAGCCAAGGCTGGTTCGCGGGCGCCTCTAGCGGCGGGCCGGCCCAATCTATCAGGACGGCGCAGCCCGGCCTCTACCACATCGCCCGATACTCGGACGGCGACACCATCACCGTCAATATGAACGGAACCGAGGAAACCATCCGCTTCGTCGGCGTCGACACTCCCGAAACGCACGATCCACGCAAAAAAGTCCAATGCTATGGCCCGGCCGCCTCGGCCTACACCCGTAACACTCTGACCGCCGCTGGCTCGAAGGTCCGCCTGGCCGCCGACAGCCTCAGCAACAACCGCGACCGCTACAATCGGCTGCTGCGCTACGTCTATCTACCAGATGGCACATTGCTCAATCTCAAACTCATCCAGCAAGGCTACGGGTTCTATTATCCCTATTTCCCATTTAGCAAATCTGACGAATTCGATGCCGCGCAGAAACAAGCGCAGACGGGCAATAGGGGACTCTGGGGAAATTGCACACCCAAACCTACCGACGGCGGCGGTTACACGTCGAACGATCAATAATCCTAATTTTGATCGTTTGGGTACTCTGTTGTATAATCCGTGGGTTGTATCACACCGATACACATGAGATGGAGGGAGAGTGCGCTGATGCGTACTTTGTTGAGATTGCCCGCCATACTGGCGGCCGTGTTCGTCCTCAGCCTGAGCATCGTTGCGGGAGCGTCAACGGCACATGCCGATGACTACTTCACGAACGTCGCTACATGGCTCGAGAACGGTCACAATGTCTACGAGGACGTGAGCGCAGTTCCGCACATCACCGATGGCCAGGTCCAGAAGCTCGAGGACGAGATCGCGTCTACCCAGACGCAGACGTCGATCTATCTGGTCCTCGTCAGCGACGACAAGACCAGCGGCATCGCGGCCAGCGAGCTTCCCGCACGCGTACACAACGCGCTCGACGCGAAAGGCGTCTATGCGGTGTCGAGCAAGTACGGGTTCTACGCTCAGGCCTTTGATGTGCCGAAGGAGGTCGCGGACAACGCTCCACGACTGGCCTACGACGCAGCCAACGACAAGACCACGCGCAGCAACGGCGAGGTCGTCCCGTACAAGGTGTTCAGCACCTATGTCCATAGCGTCGACGCCATCCACGTGTCGCATCCAGCGGCCCGGAACCACAGCAGTGCCCACGCGGCGAGGCCGATGGTCACCACCGCCGACTCGTCCAATGGACACATCTGGCTCTTGGTCACCGTCGGAGTCATCGTCCTCATCGTCTTGGCCTTGATCCTTACCTGGATCTTCGCCTCCAAGCGAGATGATGACTACGATGCGGCCTACTACGGCGATATGCCACGCGACAACGGACCCGACCAGGTCGACCGCAGCTACAACAGCAACGACGACTACGGCAACGGTCCGCAGGACACCCCGCGACGGACCGCGACCGGCAACGACCGCCCCACCGGATGGTCGAGCCAGCCGCAGGTGCAGCAGCATCAGCCACAGCTCGTGCAGTCCACCAACAACAACCTCTACTTCGGTGGAGGCTGGTCAGGCGGCGTGTTCTACGGCCCGGGGTACTACTCGGATCCGTTCTGGAACTTCATGGTCATGGAGTCACTCCTCGATCACAACCAGGGCGTCTTCGACCGAGACGGCTACAACCAAGGCTTCACCGACGGCGTACGTCACGAGGACAGCTCCGGCGGACAGACCGACCAGACTTCAACCTCCGACAGCAGTGGCGGAGACAGTTGGGGCGGTACCTCTTCCGACAGCAGCGACACTTCATCGTCCGACTCGGGCGGTGGCTACGACAGCAACTCCTCCGGGGGCGACAGTTGGGGAGGTTCATCCTCTTCCGACAGCGGCGGCAGCTCCTCGTCAGACGACTCCGGGAGTTCCTCGGGTTCAAGCGACAGCAGCAGCTACGACAGCGGCGGAGGTTCGTCCTACGACTCAGGCTCTTCCTCCGACTCCGGTGGAGGTAACTGGTAGCACACCGCATCATGTGTCCTAGCTTCGGATAACACCAAGAAGCCGTCACTGAGTGTGTGACGAAAAAGCAAGTGCCTCGAGCAATCGAGCACACGCATCACTCTGGTCAGAGACCACATCTCTAGGGATGACTAGTATATGACACGCGATCATCGCGAACCAACCATATACCAGTCATCCCGCTTCACCCTATGCGCTCAACGCGTTTGAGCTTGTAGGTAGAGGCGCGGGATGATCAATCGACGTAGGTGGCGGGATTGACGCGGGTCTGGGCCGCCGTCTGGAATAGCCGCGCCCACGAGAAACGCTCCGTCTGGCGGTCGTAACCTCGGTGCAGCAGTTTGAGCGGCAGGTAGCCGACTAGGGCCAGCAGCACGACCGGATACATGTAGCGCTGACTTTTCAGGCCATGAAGTGCATATGTCCGCGGGCTTATCATCACGTAGTGCATGAAGTCAGCAAAGCAGGATTCGGCTTGGCGATAACCGAGCCAAGCCACCAATGTTTCATCGAACAACACCTTATGTCCAAGCTTGTTGGCATGAATGGAAATGTCAAAGTCCTCGTGCATGCCACTCGCATGGCAAAGTTCGCCCTGGATTGCTCTCCATACAGAGCAACGAATCGCCATGTTGGCACCCTGCATAGCGACTTCGCGGCCCAAGAAAAACGCGAGATAGCGCCGGATGCCGAGATCGATGCGATTCAGGATAGGCGAAAGCGCCATATCATAATATCGAGCACTGCCGCTAACCGCTCCGACAGATCCATCGGCAAAAATAGACTGCAGCGTAGCCACCCAGTCGTCGCCGATGACCGTATCGGCATCAATCCGGCCAATGATCGCCCCGCGGGCGGCATCAAACCCCTTGTCCCGGGCATGCACCACTCCTTGGCGCGGCTGGCGTAACACTCGCACGAAATCATACTGCTCAGCAATCGATACAGTCCCGTCGGTAGAATTATTATCCACCACGATAACCTCGTAGGGCCGGACAGTTTGGCACGCAATCGCCTCGAGACAAGCAGGCAAGTGGGCCACTTCGTTATATACTGGAATCACGATACTAACGCGTAGATTTTTATTTGAACTATGCATAACCTTCATAACCATATCATTGTATGCCAAAACATCCACAATTGTACTCGCCCAAACTGATACTGAACTTGAGAAATTCGGGCCGAGCTCGGTTCGCCGCGTATTGGCGGAAGGGTTTTTGGCATAAGCTGATCGTCTGCTCGTTGATCACTCTCTTGGTGCTGATAGGCGGTATGTACGGCATCGCCCGCTGGTATATCGCTAGCCAGGCATCGAAGCCACTAGTGATCGGCACATCGTTCATCCCGGCCTACGCCGAGAGTCTGGGGCTGGATCCGCAGCAGACCATGGATGCACTGATAGACGACATCGGCGTCCGGCATTTCCGGCTCGTGAGTTATTGGGATCAATTGGAACCCCAGCAGGGAAAGTATGACTTCAGCCTGCTAGATTGGCAGTTTGCCAAGGCCGAGAAGGCCCACGCCAAGGTTACACTGAGCCTCGGCCTGCGCCAACCGCGTTGGCCAGAATGCCACATGCCCTCATGGGCCACCAGCGAACCCGCTACTCTCTGGCAGCCGCAGCTCGAATCGTATATGACACAAGTCGTGAACAGATACAAAACCTCGCCAGCACTCGACAGCTACCAGGTTGAGAACGAATATTTTCTGAAGGGTTTCGGCATCTGCACCAATTTCGACCGCTCCCGGCTCGTCAGCGAATATAACCTAGTCAAACGGCTCGATCCAACACACAAGGCCATAGTCGCTCGCAGCAACAACGCCCTCGGCTGGCCGGTCGGCGACCCCAGGCCCGACGAATACGGCATCTCCATCTACAAACGCGTCTGGAGCCCACCCATCGGCCGCTACATGGAATACCCATTCCCGGCCTGGTATTACGGCTTTGTCGCTGGTTGGGAGAAGATTATGACCGGCCGCGATCTAATGATCCATGAACTCCAAGCCGAAACCTGGACACCGAACTATCAAAGCATTCAAAACACCAACCTAGCCGAGCAGAACAAATCCTTCAACGCCGAGCGGTTCACTAGCCGAGTAGAGTACGGCAAGGGCACCGGCATGCGCGAAATGTACCTCTGGGGCAGCGAATACTGGTACTACCGGCTCGTCAAACTGCACGACCCCAGCCTATGGAATATCGCCAAGGACGCGTTCCACGAATAGCAAAAGTTTCCTTCGCGCAAGGAAACTTACGTTATAAATATACGTATTGTGGTCGCCCAGACGGCCGCTCTACACCAAAGGCACATACTCCGGTAGATCAGCCACGCGAACAGTGTCTGGGCGTGTGGTCACGCCGCCCTCGGGGACGATCAGCTGTTTGCTATCAGCAAGCCAGAGTCCGGCCGTCACTCGTAACGTTCCTCGGCCAATACGTATTGCGGCTAAATAATCATCGTCAAGTCCTTCACATCCAAACCCATACGGTAACACAGCCACGACAGGTGGTAGTCGACCAATCTCGAGTCCGACAGCATGCTCACCGCCTTGATGTACCTCATTCAGTCCATCAAGCTTAACGCGATCAAGACACAGGATGCCAACCTGTTGTTGTCGCCTAGTATCAGCGCTACCCTTGAACTCATTCCAGTCCAATACACTCTTAGCAGGATTATTCGCCACCAGCCATCTAACAGGCACATACGACGGAGAATCAGTAGCCGCATACCAATCATGCAGCCTGCGTAGATAGGGCCTTGTACTATACAAAACAGCCAAGCCCCGAGCCGTCATACGGTCTGGCAATGGGGGCATACGAGTCGGTCGTCGATCTGGTTGGTACATAGAAATATTATTACCACTCGCACATGAATTTGTCTATACGTTACTTGGCGTGCGTATTCTGCCGGCTAAACGATCAATCCCGGAGCCCCTGCAACATCATAGCCGCATGCAAGTCCAGGTCGTCTACGCCCGCATGATTCATGCCCTGAAGCCTCATCGACCGAACACGTTCCGTCCCGTGTTTGCCACGAAGTGCATTCGACACTTTCTGCAATGTTAGGTCAGGGCACATTTCACTCTTGCTACCCCAGCCAACTGTCATCAGTAAATCAGGCTGGCTATCGAGCGCCAGGCTAGCTCGCCCAGAAAATCCGTCACTGGCCATCACGTGCGCAATGGCGAGGTTGCTGATGCGGGCTAAGCCTCCCGCCCAAGCAGCAAACTTCACCCACGAATCCTCGGCCCATATCTCATCGTATGGCTTACTCTCTGATTGCTCCACGTACTGTTTTTGAGCCTGACCGCTCTCTGCAAATGCCCGAGCCAACTCCTTCAAACTCCGACGAACTACCGAGACAGGTTCGACCAAGACCGCATTTGATGCACTCTGGTCATACGTCCCACTGTAGGCTATGGCAGTCGCGGCTCTGTCTGCGCCGTAGGAATACCCCATATGATTAGTCTCGCGAACACCTATTTGGCTGAGGTAGCGCAATATCGGGTCAACCGTTGGACGAAGTGTATTGTGTCTAGCTACCTCAAATGATTCCTTGAACGTGAGTTTGCCGGTACTCGTGCCTACCGCCGCAGGATTGCCAAATACTATGAGCTGCTCAGAGCTGTCGGCTTCGAACAAACGCATAACGTGCAGGGCGGTATTCTCATTAGCCGGGTACCCGAACGCCGTATGGTACACTCTGGCTTTCTGCGGATCGTAATCATGATTAGGAGTAAGTGTGAGCACTTCGATCGGTTTACGCGCACCGTCAGGCAATACGCTACTTGAGCCATTTGCAATGCCGTATTTGTCGGCTAGCTCGCTGAAACTCAGGCTGTTTTGATGTTCAGCTGCGGCCTGAACCGACGATACGACACCCCGATCAAAGTAGTAATATGATAGCAAACGTTCATGAGTAGTCATAAGAATATTATATCAGTTTTGTCAATATGCTCATGATTCGCTACAATAGATACTATCATGGCTAAGAAGAAACCCCAGACGGCACACGCCATCACCAACAAGCGGGCTCGACACGATTACGAGCTCGGCGACAGCCTGGTCGTCGGCATCCAGCTCAGCGGGGCAGAGACCAAGGCACTGCGCATGGGCCACGGCCAACTACGCGGCGCCTACGTCACCGTCAAAGACAACGAACTCTTCCTAATCAACGCCACCATCAGCCCCAGCAATGGCATCCCGATCAGCGAAGACGACCAGACCCGGGCCCGCAAACTCCTCGCCAAAAAGCGCGAGATCGAACATCTCATCCAGGCCAAGCAACAGGGGCAAACCATCGTCCCGCTCGAAATGCTGACCCGCACTCGCTACATCAAACTCCGAATATCCGTAGGTCGCGGCAAAAAACTCTACGACAAACGCCAAACCCTAAAAAAGCGCGATGAAGCCCGCAATATCCAGGCCGCCATGAAGGCGTCACGCTAGCTCTATTGACATGTAGCGCACCAGGTGCGCGACCGAGTCGTGCAAACTATTTGCATCACAGCCGATGATTAGGTTATAATCACCCTTGTTATACGAGGCACAGCAATCCGCGCCTCTCGCAGTCCATTCAACCACAATAATCCGGCTTAGCTCAGTGGTAGAGCGCCTCGCTGTTAACGAGGATGTCGCTGGTTCGAGCCCAGCAGCCGGAGCCAAATCAAACCACCCTCCTCGCCGAGGGTGTTTTGATTTGGCTTGGGGTGTTGAGCTCGGGGCAAAGCGACGCAGATTTTGCCCGAGCAAAATCTGCAAGTCGCTGGTTCGGTCGCTCGGAGCCACCCGCAGGAGTTCACTCCGAGGACGGCTGCAGTCGTGCGCTGCCCAGCAGCCGGAGCCATACAGCTCTAAGTTCCTTTTCCAGAGCATTCAAGCTTTTTTCATCTCTGTTACTAGTTATGCAAACATATTTTAAGGCACGACCCCAATAGGGGCCGGCATGTTGTGGCAAAGGTCTACTGCATAAGTAGTTTACATAGTAATATTGTAAATGCTTATATTTATGTGTATTATTCCCTCAGAATAAAGAGGAGGGTAGGAGCCATGACGATATTAGGTCGATTTCGAATAAGGAATAGCGAGACTAAACGGACGCAATTTGCACAGCGCACGATTGCGCTGTTTTTTGTTGCAGTCATGGTGGCTTCAAGTTTGATGCCGGCTAGTCAGGTTTATGCCGAGGCTCAGCAGCGTGACCGCACTGAAAAAGCCACCCACGAACTATTGCCTGCTGCAGCCCAAGACAAAATCAAAAAGGATGCCAATGCGAGCAAGCCGATGAAGACCGCATACGCAGGGGCGCTACCTGTCAAAGAGTCAGCAAACACGCCGGCGACTGATGCTAGCGCGCCAAACGCTAAGCTGCTCGGTGGACTATTTGGCAGCGGAACAGCCCAGGCTTCGGCCTCAAATGCCGCCGGCCTACAGTCGCCGATTACCGACGCTTCTGTCGGCATTGGCAGCGAAATCACGAGCAAACGCACCGCTAGTTCTATGACTTTCCGCGAGAAAGACGGCAAGCTCAAAATTCGACAATACACGGGCTCTAAGTTCTACAAGAAAGATGGCAAATGGACCGACATTGACGTCAAACTGAAAGAAGACAAGAACTCAGGTGACGCTGGCACGGCACTCAGCGAAGCCTTTGGATCTATAAAAGCGCTGGTAAAGAAGCCGAACGCCTACACGGTCAAGGGCAACGACTGGATTGCTCGTTTTGCTGCCAGCGGTGAATCGCAAGCCATGGTTCGTATCAAAAAAGGTGGTCAGCAAATGGGCTTCTCGCCGGTTGGCGCCAAAGCTGGCGTAGCGCCAGTTATCACCGAAGACGCAGCAGGCCGCCAGATGGTCCATTACTATGATCTGTGGCCAGAGGTAAACGTCGAGTACGAGGTAAGATCCGACGAGCTCAAAGAAAACATAATCCTGAAGAACAAGGCCGCTACCAATAGCTTCCAGTTCGAGGTGCAGGGCGCATCTCTCAACAAGCGTACACCCAAGCCGGGCGAGCTGCTGCCCTCCTATGACATTGTGGCTGAGGGTGATTTGAAAGACGGCTTTGCCATAGCACCGTTCGGCGTGGTTCTCAACACCTATGGCCCGGAAGATAACAAGGGCGCACTGAAGCATTCATTTGCCGACGGCAAGCTCAACGTCTCGCTGGACAAATCCTACATCGACGGATTGCCAGACAATGCCTATCCATTGACCATCGACCCGACAGTAGTAGATAGGCGGATTATTGGCACCAGAGCTGGCGGTAGCTACGTCAGTTACAAGAGCGACGGCTTTGTTTGTGATTCGACTATCTGTAACCCCTATGCCGGATCAGCGTTAGATTCGGCCGGAATCTGGCGCAACTGGCGCGGCATGATGCACGCGAATTATGATATCGCCAAAGGCAAGCAGATCGATAACGCGCGCTGGTTTTTACAGCAGCGAACAGGTCTGCCAGTATCCGGCACACTCGATGGCCGAAATATAAACATGTGGCACGGTACTTGCTTCGACTACAACTGCGTCGGTGGCGCGGTCGGTTCGGTGAACATGGCTCAGACAGGCTACATTGGTGCTACGGACTTTTACCGGGCTCGCCAAGCAGCCAATGACTGGGGTGCCTGGGTCATGCTGACAGGCGAGGAGAATGTTCCGTACACGACGTACAAAAACTTTGATCCCGGTAACGGTGATCCGAACGTGGTAGGGAGTTACCTCGAACTGACTGTTACCGATATCATACCGGCACCAGGGATTTTGTCGCCAGGAGAGGGCCAGGTGTACGTCGACCCGCAAGTTTCCTTTAGCGCTACGCCAAACTTGACCAATCCAAGCAGTGGCGCGGCTTTGCAATACGAATTTTGTGTCAGTACTAGCACTGGATGCGGTGGCGCTGTCATGGCTTCCGGCGCGCAACCAAGCTCTCAGTGGACTATACCCGACGGAATACTGCAGGACGGAACAACATACTACGTCCAAGGGCGGACGTATGACCCTAGCATACAAGTCTATAGCAATTATGGCATTCCAAAATCATTCCGGATTGACACGCGTACCGGCAAAGACAGCACGCAGGCCTACGACACGCTTGGTCCGGTTTCGGTTGATATGGCGACGGGGAATCTGTCGACAGGCGCCAGCAGTCACTCCTCGGCTGCTTTGGGTGGTTCAATGGGTATCAGCCTGGATTACAATTCGCCGGTCAAGTCACGCAAAGGCTTGAGTGCAAAATACTGGAACGTTCCAGCCAATTACTCAGGGGGTGTACCCACTGGCACGCCAAATCTGACACGGGTTGATCAGAACGTAGACAATAACTGGGCGCTCGGCTCGCCTGCCGGTGGTATCATCAATAACGACTGGTTCTTTGCCTTGTGGGGCGGATACTTCACCGCGCCGCAAACCGGTAGCTATTACTTTGGTGGTAGTGCAGATGATGCGATGACAGTCAAGGTCAACGGCCAGACCGTATTTAGTGCCGGCTGCACCAGCGGACTTTGCTACGGTTCGGCCATTACACTCCAAGCCGGACAGACAGTACCGATTAGTGTGGAGTATATTGAGGCTACAAGTCCGGCATACGCTCGTGTGTTCGTCAAGGGTGCAGTTACCGAGCAAATCTTGCCCAGCGACTGGCTGCAGACTGGCGTCCGGCCAATCAACCAGACTAGCGGTCTGACCGGGCGCTACTACAAAGATCCGGATGCTACCAAAGACTTCAATGGCGCAAACGTATCGTTGATGATGCAGCGCACCGATCCGGTCGTTAGCTTCAACTGGCAGGACAAAGCCGCTGTGCCGAACGGACCAGCCGACAGATTCATGGCTCGCTGGACGGGATTCGTGACCGTACCGACGAGCGGCACGTACGAGTTTGGCGGTGCCGCTGATGACGGCGTGAGGATTACGCTCAATACCACCCAAGTTCTGAACCACTGGGTTGATGATGGTGGGGCGACATATTGGGGCAGTGGTTACGCTATGACTGCCAATGTACCGGTTCCGGTAACCGTTGACTACTACGAGAACGGTGGCAATGCGGCTATGGCATTCAAAGTCCGCAGCACGAATGCAAATGTGGCTGACCAGATCGTACCGACGAGCTGGCTGTCCCAGGGTGCGTCAATTTTGCCAAATGGCTGGAACATGGGCATAGACCCAGATGGCAACCTGTCGTATGACCGCCTCAAAGCCACACCTACCAGCGTGATCCTGACCGATTCTACCGGCAGTACTCACGAGTACTTGTGGAGCGTCGAGACGAAAGGCTACAAGCCTCCGGTCAACGAAGACGGCAAACTCATGAAGAATGACGACGGCACGTACACTCTTCAGGACACCGATGGCCGGACCTACGTCTTCAAGGCCGATGGCACTGTTGACTCGGTGACCTCGCCATCCGACGATGCCAAGCCAGCCGCCCTGAAATATCAGTATGGTGGCACGCCTTCCCGCCTGACGCAGATTACCGATGGTGTGACGCCGAATCGTTGGGCCAAAGTATTTTACTATGGCGACGCCAATTGTCCAGTGGCGCTGACTGGATTCGACGCGCCAAACTCTGCCTCGTCAACCAACAAATTATGCGCGGTCAAAACCGACGACAACCGCATGACTAGCATATACTACAAGGACGGCAGCCTGGCGCGCATGACCGAGCCGGGCAATGAGATCACCGATTATCAGTACGACACATTGGGCCGTATCGTAGCTGTCCGTGACGTAGCCGCCAACGACGCTGTCGCCGCTGGTGTCCGTGTCAACGACGCGAGCGTCCTTACTGAAATCGCCTATGACGATCTTGGTCGCGCCAAAAGTGTCAAGCAACCGGCCGCTACAACCGGTGCCGGCCGCACCGAGCACACAATTGAGTATTTGCTAGGCAATACGACGTACTACGGCGCCACCCAGCAGCACATCGTCGGCGCAACCGAACCAAACGGCTTTACCAGGCGTATAGAATATGACAAATTGCTCCGTACGGTTACCGACAGAGACATCGCAGCTCTGGCCGACACTACAGAGTGGCACGAACTGAAAGATACGGTCCTCAGCACGACTGATGAGACTGGTCTGAAGTCCACGACCATCTATGACGACGATGACCGACCTGTCAGCAACTACGGCCCGGTACCCACCGCCTGGTACGGCGCCGACCGCAAACCAACTGCTAGCTATGTCGCTCTAGTCCCCAGAACAGACACAGCCTACGATGAAGCTATCACCGGCACTAGCGTCAGCTACTACGCCTATGGTCAAGCCAGTCGCACTCTCACCGGAGCCCCCAAACTCCACACCACCAACTTGACCGGTTCCATCCCTGGCGACTTCAACAAATCCTACGCTGCTGGCGCACCGCTCACCGGAGTGACAGACTGGGGCTTCCGTGCCACCGGCAAATTCCGTTTCCCCACGACCGGCCAATGGAATTTTGAAGTTCAGTCCGACGATGGCATCAGGCTCTATATAGACGATGTTTTGCAGCTTGACGATTGGAACAATGGTCTCAATCGCTCGCACCCTGTCATCGGTGTCAATGTTACGGCGGGCAGCCTGCATAAATTCCGCCTAGAATATTACCATGCTGCTGACGCCAGTAGCACCAATCCGGCGGGCGTCACGCTCTATCTGACTCCTCCCGGCGGAACCAAAACGGCCACCAACATCAACCAGTACTTCACCCCGGACTATGATTTGGTGACATCCACCAAATCCTACGACAGCACCATTGGCGACGTCACCACCAAAACGAACTATGGCGCCAATCCGGAGCTTGGTTTAGAGCAGTCCAAAACCGTAGACCCGGCTGGCCTAGCCCTCGCTACCAGCATGACCTATGAAACACAGGGTGCCACCGGCAGCTACCTTCGTCAAACCAGCAAAACCCTGCCTGGCGGCAACGCCTCCAACTACAGCCACTATACCAATGTTGAAACTCGTGACAATCCCTGTACCACCGGTACGACAGAAGCATTAAGGCAAGCCGGCTTCCTGAAGCTCAAGACCGAGCCAGACCCCGACGGCACTGGGCCGCAGACCGGCCGCAAAACGGAAACCGTCTACGATGACGCTGGCCGCATTGTAGCTACCAGAATTAACGCTGACCCGTGGACCTGTACCACCTACGATGCTCGCGGCCGTGTCCTGACAACTTCCATCCCGAGCATCAACGGCCAAGCCGCCCGCACCATCACCAACAATTACGCCGTAGGTGGCAACCCGCTGGTCACCAGTAGCGGGGACGAGAATGGGGATATTCAAGTCACTCTCGATTTACTAGGACGGACAACGCACTACTCTGATATCTTTAGCGATGAGACATCGTCTACTTTTGATTCCCAAGGCCACCTAACGAGTCGTACCAGCGACATGGGACTTGAAGAGTTTACCTACGATAGCTATGATCGGCTCGTCGATCAGAAGTTTGACGGTGTAACCTACGCCCACATCAACTACGATTCACTCAGCCGTATCTCCAATGTTACATATCCTGCCGCCAGCCAGCAGAAGGTAGTTCAAACGCGTGATAGCTTAGGAAAAGTCAATAACGTAACATATACCCTCGGCAATGGCACCAGTACGCTAAGCGATTCAGTAATCTACTCACAATCCGGCCAGATTATGTCCGGTACGGAGCTTGGTCAGGCTAAATCATACACCTATGATAAGGCCGGTCGCCTAACAGCTGCGACAATCGGCACGCACAACTACAGCTACGGTTTCGGCGCAACCCCAGCCGGTCAATGCACCGGCACAGCAGGCACCAACTACAACGCTAATGCCGGCAAGAACAGCAACCGAACAACCCAGACCATAGACGGCGTCACTCGAACATCCTGCTACGACAACGCCGACCGCCTCCTCTCCGGCACCGACCCCAACGTCGACGCCGTATCCTACGACCCCCACGGCAACATCGCCAGCATGGGAAGTAGCTGGAACGGCAAGCACACCGACATGTTCTACGACTCCAGTGACCGTAACGTCGGCTTCTGGCAAAACTGGGGCAATGACTATGACATCTACTACGAACGAGATGTCCAAAACCGCCTAGCCGCCCGCTACGAGGTAGGCTTGGCAACCAACGACATCTGGTATGGCTTTACCGGCGGTAGCGACACACCAGACTTCACAAGAGACGCCAACTGGAATATAACTGAGAAGTATTTAGAGCTAGCAGGTGGCGTCATTCTAACTATCCGCCCCGCCCAAACCGGCAACGCCCAAAAGACCTACAGCCTGCCGAATCTGCACAGTGATATCTTCGCGACCACCAACGCAGCCGGCACACAGACT
>JAYTAB010000052.1:0-22225 GCA_043737735.1 Candidatus Saccharimonadota bacterium | reverse complement strand
TTCTCGATATGATTTTGTGATGACTCAATTGTACAACACTTCTTGGGATAATCAAACCTACATTGATGTCAGTAGTTTGATTACAGCCCTGCCCTACATTCACGTATGCCGATCAACTCTAGGATTCCTGGGTAGTTAACGGGGAAAAGTTCGGAGTACCTTCTGCGACCAATACATCTAGTATACATAGGCTTCGTACTCCACCTGCACTTACTTTACGACAACAAAAGAGCCCTGATTACTCAGGGCTCTTGCAATAGTTCGAGGTGGAACTACTTGTTGATCTTGGTCACAACACCAGCACCAACGGTGCGTCCACCTTCGCGAATAGCGAAGCGGAGACCTTGGTCCATGGCAATTGGGGCGAGCAACTTCACTTTGAAAGTGATGGTGTCGCCTGGCATGACCATTTCCTTGTCGGCTGGGAGTTCAACTTCACCAGTAACATCCGTGGTACGGAAGTAGAACTGAGGCTTGTATCCCTTGAAGAAAGGAGTGTGACGACCGCCTTCTTCCTTGCTCAGGATGTAGACTTCGGCGTCAAATTCAGTGTGTGGCGTAATCGTACCTGGCTTAGCAAGAACCTGACCGCGTTCGATATCATCGCGTTCAATGCCGCGGAGTAGAATACCGGCGTTGTCGCCAGCTTGTCCTTGGTCCAGGGATTTCTTGAAAGCTTCAATACCAGTAACGACTGATTTACGGGTCGTACGAACACCGACGATTTCTACTTCTTCGTTGATCTTGACGGTACCTGATTCGATACGTCCGGTGGCAACTGTACCACGACCCTTGATCGAGAAAACGTCCTCGATAGGCATCAGGAATGGCTTGTCGAGTTCGCGCTTTGGCTCTGGAACGTAAGCGTCCATAGCTGCTACGAGCTCCATGATGGCGTCTTCGTTTTTAGCATCGCCTTCGATTGCCTTGGTAGCTGAGCCCTTGATGACAGGACAGTCGCGGTCGAAGTCGTATTTAGCAAGTAGATCGCGAATCTCTTCTTCGACTAGTTCGACGAGGTCTTCGTCGGCTAGGTCCATCTTGTTCATGAAAACGAGGATGGAAGGTACGCCAACCTGCTTGGCAAGCAAGACGTGTTCGCGGGTCTGCGGCATTGGGCCGTCAGCTGCGGATACAACCAAGATAGCACCATCGATCTGAGCGGCACCGGTGATCATGTTCTTGACGTAGTCGGCGTGACCAGGCATATCGACGTGCGCGTAGTGGCGCTTCTCGGACTCGTATTCCTGGTGGGAGGTCGCGATGGTGATCCCACGAGCGCGCTCTTCTGGGGCATTGTCGATTTCGGCGTAGTTAACGGCCTTGTTGACTTTGGTAGGAAGACGCTTGGCAAGCACCATAGTGATTGCTGCTGTAAGTGATGTTTTACCGTGGTCAACGTGACCCATGGTTCCCACGTTTACGTGAGGCTTGGTACGGTCAAATGCTTCTGCTGCCATTGAGGGGGTACTCCTATTAGATTATTTACTTGATTAGTTAACTTATGATTGCATGAGTATACTTATCTCAAAAGAGACAACTCACACGAGTTACTCGAGATAGTATAGAGATATCCGAGGTGTTTGTAAAGGGTTAAATCGCCCCGGTTACTTGGCGTTTTTGGCGATGATGGCTTCGGCGACGTGGTTCGGTACGTCGGCGTAGTGGTCGAGCTCCATACTCGAGCTGGCACGGCCTTGGGTGCTGCTACGGAGGTTGGTGGTGTAGCCGAACATTTCACCAAGAGGTACATAGGCGGTGATTTCCTTGATGCCGGTGCTGAGATCTTCCATCGATTCAATACGGCCACGTTTACTGTTGAGGTCACCTATGACGTCACCCATGAATTCCTCGGGGGTGACGACGACAACTTTCATGACAGGTTCGAGCAGTACTGGGCCAGCGCTCTTGACACCCTGTTGGAGAGCCATTGAACCGGCGATCTTGAAGGCCATTTCGTTGGAGTCAACTTCGTGGTAGCTACCATCGTAGAGTTCGACCTTAACGTCGACGACGGGGTATCCGGCGATGACACCGTTGGCCATAGCCTCGATGATCCCCTGCTCGACTGGTTTGATGTACTCACTCGGCACAGCTCCACCCTTGATAGAGTTGATGAATTCGAACCCAGCGCCTTGCTCGTTTTGCGAGACGCGTATCCAGACATCGCCGTACTGTCCGCGGCCACCAGATTGGCGGATGAATTTGCCCTGGACTTCGACGCCAGACTTGCGGACTGATTCGCGGTAAGCGACTTGCGGCGCACCGATGTTGGCTTCAACGGTAAATTCGCGCTTCATCCGGTCAACGATAATTTCCAGGTGAAGCTCACCCATACCAGAGATGATGGTCTGGCCGGTTTCGTCATCAGTACGAACACGGAAAGTTGGATCTTCTTCTGCCAGGCGTTGCAGGGCTATGCCCATCTTCTCCTGGTCGGCTTTGGTCTTTGGCTCGATTGCGATCGAAACTGGAGGATCTGGGAAGGTAATGTTCTCGAGTACGATCGGGTTGCCTGGGTCACATAATGTGTGGCCAGTAGTCGTGCCCTTCAGCCCGACGATAGCGGCGATGTCGCCAGCCGTAACTTCGGTGACATCTTCGCGTTTGTCGGCTTGCAGACGGACGATACGACCGACGCGCTCTTTCTCGCCTGTTGAGCTGTTGAGGACGTATGATCCAGCAGTAACTATGCCGGAATAGACCCGGAAGTAAGCTAGTTTGCCAACGAATGGGTCGCTAGTAATCTTGAAAGCCAGCGCCGACATAGGCTCGGACTCGGAGTGAGTGCGCTCGACTTCGTCGCCAGTCTTGGGGTGAGTACCCCAGGTGTTGTCGCGGTCGCTTGGTGCTGGTAAGTAGTCGTTGACTAGGTCGAGGACTTTTTCGACCATTACTCCACGGCCATCACCACCGGTGACGACGAAGAATTTACCGGTCAGTGTAGCAGTACGAATGGCGCGCTTAACTTCGTCTTCGCTTAGGCCGTCCTCGCCAACTTCGAAATACTTTTCGAGGATTGATTCGTCTTCGGCGACGGCATTTTCGACAAGCAGGCTGCGGTATCTTTTGGCTTTTTCTACCATGTCAGCCGGGATTTCGGTCTCGACCATTTCGTGATCAGTGAACTCTTTGTAGGTGTAGGCCTTCATAGTGATTAGGTCGACTATACCGTTGATAGACTGTTCAAAACCAATTGGCAGATGAATCGGAAAAGCCAGCTTGCTCAGGCGAGCATGGATGGTATCGAGAGATTTGTAGAAATCACCACCGGTTTGGTTGATCTTGTTGATGAAACAAATACGCGGCGTGCCGTATTTGTCAGCCTGGCGCCAAACTGTTTCGGACTGGCTTTCAACACCCATTTTTCCGTCGAAAACGACACAAGCACCGTCGAGCACGCGCAGTGAGCGCTCAACCTCGGCCGTGAAGTCAATGTGACCTGGCGTGTCAATGATGTTAATCTGGTGACCCTTCCAGTAGCAAGTCACGCTGGCTGCCACGATAGTGATGCCGCGCTCGCGTTCCTGAGCCATCCAGTCGGTCGTTGTGCCGCCTTCGTGAACGGCACCGATTTTGTGCTTCAAGCCGGTGCGGTACAGGATACCTTCGGTGGTCGTGGTCTTACCGGCATCAATGTGCGCAATAATTCCAAGGTTACGTAGTTTGTCGATCGGGTATTTTTTTTCTGCCATTATTGTAGTCCGTCTAAATTATTAACGTTTATTATTTCTCATAGGGCGTGATCTGATGAACTAATCGGGCCAGGCGATCAGGAGTAAGTGTCTCTTTTGCAGTAGCCTCGACGACCGATTCGAGAGGGCATACTTCAGGCGTAACAGGTCCGTCGCATCCGTACCGAGCAACTGTTCTTTCTAGCACTACTTCATAGATTGCTGATATACCCAATCCCGAAAAATTGCCTTGTACTAGCTTGCCATCAACCGTTTCCCCGCTGTCGCATATATCAATCTGATCGCACCTAAGCTTGGATGACAATGGACACGCTTCACTGCAGCCTGCCATGATTTAGGTCCGGGCGAAGTGCGCGAAAGCGCGGTTAGCTTCGGCCATCTTATGGACGTCTTCACGCTTTTTGACGGCTGAACCTTGGCTGTTGTAGGCGTCGGCTAGCTCGGCAGCGATGCGGTCTTCCATACTGATGCCTTTGCGGGCGCGGCAGGCGGCGACAAACCACATGGTCGTCAGGTGATTTCCGCGCTGTCCGTGAACTTCAAAAGGAATCTGGTAGTTGGCACCACCGACGCGGCGAGAGCGAGTCTCGACGTGCGGTCGAATGTTCTTCATGGCTTGATCGAAGACGTCGAGAGGATTCTCGACTTTCAAGCGGTCGGCAGCCTTCTGCATGCCACCGTAGACGAGGCGCTCTGCGAGCTGCTTCTTGCCGTTCAGCATGACGCGGTTAACGAGGCGTGACACGGGGACACTGTTGTATAAACGATCGGGCGCGATGTCGCGAACGAGATCTTTGGTCTTTTTACGTGGCATTATAGTTCACCTTTCTCTGTCGTGAGTTGCGCGTAAACTGGTGTTGGATCAGGAACTATATTGAGAGCATCTGCTACTTTTAATGCAAGGATTGATAATTCGTGCCTTCTCTCATCTGCAGATATACCTAGCTTGGGACCGAACTCAATGCCAGTCTCCGGCTTGGGACCAAACTTAATGCCAGCCCCCGGTGTAAAAGATCCTATTGACATTATTTGCTCGCTTTCTTGGTGCCGTACTTGGAGCGGCCTTGTTTGCGGTTGTTGACTCCTTGAAGGTCGAGGCTACCACGAACGATGTGATAACGCACACCAGGTAAGTCCTTGACGCGTCCACCACGAACCAGCACGACGGCGTGTTCCTGGAGGTTGTGGCCTTCGCCACCGATGTAGGCCCAGACTTCGTAGCCGTTGGTTAGGCGCACGCGGGCGACCTTACGCAGGGCTGAGTTTGGCTTCTTTGGTGTCTTGGTGGTCACCTTGACGCAGACGCCGCGCTTGAATGGCGCTGGCTTCTCATAGTTTTTGGTTTTGAGGTTGTTCACAACGCGCTGCATGGCCGGTGACTTCGTTTTCGTTGTCACGCGGACGCGAGGCTTGCGAACCAGTTGATTAATTGTTGGCATGTATTCTCCTTATCAATCTACCGCAGCGGGGAGTCGCCTCCTCTATTACGAGGCAAGTGCCAACTCTGTAGGCGACTCGTCTTCCCGGCTCGGATTGTTTAATGTAACTGTCTCTATCAAGAACTACTTTAACAGATACGCCTGGTATTTTCAACTATTACCACGCGAAGCGCTCGTCTAGAGGACACTCGCGAAGTCAGCAGGTGAATCCATCAGTTCTGCACCTGACGTACTGCTGGCTGTTTTGCCGTATCCTGTACCGACCGGGATCTTGCGTCCCAAGATTACGTTTTCCTTCAGACCGTATAGGTGATCGACACGACCGCTGGTGGCGGCAGCTATCAGGACACGGGTGGTGTCCTGGAACGAGGCGGCACTCAGGAAGGAATCAGTGCTCAGGCTAGACTTGGTGATACCAAGCAACAGCTGGTTGTACTGAACGAGCGCCTTCTTCTCGGTGGCTAGCTTTTCGTTGGCGTCGACGACGGCCAATTTGCTAACGATGTCTCCGGTGACGAACTCGCTGTCGCCAGCATCTTCGATCTGAACACGGTTGAACATCTGACGAACGATGATTTCGAGGTGCTTGTCGGCGATATTCTGACCTTGACCGGCGAACATACCAAGAATCTGGTTCATGATGTAACGCTGGGTTGGCTCAACACCCTGCAGTCGTAGTAGGTCCTGGAGGTTGATGGAACCGTTAGTTAGGCGTTGGCCTGCATCGACTTCGTCGCCGTCCTGGACTAGCATTTGCTTGTAGCCGGGGATCTCGTAGCGAACGACGCTTTGACGAACTGGAACGATGATGACTTGCTTGTCGGTTACCTCGACCTTACCGGCCATTGGCGCGATCAGTGGTTGAGCGCCCTTGTCTTTGCTGGCGACGACATCGCCGATAGCGACATCAGATCCAGTGGCGACGTTGACTTTGCGGTCACCAATTTCGAGGACAATGTTTTCCTTGTCGTGAGCCGTAACCTGAACGACGTAGTGGTCACCTTCTTCCCAGGTGTTAGCCGTACCGGCAACGTCAGTCAAGTAGGCTTGGCCCTTTGGCTGACGAACCTCGAACAGTTCTTCAACGCGTGACAACCCCTGGGCGGTGTCATCAGCCAGAGCAGCACCAGAACGGTGCTTGGAGTCGAGTGACAACTGAGTACCAGGCTCACCGATGGACTGAGCGGCGATGACACCGATCGGGTGGTGGCTGGCGACCTTCAATCCGGTTGCTGGGTCTACGCCGTATGATTTCTGTGGAACACCGCGAACCGATGTACAACTCAGGGCGCTCATGATGCGAACGCCGTCGATTGACTCGTCAGCTTCAATTGCGGCTGCGGCTTCGGTTGTGAACTGCTCGCCTGCTTTTACATGTTTCAACTTACCACTTGAGACGTCTTCGGCGGCAAAGCGACCGAGCAGACGTGAACCGTAGCTAACACCGATGGCAAGAGCGTCGGCACGTAGCATTGCGAAGCCCGGGTCTGTTGTCTGGTCGTCTTCGTCAATCGTGAAGACGTCTTGAGAAACATCAACCAAACGGCGAGTTAGGTAGCCAGCATCGGCCGTTTTGAGGGCGATGTCGATCAAGGCTTTGCGGGTACCACGAGTACCGGTGAAGTATTCCAATGGGTTGAGTCCCTGGATGTAACCATGCTTGATTGGAAGTTCGATGGCACCACCAGAGGCGTCAGACAGAACTCCTAGCATACCGACGGTGTTTTTCATCTGCGAGATGTTACCACGAGCACCAGAGTTGATTGAGATAGCTGTCGAAGTGTCGCTTCCCTTCATCTGTTCACCTAAAGCGTCTTGGACTTGGTTTTCGATCTTGGCCCAGTTGTCGACAGTCAAACGGTAACGCTCATCTTCGGTGATGAAGCCCTGCTCAAACTGCTCAGATATGGCAGCCGATCGGGAATCACCAGTTTCGATGAACTTCTCCATGCCGACGATCTCTTTGAAATCGTCCATACCGACCGACAGCCCAGATAGTGTCGCGTAGTAGAAACCGACATCTTTCAGGTTGTCAGCTAGTTCGGCTGTAGCTTCTTGTCCATAGAGTCGGTAGGCATCTGCCAGAACCTTTTTGAGGCTCTTTTTGGTCATTGGCTCGTTCTGGTACGGGAAATCTTCCGGGAAAGTTTCATTGAAGAGTAATCGTCCAAGAGTTGTCTCGCGGCGTTCGCCACGGAATGGTACGCGGATGCGGTTTTGGAGCGTCAGAGTGCCAGCGTCAAGTGCCAAAATCGCTTCGTTGATGTCGCTGTATACGAACGGTATGGTGTTGGTGTTCGGACGATCATAGGTCAGGAAGTAACAACCGAGGACGATGTCCTGCTCGACGTAGAGGATTGGTGAACCGTCGGCTGGCTTCAGGAGGTTCTTGTTGGCAGCCATAATGTCGCGGGCTTCAGCCTGAGCTTCATCGGAAAGTGGCAAGTGAACAGCCATCTGGTCACCATCGAAGTCGGCGTTGAAGCCGGCACAAACGAGTGGGTGAAGCTGGATGGCTCGACCCTCTTTGAGGACCGGCTGGAAAGCCTGGATCGACAAACGGTGTAGTGATGGAGCACGGTTCAGGAGGACATACTTGCCCTTGATGACTACGTCCAAAGCATCCCAAACAGCGATATCACCGGTTTCGATCATGCGAGTAGCGGAGCGAATGTTGTGAGCGTGCTCAGCTTCGATCAACTCACCAATAACGAATGGCTTGAATAGTTCAAGCGCCATCATCTTCGGTAGACCACATTGGTGGATCTTCAGTTCAGGACCAGACACGATTACTGAACGACCAGAGTAATCGACGCGCTTACCGAGAAGGTTCTGGCGGAAACGTCCCTGCTTACCCTTTAGTAAATCACTGAGGGATTTCAGGCGGCGGCGCTGGCCAGTAGCGGCTACGGCGCGGCCACTACGGGCGTTGTTGTTGTCGATCAGGGCGTCAACGGCTTCCTGAAGCATGCGCTGCTCGTTGCGGCGGATGACTTCGGGAGCATTCAAATCCATTAATTTCTTCAGACGGTTGTTGCGGTTGATGACACGGCGGTAGAGGTCGTTGAGGTCGCTTGTTGCGAAACGGCCACCAGTTAGCTGGACCATTGGGCGTAGGTCCGGAGGAATGACCGGAAGTACGGAGACACACATGCTTGAAGGTTTGATACCAGCACGGTCCATGGATTCGAGCAAACGCAGGCGTTTCATGAGTTTCTTTTTGCGCTGACCCTTGGCTTCTTCGGCTTCGGCGCTCAAACTAGCGATTAGATCTTTGAGGTTAATCTGTTCCAACATTTCACGCAGTGCAGCGCCACCCATACCAACTTCGACCAAATCCTGCAGGTCTTCTGGCAGGTTGCGGTAATCGGTTTCGCTGAGCAAATGCAGGCGTTCTAGACCAGTTAGTTGAGTCTTGAGTAGCTCAAAGTCGGCAGCAATTTCTTCTTGCTCTTTGGTCTGAAGCTCGGCCAGGAGTTTGATGACCGCGTCTTCTTTTTTGGCTTCTTCTTCGTAGCGGTATTTGATGGCTTCTTTGGCAGCGTTGAATTCAGCTTCTTTGTCGGCTAGCATTTGATCGCGTTTTGCGACATCGACCTTTTTGACAATATAGCTTGCGAAGTAGGCTACGCGCTCTAGATTCTTGACTGTTAGTCCGAGCAAAAGTCCCATTGCGGACGGTGTACCGTGCAAGAACCAGATGTGAGCCACAGGTACCGCCAGACTGATGTGGCCCATTCGTTCGCGGCGAACGATAGACTTAGTGACGAGCTCACCATTCTTGTCGACAGCGGCTTCACGGCTGCGAACGCCCTTGTACTTGGCGTCGTGTGGGTTGATGTCTTTGACGGGCCCAAAGATCCGCTCACAAAACAATCCATCACGCTCCGGTTTCTGAGTGCGGTAGTTGATAGTTTCTGGCTTGGTGATCTCTCCATTGCTCCAGTCGAGGATATCGTCTGGGCTGGCGACTGCCAAGCGTACGGCTGTGAAGTCGGAAATGCTGGTGCCGTATGAATATTTACGCATTAGGCTGCCTCCTCTGTTACGTCTTTGTTATCATTATCATCATCGTTATCGTCGTCCTGGGCAACTGTAGCCGTTACCAGATTATCGTCGACATCTATGATACTGAATGAATCAGGTGCATCATCCTCGCTCATATCTATGTCAGAAACAGTTGGCTGGGGAACTTCGACAGCAGATAGCGTAGCGGCTTCTTCCTGAATGTTGGTAGCCAGTATGCTTTCGGCGTCAATCGTTTGATTGGCGTGAGTATCAATAAGGTCAACTTTTAGACCAAGGCCTTGTAGTTCTTTGACAAGCACGTTGAAGGATTCCGGAACTTTCGGCCCGACAATCGGAACTTTCTTGATGATAGACTCATAGGCCTTGGAGCGTCCGTAGACATCGTCGGACTTGATGGTCAGCATTTCCTGCAGAGTAGTTGCGGCGCCGTAGGCTTCGAGGGCCCAGACTTCCATTTCTCCGAAGCGCTGTCCACCGTTTTGGGCCTTACCACCGAGCGGCTGCTGAGTAACCATGGTGTACGGACCAGTCGAACGGGCGTGAATCTTGTCGGCAACCATGTGGTTTAGCTTGATCATGTACATACTACCGACGGTAGTACGCTCTTTGAAGGCTTCACCGGTGCGGCCGTCATATAGTTGTTGCTTACCATCTTCCGGTAGGCCGGCCTCCGCCAGCAGGCTACGGATTTTGTCAGCTGGAACACCATTAAAGGATGGGCTAGCGACCTTGATGCCGAGTGCTCGAGCAGCCATACCGAGGTGAGATTCAAATAGCTGGCCAATGTTCATACGGGCCGGCACACCTAGTGGGTTAAGCACGATGTCCATAGGGACACCATCTTCGGTGAATGGTAGGTCTTCAGCTGGTAAGATGCGAGCGATGACACCCTTGTTACCGTGACGACCACCGAGTTTGTCTCCGACAGAGATCTTGCGCATCTGAGCCACGAAGACTTGGATTTGCATGATAACACCGGCTTTTAGCTCGTGGCCGTTTTCGCGTGAGAATACTTTCACGCCGACGACTTTACCGTGCTTGCCGTTGCTCATCCGCTGTGAGGTATCGCGAACTTCTTTGGCTTTTTCACCGAAGATAGCGCGCAGCAGGCGTTCCTCACTGCTGAGTTCTTGCTCACCCTTGGGTGTGATCTTACCGACGAGGATATCACCAGCATGAACTTCGGCACCGATGCGGACAATACCGTCTTCGTCGAGGTGCCTTAGAGTCTCTTCTGAGACGTTCGGGATGTCGCGGGTGACAACTTCCGGCCCCAGCTTGGTTTCGCGAACTTCAAGCATGAAATCAACGATATGAATACTGGTCAAAGTGTCGTCTTCGACAAGGCGACGGGAAATGATGATGGCATCTTCGAAGTTATAGCCAGCCCATGGCATGAAGCCGACGAGCAGGTCCTTGCCGAGTGCGAGCTCACCATTTTGGATAGACATGCCTTCGATCAGGACATCACCCTTTTTGACTTTATCGCCAGTGTTGACAACGATCTTCTGGTTGATGCTCGTGCCTTCGTTGCTGCGAACAAAGTGCTGTGGTACGTAGGTAACGTCGCCTTCTTTGTACTTGACGACAACAGCGTCACCGACAGCCTTGATGACTTCGCCATCAGCCTCAGCCAAGACAACCTGACCGGTGTTACGAGCAGCGACTGCCTCCAGACCGGTGCCGACGATTGGCGACTTCGGTTGGATCAGCGGTACGGCCTGGCGCTGTTGGTTGGAACCCATCAAAGATCGGTAGACGTAGTTTTTCTCAATGAATGGGATCAGTCCGGCACTCGAGCCGATGATCTGGTTGCGAGCAGCATCCATGTAAGTGACTTCGTTGGAGTCAACTTCGCTGGATTTCAGGCGATTACGGACACTGACGCGTTCGTCGATGAAATAGCCATCCTTGTCGAGATTGCTACCGGCACCGGCGACAACGGCGACTTCTTCGGCGTAGGCGTCGAGGTAGACGATTTCACTAGTTACCTTGGCACGAACTGGCCAGGTGACCTGTGAGGTAACCTTGGCAAGCTTGGCGGCGTCGGCAGCAGTTATAGTCTTGCCGGCGGCTACGATCATCACACCCTTGTCATCTTCCAGTTTGACGGATGTGATGTGACCAACAGCATCGGCTGCGGTTACAGCGTTAACTACTTTGCGGTAGGGAGTTTCGACAAAACCGTATTCGTTGATACGAGCGTAGTTGGCCAGGTTCAGCACGAGGCCAATGTTGGCGCCTTCTGGTGTCTCAACAGCACAGATACGGCCATAGTGAGTCGCGTGAGCATCGCGGACTTCAAATCCAGCGCGCTCTCTAGACAAACCGCCTGGACCCATAGAGCTCAAGCGGCGTTTGTGAGCAAGTTCGCTCAACGGGTTGATCTGGTCCATGAACTGTGAGAGCTGAGAGCTGGCGAAGAATTCGCGGACAGCAGCGACGACAGGACGGGCATTGATGAGCTGGCCAGGTTGGACAGTCTCGATTTCGGACATGCTCATGCGATCTTTGGTGTTACGCTCCATGCGCAGCAAACCTATGCGGAACTGGCGTTGAACGAGTTCACCGACCAATTTGACACGGCGGTTAGCCAATGAGTCGATATCATCACCTGGTTCCTGAGTATTATTGAGGCGCATGATCTCGGCGATGATAGCTTCCAGGTCCTCGAGGCGCATGACGCGGTTCTCGGTGGTGTTCGGGATGTCAATATCGAGACGCTTGTTGATCTTGTAACGACCAACGCGGCTGAAATCGAAGCGCTTGAAGTTGTAGAACATGTTTTCGAGCAGCGAGCGAGCGTTGTCGACAGTCGCCAGGTCACCAGGGCGCAAACGGCGGTAGACCTCGATGAGAGCATCGTTCTGACCTTTGGATGGATCCTTTTCGAGGGTGGCTTCGAGGTAACTGAGCTTTCCCTGGTCAACGTGCTTGAAGGATTCCTTCATGCGAGCTTCGGTCATACCGAGTGCGCGTAGCAAGGTAGTTACAGGGATTTTGCGCTTACGATCGATTTTGACGTAGACTGCGCCGTTGGCAGCTGTTTCGAATTCCAGCCATGCGCCACGTCCAGGAATAACCTTGGCACCGTACAGGTTGGTTGAACCGTGTTGATCAGCTGTAAAGAATACACCAGCCGAACGGATCAGCTGCGATACGACGACGCGCTCGGCGCCGTTGATCACAAAAGTACCGCGAGTCGTCATCCACGGGTAGTCGCCGAGGTAGATCTCCTGTTCTTTGACTTCGCCGGTGACTTTGTTGGTCAGCACGACGGTTGCCTTCAGCGGCGCGTCATAAGATACGTTGTTCTCGCGGGCTTCAGCCTCGGTCATCTTCGGTTCGTCAAAATGATAATCTTTGAAAGACAAAGACAGTTTCGTGCCAGTATAGTCGTCGATTGGACTAACTTCAGCCAGCAGTTCGCCAAGACCTTCGTCAACAAACCATTGGAAAGATTTGTTTTGGTGATTTACGAGACTTGGTAAATCAATCGCGTCATCCTGTTGTGTGTAATATACACGCGCGCTGCTTGTCGTAGCACTGTCGTTCTTAGAGTTTTTAATCATAAGCTTGTAGCTGCCCCCTACTAAATTGATAATTTAACTAACGTATATCTAAACTGTTGTCTTTTGTCGGGTGTTGGTGTTGGTCACTACCTGGGTATTCTCAGGGCAAATCCGAATACGGCTGTCCATAATGTATGCCGACCATGCAGTCAGCAACACATCAAAATCCCAAATTGTTGTAGTTTTTTGCGCGCGAAGGTTAACTACGACAGGTGTTTCTGGATGCTTGAGTCATTTTCTGAATACAAACATCTCCATACGTACACTACTTCTTGCATAGTACTATGGAGCGTTGCCTATCAAATGTCAAGAACTTTCAGGATTACTTCAGTTGTTCCTTGGGAGGATTAGACACAATCTTGTCAACGATACCATAAGCCAGGGCTTCTTTGGCGGTCAGCCATTTGTCGCGTTCCATGTCCACGTGGATTTTGTCAGGCTTCTGGCCGGTGTTCTTGGCCATGATAGATTCCAGAAGTTTCTTGATGCGAAGTGATTCTTGCAGATCAATTTCTTGATCAGTCACTTTGCCGCGAGTGCCACTGGATGGCTGGTGAATCATAACTGTCGAGTTCGGTAGGACCGACCGCTTGCCCTTGGTGCCGGAGCTCAGTAGAAATGCGGCAGCTGATGCCTGGACACCGATACCTACAGTCTGAACGTCGTTGGTGATAAACTGCATAGTGTCGTAAATCGCCAAAGCGTCATAAACACTGCCGCCGGGACTGTTGATGTAGAAGAAGATGTCTTTTTTTGCGTCCTCGGCTTGTAGGAAAAGTAATTGAGCAACGATAACATTGGCACTGGCCTCATTAACATCGGAACCTAGGAATATGATGCGCTCCTTGAGCAAACGCGAATATATATCATAAGCCCGCTCGTAGCGGCCTTCACTTTCGATGACGGTTGGGATTAATACTGACATGCTTGTCTCCTGACACTTTACTACGTATGAGTATAAAAAATTAGCACTCTCGTGTCAAGAGTGCTAACAACGGATATCCTCTTGGCTATTTGGACTTCTTAGCGACCGGTTTGGCTGTTTCAGCATAGCCTACGAGCTTGGCGATTGTCTTTTCGCTCAGCAAACGTGAGGCAAGTTCGCGCCTGTTTTCGGGTTTGTCGAGCTCGGCTTGCATAGCTGGGTCCGGGTATTGACCCTTTAGTAGTTGCAGGCGCATTTCAAATTCTTCGGGGGTAACTTCGACTTGTTCAGACTCGGCAATTTCGGCTAGTACTAGGCCGGCTTTGACGCGGAGTTCGGCTCCAGGTCGGTTCTTGGCGCGGTGTTCTTCGTCGGTATTGCCTTCTGCGGCCAGGTGTTCTTCCCAAGTTTGACCTCTGTAAACTACATTTTGGCGTTCTTCTTTCTCGAGTCGATCGAGCTCTTCGTCTATCAACTGTGCGGGTATGGCCGCGGTCGACTTCTCGGTAATCTTGCTCAGCAGTTCACTCTCGTAGTCGCGGTCGTTTTGGTATTCACGCTCACCCGTGACTTGCTTTTTGATGTCGGCCTTCATGTCGGCTAGTGATTTGAAGGGTCCGGCTTTGGCAGCGAACTCGTCATCTTCGGTCGGCAAAACAACCTCATTGACCTTAGTGACGGTTACCTTGAACGTGACATTGCGTCCCTGCAGTGCCTTGACACCGTAATCCTTGGGGAATTCAAGTGTAAATTCGCGCTCCTCACCTGCTTTGGCGCCATCCAAATGGCTTTCGAAGCCAGGGATGAAGGTATTGCTACCGAGTACTAATGGGTAATCTTTGCCATCGCCACCCTTGATAGGCTCGTCGGTCTTGGCGTCTCGTCCGGCGAAATCAATCCAGACTTCATCCTTGTCCTTGGCGGCACGATCGACGAGCTGCTTCTCGGCCATCCGAAGGCGTAGGCTCTGGGTGACATCGGTTACGTCTTTGTCGGTGATCTTGACTGGCTTTTTGACGAGGCTGATCTTCTTGTAGTCCGGCAGTTTGACTGCGCCGATGATGTCGACTTCTGCTTCAAATTCTAGAGTAGTGAACGGTACAAACTTCTTAACCGTTACCTGCGGCTGGGCAACCGGGCGAACATTTTGCTCACCGAGGGCTTCGCTATACATGAGGTTTAGTGCTGCGTCGAGGAAGTCGGACTGCAAGGTCTGCTGGTCGACATTCTTCTCTATGAGCTCCAGAGGAACTTTGCCAGAGCGAAAGCCAGGAACCTTGACGTCGCGCTTCAGGCGAAGTAGAGTTTCGCGCTTGACGTCGTCCAGTAGTTTTTGGTCTGCGACGAGCGTTAATTTGATACGTGTGTCAGTGAGTTGGGTGTTTTGTACTTGCATAAGGAGTTATTGTAGCAGAACAACACCGTGTTGGCCACAACCTATAGACTAATCTTCGCTGTCTACGTGGCGATAATCGCGGACAATGCTGACGATACGGTCGATGCCGTGCTTCTCCTCTAGCCCGCTGAGCAAGTTCTTGAGAGTGTATTGTCCGCTTTCCAGTTCTCGTTCACCGATGATGATGACGTAGTGAAGGCCCTTCTTTTCGGCTGTTTGAAACTGAGCACCTATCTTGCGTCCGCTGGTATCGACGGCTACGTTGAGTCCAGCCGCCCGCAGTTCAGCAATAGGTTTTTGAGCAAGCTTGAATACGTCGCCGACCAATACAACGTAAGCGTCAGTTTCTGGACGCAATGTTGGCATCAGCTCGTGCAGCTCCAAGAAATTGGCCAGCGTAACGTCACCGAATCCGAATCCAACTGTCGGCACTGGGTCAACGCCGAACAGACCAACCAGACCATCGTACCGGCCACCACCGAGCATCGCGCGGTTGTTGTCGGGGTGCGTATCGAACACTTCAAACACAATGTCAGTGTAGTAATCAAAACCACGCATCAGCGTCGGATCGAATGCAACATTATCAATCCCGGCATCCAGAAGCATATCAATCATTTGTTTCAGCTCGGATATCGACGGATGACTTTGCACTTGTGCCGGCAATGCCGTAAAGCGCTTGGCTTGCAAGACATCGAGTAGCTTCTCGACGGCGCCTTGTTCGCGTTGGGCCTGGGTACATAGGGCGTCAGCTTGGGCGATGAAAGCAGCGTGGTCTAGCTTGTGCATCCGGTCGATCAGTTTGCTCATGCTGTAGGACTGGACTTCGTCGAGCCCTATAAAATCGCGCAGCACGTAGTCGCTGAATTTCCGGCTGTTGATCTTGATAGTATACATACTGCGCTTGGCTTTGAAGGCTTGCAGCATCTTGTCGACCAGCAGGATGATCTCGTGCTCAGCTTCGACGCCAGGCACACCGAAGATATCAACATTCAGTTGCCAGTGTTCACGGAGTCGCCCCCGTTGTGGTCGTTCGTAACGCCATAGGTTTGGGATACTATACCAACGGATTGGATACGGCAGCTCCTGTCGGCGGGCGGCCACCATGCGGCTCACAGTCGGCGTCATCTCCGGCCGTATAGCCACTTGCCGACCACCGCGATCGGTAAATGCGTAGGTCTGCTCGTTGACGATTTCCTCGCCAGTTTTCGCCAGGTAGAGGTCAAGTGGCTCAAGAATAGGCGCATCGTATTCCTCGTAGCCAAAATTCTCAACGACCCGACGGATCGTGCTGAACATATACTTCTGTTTGCGCTTGTCCTCGGGGTAAAAATCCCGAGCACCTTTGTAGGGTTGTGTGGATAATGTCATATTCATGCTCAATTATATCCTAATACTTACCATTACTGCGAATTCTATTGTAGACCACTTGCCCACGCCATGTCGGCCGACGGTGTAGTAACTCTCGTCACACGTCTCTTACGTCAATACTCAAGACGCTCGCGAGTACTGGAGCAAGGGTAACGAGCTGTATCGAATCGATGATAGAACCAGCCAAGCTAGTGACGCCACGTATGTTTACAATGTCCGATGTCCTGAAGTCAGTTGATCTGTGTTTGGAGGTAGAGAACTCTGTCTTGTTCAAGTGGCAGTTTTGAAAGGCTACCCGTAGCAGCTCTGCTCCGTAAAAGTCGGCTTCATCGAGCACGCAGTCCTTGAAACACACGTCTTTTAGTTTTGAGAAACGAAAGTTTGCCAGGTTCAGCTTACAGTCAACGAAGGAAATATCGTGCAAAGTGCTGGTTTGCAGTTGGAGACCGCTACAGCGTGAGCCCGTGATGGATACGCGGCGCCACGAGGAATCCGGGAATGACGTGGCGATAAGATCACAACTCACAAATTCGACGTCCGAAAAGCTTGTTCTCTCTAACTTTGTCTGGGTAGCGTTCACTTTTTCCAGCCGTAGCTCTGTTGCGGTAAAGCCATTTACTATCAGCTGATCGATGCTTTCGTTTCGCACAACTGCCGATGAAAGAGTTTCGTCTCGTGTGATGAGCTGTTGCAGATTTTCTAAAACTTGTAGGTCTATGGGAAGACGCGGACTAGCTACTCTCATGGTCTCATCATAGCAGAGTCAAAAATGCGGAGGTTATGGGAAGGGTCTAATTATGACTACTGCTCCGCTACGACAGCACGCATCAGAAACACCGGTGTTTCGGGCATATACACAGAAGGCTCCTGCGCTTGGCTTAGCGTAAAGGTTCGTCCATGTTTAGTCATAGAATATTTATCATCCGTGAGATGCCGTAGTGAATCCCAGCCTGGACCTGGTTCGTATGTCCTTAGGTCGTGATGAGAATAATATCCACGGTACGTATAAGGCACCTCATCTGTCTCGCCCGTCCTACGATTTCGTACGTGCATCATCAGGGGTACTAGCTCGTACGGTATGTTGTCAATTTCGATAATGTCGCCAGCCTGTTGCTGGTCATAACCTTTTTCATGCTCTTGCTTACGCAAGATAAGTCTAGCCATATCGGCGGGAGTGAACCTGGGCAGATCGGCATTAAGGGATTCATGCATCAAAATACTATAACATATTGGTAGTTAATAATCAATGGTGGGGATGAGAGGACTTGAACCTCCACGCCTTTCGGCACTAGTTCCTAAAACTAGCGTGTATACCAATTTCACCACATCCCCATGGCTTTGAGCTGGCAGCTCGATCTAAAATGTTTAGATACTGCAAGCAATTATACAAATTCGGTGCCGCTTTGTACATGCCGAGTTCTCCTCGTTAGATATATTGACAATAAGCCGCGCAACCCGGATGATGGGATTAAAGATTAAACCACATACATAACTGACACAGGGAGGCTATCATGCAACTATTTCGCACCGATCGCGCACTGGCACCAAGCCTGGAATTAATCCGACCGAGCATACGTCTGGTTCGGGAAAATATTTGGCCAGTGTTTTATTTGAGTTTTTTGCCAGGGTTGGTGGCTGTTGTCGGGATGGTCTTGGCCAGTGACATCACCGAAGGACGGCAGACAGCAGCATCTCTGGATGGTCGGGCAGCCCTGGGACTTGTACTGGTGGTCGTAGGCAGTCTATGGTCATTGGTTACTTACCCTGGCCTATTGTTACTTCAGACCAAGGCGGTCGCCGGTGAACACCCGACGGCTACGGACTGTTTCAAGCAAGGCTTGCCGCGTTTGCTACCGTTCATATTTATGTCGATTATGGCTGTTAGCCTCATGATACTTGGTCTGTTGGCACTAATTATCCCTGGACTCATATTGGTTCGCGGATTCTGTCTGGCACCTTACTATGTTATTGATCAGAAACTTAGCCCAGTTGAGGCGTTACGCAAAAGCTACGCCGACTCAAAACCAAATGCCGGATATATCTGGGGCGTGATCGGTGTTGGACTTTTGTTTGGCATCGTGAGCTCGGCACTCGGTTACATACCCGTTATTGGCTACGTGGTTGGCATGGTTGTCGGCCTGGTTTACCTGTTTGCACCGGCCTTTCGTTACGGTGAAATCACAAAGAATCAGGTCGTTCGACTAGACGTTTAGTCCCAAGTTCTAGAATTGCTTGCGATAAAACACTAGTTGGGCGTCGCCGTATGATTTGCTTGTCAGCACAGTGACCCCTGGGAATTCCCGAACAGGTTCACTGCCGGGCCAAGACAGCACGAATATGCCATCCAGCTTGACCTGCGTGATGAGATTTTGCAATAGTTGAGGACGAATGTCGTCATATGGCGGGTCGGCCAGCACGATATCAAATATTTTATTTTTGTTATTGCGCGACCAACCAGCGACGTTTTTGCGCATTACGGTCACTTTATCATCGACACCGAGTTGAGCAATGTTGGCCTGGATCGTTTGATGAGCTTCCTTGTCGACATCAATCGCTAGGGCCGATGCCGCACCGCGGCTGATAGCTTCAAAGCTCAGGGCACCGCTGCCAGCGAAAGCATCGAGCACCGTGAGACCGTCAATATCACCGAGTATATTGAATAGTGCGCCGCGGATTTTGTCTCCCATCGGATGAGTGCGATGACCTCTGGGCGCGTCGAATGTGCGACCACCGTAGCAGCCAGCTATAATTCTCACGTTGGCTCCGGTATCAAATGAGCGTCACAAAGCGCACTGTACCACGCTAGCGTTACTATCATTACCATTCGCGGCGCCAGCTCGCGTCGGATATCGCGTGTCAATTTCGGCGTCCAGCCTTGTTGATAAAACCTTAGGTATAGATCGTAATTGGCGATTTCGCGAGCCAAGCGCTGAAACAGTTCAACTATACCATGTTCTCGCACGACTATCAGATCTTCGCGGGTTGGCAATGCACGGGTCAGCCGCAACGGAACCATAATGGTGTAGGCACCGCCCTCGAATAGTGCATGCGTCGTCAGCAGGCCCTTCGGCCCAATCAGCTGGAAGCTGCGCCGGAACGAATCGCGCCGATTATCTCCCTTTACATAGGCCCGGCCAATCAACCCTTTGCGGCTATGTCGGTCGTCGCCCCGAAGTTTTTCGAGCTCCTCTTCGTAGGGGTAATGGTGTGCTGGGGTCAGGCCGTCGACCAAGGCATGTGCTAGCCAGGCCGCCTCAAAGGCGCTGCGAATCTCGTCACGTGCCACCAGGGCAACCCGCAGTCCTTCGTAGTGGGCCTCAATCTGACGATGGAGGTCAGTGTCATTGATGTCGAACGGATCAATAAAGTGCCAAGGCTGCTGCACATTTTCCTTGTTCTTTAGCTTGGCAGCGTCCGGGCCGTTGCGGCCTTCGAAGTGTGTGATACGAGCCAGCGGTGGAAAAAATACGTCATCATCGAGCAATGACAACAGATGCCGATGAGCGACTCGGTCGATTTTTTGGTGGGCATGTAGAAATACAGCGTACATAAAGTTTCTTTGTGGGGTTAGTTCAGATTAGTCACGGCGCTAAGTTTGGCCACTTGACTACTGAGATAAGGGTATTGTAACAAATTTTCGTCTTTATCGATAAATGTCTGGGCGGCAGCCCGAGCCCGAGCAATCAGCTTGCTGTCGGTCAGTGAGGCGACTCGCAGATCAAGCTGACCGTGCTGCATGGTGCCATAAATGGCACCCGGGCCGCGTATCTGCAAATCCAGCTCAGCCAGTTTGAAACCGTCGGTTGAGCTTTCCAATGCTCGCAGCCGGCGCCCCGGAGCACTAGAATCGCTCATCATGAGGTAGCAGTAACCTTGGTCGGTTCCCCGTCCAACCCGGCCACGAAGCTGGTGAATTTGGGCTAGTCCAAAGCGCTCAGCACCCTCGATCAGCATAATACTGGCGTTCGGCACGTCGACGCCGACCTCAATGACCGTAGTAGACACCAGGATATCGAGCTTGTGGTCGACAAATTGCTGCATGATATCGTTTTTGTCGGCCGGCTTCATCTTGCCATGCAACAGTCCAACACGGCGGTGTTTGAAATCTTTCTTACTCAGGCGGTCGTACATTTCCTCGGCCGAGACTGCCGGCATCGCGTTTGACTCGACGATCAGCGGGCAGACCACGAACATCTGATGGCCTTGAGTCAGTTCCTGTTCGATGTGCTCATAGAGTTGTGGCCGCGAGTTTGGCGAAGCGATCCGGGTGATAATCTCGATTCGGCCAGGCGGTTTGCTATCCAAAATTGATATTTCAAGTTCGCCGTACAATGTCAGTGCCAGGGTGCGTGGTATCGGTGTCGCCGTGAGGCTTAAAACGTGCGGCATATGACCGGCTTTGGACAACAAACTTCCCCGTTGACCAACACCGAAACGATGCTGCTCATCGATGACGATCAGTTCCAGCTGCGACATATCGACGCTTTCCTGAATCAGGGCGTGTGTCCCGACGATAAACCGTACGTCTCCAGTCGCTATGTGTTCCCGAGCCAGTTTCTTCTGTGCGGGTTTCATGCCGCCGACCAGTAGGCCAACTTGCGAGCTATAGCCCAGCGGCGTTAGTAGTTTCTGCAATGTCTCGGCGTGTTGGCGCGCCAGCAGCTCAGTTGGAGCCATCAACGCCACCTGATGACCGTCGTGCAGCACCATGACGGCCGCCATAGCCGCGACAACCGTCTTACCAGAGCCGACGTCGCCTTCGACCAACCGGTTCATCGGCTGAGTCTTGCCCATGTCCTGAAATATCTGCCAACATACTCTGCGCTGCGCATCGGTCAATGTAAACGGCAGGTGGCGCACAAAATCCTTGGCAACCGACTCCGTGAACGGCACCGCCGGGGCTTGTTCGGCCTGCAACTCATACTTGTTGCGCAGTGCCGCTAGTGTCAGAACGAAAACTTCTTCAAACCCGAGTCGACGGCGTGCTTCCTCGAGTTCGTCCATGCTAGCTGGAAAATGCATAGCCCGCACAGCCTCGGCACGACTCAGGAACTTTTCATGTTGCACCAGCCAGGCTGGCAAGGTCTCGGCAATATGCGAGATTACGGGTAACACCTGGAGTAGCGCCGCTCTAATCTGGCGCGAGGTAAAACCCTTCGTTTCACGAAATACAGGCACGATGCGAGCCGTACTAATCGGAAATTCACTGACTAGCTCAGCCGACGGGTTCATGATACAAAGACGTTGATGGCTCAGCTCAAAACTGCCGGATACGTAATATTCGAGGTCATGCTTCAACGCTGCCGTTCGATACGGTTGATTGAACCAGACCAAGCGCACGCTCCCCGTAGCGTCACTAGCAACAGCCTCGGTTACATGCATACCGCGTCGCACATAGCGACCGCTGGCCTGCTTGATCACCGCACGAATCGTAACTGGGCCCGGATGCAGTGCCGCGATGGTACTGACTGACGAGTAATCCTCGTAGCGTTTCGGGTAGTAGTCAATCAGATCACCAACAGTCCGCAGCCCGAGAACCGCGAATTTTTGGGCCACAGCCGGCCCGACTCCCCTTAACTCAGTTAGCTCCGTTGTCAGTGTCATTACCTAACTAGTATATAACCCCGGTGAAATAAAATCTGCATTTTACAGATTGTCGATGGTTCGGACGTAGACTCTTGGCCAAATGTCGGACTTCATGTCCTCGGCGAGGTTAGCCAAAAAGTCGGGCTGAACGAATTCCTTAGTCGGATCGATAAACTCAACCTTCGATAGTTCAATCGCGCCATGTGTTGTCGCCT
>JAYTAB010000051.1:0-11718 GCA_043737735.1 Candidatus Saccharimonadota bacterium | reverse complement strand
CGCCATAGGCCACTAGGCGACCCCTCCGTATTTGGGCTAAAAATCTAACAGATTTCAGTATAACTTAATTTTGTTTCAAAAACACCTTGCCCGGTACTATAGGACAGCGTTACACTAGACAGAATGCCTATTATAGAGTTGAAAGAAGTCAGCAAACTATACGGCTTCGGTGACGCCGCTACTGTGGCGCTCGACGAAGTCTCCCTTCGCATTGAGGAAGGTGAGTTCGTGGCAGTCATGGGGCCGAGCGGTTGTGGCAAATCGACGCTCATGAACGTCATTGGTCTGCTCGACCGGCCGTCGCACGGTACATATTCGCTGAACTCTCGTTCGGTGGCCAAGCTTCGCCCAGGCCGCGCTGCCAAATATCGCCGCGACACGATCGGGTTTATTTTTCAAAATTTCAATCTGTTGCCGCGACTGACGGCGCTTGAAAATGTTGCTCTGCCCTTGGCCTACAAGGGCATGTCATTGACCAAGCGTACGATTGCTGCCAGCGACATGTTGTCCCGCGTTGGGCTGCAGCATCGTGAGTACTATTACCCTCGCCATCTGAGCGGCGGCCAGACGCAATGCGTGGCCATCGCTCGGGCTCTTGTCAACCATCCGAAGCTCATCATTGCCGACGAGCCGACCGGCAACCTAGATAGTGCTGGATCGCGGTTGGTAATGGAACTGCTGAGTGAAATCCACAAAACCGGCAACACCGTGCTGTTCGTAACCCACAATCCAGAGTTGACGCGCTATGCCACTCGCGTCGTCTACATGCATGACGGTGGCATACTAAGCGATGAGAAGACAGCCCTAGGAGAAGTGGCACCGACTGCCAAGCGCGTTATGTACACGATCCCGACGAAGACTGACGAAGATGACTTGGCGGGCGTATCGACGCTCATGAATCACCTCCCGGCGACAGAACCAACCAAGACGATGACGATGAAGCAAAAGACGCGTAAATCCTCCAAGCGCACCAGAAGGAGTCGCAAATCATGACATCATTCATGGGCGGCGATTTGAAGACGGCGATAACCTCGGTTCGTGACGCCAAGTGGCGCAGTCTGATGACTATGATGGGGGTTATCATCGGGATTGTGTCAGTCGTGACGGTCGTCAGTATTGGCGAAGGTGTCAAGCACCAAGTAGTGTCCCAGATAAATCATCTCGGCAAAGATCTGATCACGGTGCGACCAGGCCAAATCGTCAATCGCGACGAGCATGGCACGATTACTGGCGTTAATATGTTTGCTGGCTACACCACGACTGGATCGCTCGATGATGAAGACGTACGAACTATAGAACACTCCAAGGGTGTTAAGCGTGCTGTGCCACTCAGTGCCGTTGCCGGCACGGTGTCGTACGACAACAAACCGTATCCCGGTGTGACGGTTATCGGCACGACGCCTGATTTGCCGGCTGTCTTGAACCAACGGGTAGCCTATGGAGACTTCTTCGACACTAGTGACAGCAACCAAAACGGTGCTATCGTCGGGGCGAACGTCGCCCGGGACGTTTTCGGTCAGGATGTGCCACTAGGCCAGAGCTTTGATTTTCAGGGGCAGACCTTTGTCATACGCGGTGTGTTTGACATTTTCAAAACCTCACCACTATCATTGGAAGCCGACTTCAATCAAGCGGTATTCATTCCGTATCAGGTCACCCAGGATTTGACGAGTCAGAAGATGTCGATATACGAGATTCTCGCCCAGTCCCAGGCGGGTGGCAAGTCGCCTGGCGAAAAATCGTCATCAAATCAGACGGCCGCCAACATCACCAAGAATCTTAGGGCTGCCCATGGCAATCAGGAGGATTTCACCGTTCTCAAACAAGGCGACAATCTGGGTGTCACCAATAATATCCTCAATTTACTCACGAGGCTGATCGGTGGTATAGCGGCCATTTCCCTGCTAGTCGGCGGTATTGGCATCATGAATGTCATGCTGGTGTCGGTCACCGAGCGGATGCAGGAAATTGGTATCCGCAAGGCCATCGGCGCCACATCTCGGCAGATTATGAATCAATTTTTGGTCGAAGCAACCGTGCTGAGCGTGGTCGGTGGTATTATCGGAGTCTTGGTTTCGCTGATCATCAATGGTGTCCTGCGCGTTTTGACTGATCTGCAACCTATTATTAGCTGGCAAGTCGTGGCACTGGCCGCTGGAGTGTCGTTGGTCGTTGGTATCATCTTCGGTACTGCCCCTGCCCTGAAAGCGGCTCGCAAGGACCCAATAGAAGCCTTGCGCAACGAATAACTTAGATGAGGGCGTAGATAGCGGCCAAGCCGGCGGCGGTCATCAGTAGTATGACAAACCAGCCGATGAAGGTTGTGAGCGGTTTGTTGGTCCAGCGGCCCATGATGCGGCGGTTGCTGCTCATAAGGACTATCAACAGCAGGATTAGCGGTGCGACCAGGCCGTTGGCGACGGCGGCGTAGATTAGGGCTTGGATTGGATCTATTCCAATAAAATTAATGCCGAGGCCGACGAGCATCGAGATTATGATCATACCGTAAAAGGCGTGGGCCTGGTTGAGATTGCGATAGAGGCCTTCCTTCCAGCGGAGACTTTCGGCGATGGCATAGGAGCTGGAGCCGGCGAGCACTGGTATGGCCAGCAGTCCGGTGCCGATGATACCGATGGCAAACAGGAAGTAAGTAGCGTCGCCAGCGAATGGTCGGAGGGCTTCGGCCGCTTGAGCCGCTGAGGTTATCTCTGTAATCCCGTTCTGGTGTAGCAGCGCACCGCAGGCCGCGATGATGAAGAACATCACTAGGTTTGACAGGAACATGCCGGTCCAGACGTCGATGCGCATGCTCTTGACGTCTGACGAGCTGGTGGCGGTACGGCGCTGGTGCAACGTCGCTTTCCCTTGTAATATCTGTTCTTCGACCTCTTGTGACGTCTGCCAGAAAAACAGATATGGCGAAATCGTTGTACCCAAGATAGCGCAGATCAGTAGCAGCTGCTCCTTATCAAATGTAATTTGAGGGATGACGGCATGTTGTAGAACGTCCGACCAATTCAGATGAGCCAGCAATGTCGAAAAAACGTAGCTGAACAGTACTAGTGCTAGCCATTTGAGATAGCGGGCGTAGCGAACATATGGGGTAAAAATCTGTAACAGTAGACTAATAACACCGAATCCGATGACCAAACCGGCAAAATTCAGGTGCGGATTGAACAGCTGCATAGCTTTGGCCATAGCCCCTAGGTCGGCGCCAATGTTGATGGTATTTGCGGTGAAAAGCAGTGTCGTGCATACGAACAGTACTTTTCTGTTGAAGTGAATCCGAATATTGCCGGCTAGTCCTCTGCCCGTGATCAGCCCGATGCGAGCGCACATCTCCTGAATTACAGCCATCAGCGGGAATGTCAACGGCGCCAGCCACAGGAAATTAAAACCGTACTTGGCGCCTGCTTGCGAATACGTCAGGATGCCCGACGGATCGTCGTCTGACGCACCAGTCGTTAGGCCTGGCCCGAGCATATGCCAATAATCCTCGGTTTTTTTGATCATTTTGTTCTCCGGCATAGCATCGACGGCGTCGCGGACATGCAGCCCAGCCACGACCGTCCGATCTAACATCTCGGCAGGTAGTTCGGCGCTCTTGGTGAAAATATCTTTGTGTTTATTTGGCATACTAGTGTGAATTATAAACTATAGTGGTAGTATAGCACGCCCCTATTCATGGGGAGTGCAGTCTCCGACAGATACTGACCTGTTTTGAGCTTGTGCTTGGCTGATAGCGCTTGTGATTTGCGGTGTCGTTAGGGCGTACCCGACATTTTCGTAGACGGTTGATTCGGCGAAGATGATACCGATGACTGTTCCATCGGCTGCTATCAACGGGCCGCCAGAATTGCCGGGGATAACTTTGGTGGCTAGACTATAGACGTCGCGTTCGGTGATGCCCTGACTGTAGATATCGCGGCCACGTGCGATGAAATTATCAATAACTTCGGCGCCGCTAGCCGTTAGTGGGCCACCGCCAGGGTAGCCGAGAATGGCGGCTAGGGTATGCTTGGGAACGACTGTGCTGTTGATGGTTAGCGGCGGCCCAGCTAGGTTCCCGGTGCGCAATATGGCAAAGTCTAGATCTGCATCAAACCAGATGGCCTTGGCACTGTGCTGTCCATGGCTGTCTTTGACGTATGACTGTGGTACGCCGGCGATGACGTGGGCGTTGGTGGCGACGAGGTCGGGTCCTATGACGAAGCCGGAACCGTCGACGATGCCACCGCAGCCTAGGCCTTCTATCTTGACAGTTGACAGCTTGGCTCGATCAATCGCTTGCTGCAGGTCGGGGCTGATCCCGGGAACTTTGGTGTCGCCCTCCTGTACTGGTTCGCTGCCTGTGAAGACCCGCGGAAAGCCGTTCGGGTTGATTAGTCGCCCGAGCCCGGCGATGATATCCGGCGCTGGCGGTAGTGATTGGTTGAGCTGTGATATGATGCGCGAACCGCGGATTTGTTGCCGTATGGATGTCGAGGGTAATGACACAAGTACGGCGGCTGCCAGCCAGACGGCCATTGCCAATGTCGCGGCACCGAGGATTGATCCTAGATAACCATCGAATTTGTTGGCTTGGTGGGCTCGTAGAATGCGAGATTTCAAAAGACCGCCTATTAGCTCACCGATGAGCAAAAATATAGTTGCGCAGCCCAATGTTGTCAGTATAGTGATAATCGAGTGTGACATCGGGGTATGCGCCAGTCGCACCGTGTATTGCTCGAGCCAGGCCCCCAAAAACAGCCCGCCGATAAACCCGGACGTCGAAAAAAGCTGCTTGACGAGCCCGATCTCATGTCCACGCAGCAGCGAACCGAGCACCATTATGACAATGATGATATCTAGAGCATTCATCGAGCGTGACCAATCTTGTTAGTGTTGTGGATCATGCTGTTTATAGTGTAGCAAATATGATGTCGTCTTACGCGACCTGCTGAGCGCCTTTCGGGTAGATGATCAAGTCGTCGTCGGATATGCCCCAGGCGCGTAGGACATTTTCGATGATGCGCCAGGCTTCGAGAACTTCCTCGCTGGTCGTAAACAGCGTGTGGTCGCCGCGGGCGGCATCGACTAGTACGCGCTCATAGGCATCGGGGTGACTGGCTCCGCCAGGGTAACTGTAGCCGTCAAAAGCTTGTTGATAAGCGAAATTCATGATGACGGGCTGTATTTCGTCTCTGAAACCGGGCTTCTTGGCGTGCAAATGTAGGCTTATGCCTTCGCTGGGCTGGATGTTGAATATGAGTTCGTTGCGGGTGCTCTCATCGACCGAATCTGTGTCTGGATCACCTTCGCTGCCGGTGAAGACGATACGTATTTCGGTGTGCTTGCGGGCCATTGCCTTGCCAGTCCGGATGTTGATGGCGACGTCTCGCCAGCGATCATTGTCGATGTCTAGCGACAGCGCCGCGTACGTTTCGGTGTTGGTGTGTGAGTCGTTGACTTCCTGTCGGTAGCTGTCGTACTGGCCACGCACGGCGCTTGCTGCGACCTCATCCGGACCAATCGGAACAATGGATTTGAGTAGTCGCTGTTTGGCGGCATGTATGGCATCACTGCCCTTGCCTTCTGGTAGTTCCATGGTGATGGCGGTCAGCAGTTGTAGTAGATGACTTTGGATGAAGTCTCGCAGTGCGCCAACACCTTCGTAGAATACCGCTCGACCCTCGATGGTGATCTGTTCGTAGGCGGTAATGGTGATGCTGGCGATGTGCCGCCTATTCCAAATGCTCGAAAACAGCGGGTTGTAGGTCCGGAAGGCCAAGATATTTTGGACGGTCTCCTTGGCGACATAATGATCGATTCGGAAGATCTGGTCTTCGCGGAACCATTCGCTGGTTTCCTTGATGAGCGTCTCGGCCGACGCGGTGTCGTAGCCGAATGGTTTCTCGACGAGCAGTCGGCTGGCCGCCGTGTCATGCTGACACGACTGGTTGAGGCCGTGCTGGCCGAGATTGCTGACAGTCGACTCGAATAGCTTCGGCGGTATCGCTAGGTAGTACAAACGGTTCATGCAGATGCCTCTTTCCGTCTCGATATCGTTCAGGATGGTCAGGAGCTCGTCGTATTCTGTGTCGTCTGCGCCGTCCGTCTGGCTCATCTGGTGCATGCGCAGCGCAGCCCGAACCTTGCGAATGCCCTCGGGGTCACAGACCTGGTCAATCTCGTTGACGCACAACTCGACTTGACCCAGTAACTCGTCGGCCGTCATCGTGCGGCGAGTAATACCCAAGATTACGCTGTCTTTGTGCAGTAGACCGTCCTTCAGCAAATGATACAGCGCCGGCAGTAGCTTGCGCTGTGCCAGGTCACCGGTGATACCGAAGATCACAATTATGACCGGCTGCAGACTGGCCGGAGTCGTCACTGTTGTCTCTCTTGGTGTCTCTCCTCATTGAGGGCGTGGCCGCCGAATTTGCCTCGCATAGCGGCGAGGAGTTTGGTCGCGAAGTTGGTTTCGCCTTGTTGACTGGCTAGCCGAACATCGAACGATGCTTGGATGCTGGGCAGTGGAATCCCGAGTTGTTCGGCGGTTTCTAGAGTCCAGCGAGCTTCACCCGATTCGGCGACGAAGCCTTCGATGCCTTGGAGGGTTGGGTTTTCGGATAATGCCAGCGCGCTCAGTCGGTTGAGACCGGAGTTGACGATACTACCGTTCTGCCACAGATTGCCAGCAGCCGCCAGGTCGAGCTCCTTGTATGGACCCTCGTGCAGCATGCGGTAGCCTTCGGCCAGGCTCTCCATCATGCCGTATTCGATGGCGTTGTGGACCATCTTGACGTAGTGTCCTGAGCCACTTGGTCCAAAGTGATGATAGCCCCCACTCGGCTTGCCCAGGGTGGTGAGGACTGGCTCAACAATCTCGAAGGCCGCCTTGTCGCCGCCGACCATCATACAAAACCCGTCTTTGAGGCCCATGATGCCGCCACTGGTGCCGATGTCGAGTAATACCGAGCCATTCGCCCGGACCGTTTCGGCGTGACGCCGTGTCAGGCGGTAATCTGAATTGCCACCGTCGATCAAAATGCTTCCCTTTGGCAGCAGATCGAGCCAGATCGCCAGCTCGCTGTCGATGACGGCTGCTGGCAGCATGATCCACAGCACAACTTGTTCGTCGTCTTTGAATTGAGCGGCGACTCCCTGGTGGCTGTAGGCGGCGATAGCACCGAAGGCGGCGGCGGTGTCAACTTTGTCTGGACTACGGTTGTGAGCAATGACTTTGTGGCCGCTGTTGTCATCATGGGCCAGCTTCTCAGCGATCTGCATACCCATTCGGCCGAGGCCTGAAATTGCTATTTTCATGCTGTTACTCCGTTCTGGCCACCGGTTGTGACTGGGTCAATTTGATCATTGTATACATATGCCTCCGGCAATTGTTTCAGAATTTGGACGGGCTGCTCGTCTAGACTGAGCGTCTCAGATTGCAGTCGCTGTAGCGCCAGCCGCTTGGCATCCCCAAATGCAAACAGGTAGCCTGCAGTCAGCTGCCGCAACGCCACCGGAGTTAAAGTTATCCGCGTGAAGCCCGGCGCGGCGTAGCCCACGGCCAAGTCCGCCGAACCAACAGCGATAGAACCCGGGAGCATCCCGGCGATATGCCCGTCCGTCCCCATGCCAAACTGGCCGATTATAGTGTCCGCATGGCGGGCGGCAACGGTGAAAACTTCGGCATATCGCCGGCATGTATCCTCGAGTGACAGTCCGGGCATAAGCACCGGAACCACCGTTGCTTGCTTGGGTGCAAATCCGGCCTCGGTGAGCTGTCGTGTGTTGGAATCCGGATGGCCGACTTCGCCGTAGCGCTCATCGGTCAGAATTACTGCTAGATTTGCCGTCAGTGCGGCCGGCAATTTCGCCATAACGGCCACGCTCAGAGGTATATTCGAGCCGCCAGGCACCAACCACAACACCTTCTTACCCTCACCTAACTCGCGCCTCAAGCGCTTATAAAGCGGCCCAATGCCGTCCACCAACTGCGTTACCCTCACAAATTTCATATCTCTATATTACACCAACCATATCCCAAAACTCGGACTTTTTGTCGGGAATTGCAGTACGATCAATCGCTATGCAGACCAAGAATTGCCTCGATTGCCTCAGTGACGTGTTGTAGAGTTGAAGGTTTCACGGTTTCGATAAATTTTGCATGACGGGCTTGCCAGTCAACACTCTTGAGGTGAATTGGCAGCACGGCTCCTTCGATCGTAGCGCCTTTCAGGACAACTTCGAACGGTAGCCCCTTGATCTTGGAGGTTATCGGACATACGACGGCCAGTCCGGTACGTTCGGCGAGTAATCTTTCTGACAAAACTATTGCTGGACGTCGCCCAGATTGCTCATGGCCAACGCGCGGGTCGAGCACCAGCCAGACGATGTCGCCCTTTGAGGGGACGTAATCACCGTCCGTCATAGTATCTCGGCACCAACTTTGCTGCCCCAAGAGTGTTCGCCGCCGACAGACTGAGGAGTAACTCCCGATAGTAGGTCCTCTAGGCGTATTTTTTCCGTTTCTTTTACGGGTGTCAAGATGACCGATTTTCCCTTGATGGTAATGTTGAGCGGCTCATTGATGGTAAAATGCGCTGCCTGCATAACTTTTTGGGGTAGCCGTATGCCCGTCCCATTTCCCCATTTTTGTACCGATTGAGTTATGTTCACAATTACCTCCTATGTATATACAAGTATATACATCAGGATACCCTTTGTCAACTATATCCGCCGCCTTTGATGTGAATTAGACGAGTGATCTTGCCGTCAAATAGGAGATGGCTAAAATAGCCAGTCAGCGCCGCGCCGTACAGCACTAGCGCTGTGTCGAGATATGCGCTGTCGTACAGATATGGCACCAGTATGATGGGCAACGGCACCAGGATCATGGCTAGTTTGCTGTGAGTCCAACCGCGGTGGTGGCTGAGGATTGGCGTCATTGCCAGTAGGCCCAAGAAGGCTGCTGCTGCCATTCGGCCGTCGTATATCAAGAAGCAGTCGGCGATGAACGCCAGGCCGTAGAATATGTCTTGGCCCTTCGAGTTGGTGTCGATATCTGGAAAGAGCCCGAAGAGGATGGAGATGACGAATAGCCCAATCAGTAGCTGGACATCGCTGACCAGGTAGTGATTGCTGCCGAGCACGCCGTCCGGTGCTATCCGCAGCGCGCCAACGTAGGCAGTGTTGCAGACTACGGCGCCGAGTATGTGACCTTTGTATCCAGGCATGAGCTAAACTTTAGCACTATACGCTAGTCGAGCGCAACGCGTAGCTCTGTGCCCGGTGTGTTATTACTTGATGGATTGAGCTACTCTTGCTCGATGCCGACGACTCGCACGGCATCACGTAGTATGTTGCGATAATTCGTGTCGCCGCGCCCGTTGCGATTATCAACGAGCACGTCAAACTGGTCGTCTATTGTCAATGATTCAGAAACCTCAACTCCGAATATTCCTAACGGCCGTTCATCGCCGCCCTCCTTCAGATATTCGATAGTGCTGGCTTTTATGCCTTCGGTATAATCTCGGCAATCGGTAGGCTTATTTCGTTCGAATGCCTGCAAAACTTTCCATGCTGCATCTAATGCAATCGTTGCTTCAGATGTCAGCCTGTATGTATCAGGGTCGAGCTGTCTAAATTGTGCTGTAGGTACTTCGATATCAGCTATGATAGTTTACATTAAACCATAAGACCCGCAATAAAGCAATACCACGATGGAATCCTGATGAGCGCTTGTTGATTGGCTTAGAACCCGAGGCGTAGCAAAAAAGCGCCGACAACGGCGATGACGCCGAGGTAGCCGAGGAGTTTGCGGAAACGACTACGGCCGATGCGCGACTCGTGGTATCCCCAGTAGGCCAGCGCAATGTATGCCGATATGGCGAATAGGCTTTGCCAGAAGCCGGGGTACACGACTACGGCGAGTACAATGAGAACCATGAAGGTGATGAGCGGTAGGTTCGGCGCTTCGGCGATGACGTATTTGCCGCGACGGCCTTGCAAGTCCTTGAAGAGCCAGTCGAGATATTGTTTGAGTCGTGCCATACTTACTCTATTCTACTCTGCTTGTCTGCTGCGGCTGCATTATTCTATTATTCTGCGGGATCAAATTCGTCGGCGATCTCACGGTTCAGGATGGTTTCGATGACGTCTTCGATGGTGATGATGCCGACCACTATTTCGTCGTCATTGCGCACCAAGAACAGATGGCTTTTGGTCTGGATGAAGCGGCTGAGTACCGTGTCCAGCGGGCTATCGGCTGGTACATCGAAGATGCGATCACGGTAGATGTGGGCGACGGGCACTGGCAACACCTCGCCGAGGATATCTTTCATATACAATATGCCGACGTAGTCGGGTTCATGCTTGTTGCCCGTGCCGTTGCCGGTGTGCTGAGCTGTGTCGTATACCGGAAAGCGCGAATGCCCGAGCCGCTTCAGCCGAGACAATGTCGGCATGTCGATGATATCATCAAGGTCGACGAAGGCTATGTCGCTTAGAGGTGTCATGACATCTTTGGCAGGAGTCCGGCTATATGCGAGCGCTCCGCTGACGATGCGGCTTTCATCGATATCGATACCGCTGCTGTGGCTATGCTCTTTGGCATGTTCGTTGACCAAGTGGGTGATTTCTTCGCGGGTGAATATCGTCGGCAGCTCTTCGCCGAGAATATATTCCAGGAGGATCGTGAGCGGTTTGGCTATGGGATAAAACAAGACGAAGATTAGATTGAGCAGCCAGAAAAAATGCCGGCTAAATTGGTAACCCCGGCGCATAAATATCGTCTGGGGTACTATCTCGGCAAATATTGTGACCGTCAGTGTCGTCACAACCCCGGCTATCAAACCGCCGGCGGCTGATTCCAAGAGCAGCGTCAAGATCGATATGACGGCGACATTGGCGAGTAACACGCAGACGATCAGGTAGGTGCCGTTTTTGCGATAATGGTACAGTCGAGCGGCTACTTGGTCGCCGTGGGCAGCTTTGCGCTTTAGCTCGGCTGGACGGATCATCATCAGTCCGATGTTTAGCCCGGAGAAAACCGCTCCGGCGAGTAATAAAAGGAAACAAGCAGCAAAAGTTATGGTCAATGACATCGGCTTAGTTCAGAAGTGATTCGTTAATCGAGAATGGACGCAATTGTATCATATGATTGACTACGTACTATAAGGCAAGATTTGCGATTGCGCAAGCGCGCGCTATGCTTAGGAGAGGCCTAAGTTATTCCGGAACATCCCCTTGGTCTTCGGAGTCTTCTTTGCGGACTATGACTGCCCAGTTGGGGTTCCAGAAAGTTTTCAGTAGACCTTTGTGCGGTACGACACCCATCTCTGCTAGGGATTCTAGGTCTTCGCGAATTGTGACGATGTCATCTGCACTAACTTCGGTCACCCTTGCCTTAATAAACGGGATCCCACGATCATTGCTCAATATCCTGTCGTCCAGAATCTGGAAAGAACGAACAAAGCCCCATCTCTTATTTAAGTCTACGGCATCAAGAATTACGTCAGTTTCGAGGTCAAAGATAGTAGCGGCACCGGCATTGGGTACATTTGGGTTGCGATTTACATAATCAGGCACTGACTCGTGCGGAGATGTCGACATAAGCGCATTCTATCACAAAAATCGCATAAGTCAAATGTTGTTACCTCGCCTGAGTTACTACGGGACGTCCACTGAGCCTACCGTTATATAACCCTCTAGCCATAAAATCGATGATTTTTG
>JAYTAB010000050.1:0-4282 GCA_043737735.1 Candidatus Saccharimonadota bacterium | reverse complement strand
CGCCGCTTTGACGAAAACTCTACTCCCGAAACTGTCGCCAGAGCAAGCGAAGATTTGCTAACAGCTTTATCATATAGCGACGTCCAATTGCCCGCCCAGCGAACAAGAGAGATTATTGCTAACGCTGTAGACATGAGTAGGGACGTATACGACCACGACCCTAAGAAGTTGAACGAGATGACTGCGGGTCACCTGATCCTAGCCTCGATGACCGTCGAACATGGCAATATAGATATGGCCGTTCATGAAGCAAATAGGCTCATGGTAACTCGCGGCGAAGTGATGGTTGCCTCAACGGTTCGTCACGGGCTCGTTATGCAAGATGGCCCCGATGTCATAAGGGGCGAAGACCTTATCGATCATCATATTATCAAACATCAAGATGACGTAAAGCTTTCCATAGAGTCTCTCTACCCAGTAACCGTGAACCCACGGGCCGCCATAGCCCTGAAATCTGCGCGCAAAGTTGCTGCTGTTCAAGGTAGCGTATATACATCAAAAGTTCCAGTGCTCAGCATTCTCAAGGATGAACTCCAGGGCAAAAACCTAGCTCTCTTCGGCAATCTCGTTACCGAAGAAACGGAGACCGCTGGATGGGACGGCGAACGCTACGTGAAAGTACACGAAAAATACGCCGGCCGTCCATTTAACGAGATAATCTTCAATAACAACACTGAAGGTTTGCCAAAAGATAGAGCTGTCATATTCGACCGAACCAGATTAGCGGAGATGGGTAATTATCGAGTCGTTGGCGCCAACTTGGTATCGGACAAGCAAAAAGAGCACGACCCAAATGACCCGCATACAAAAAGAGCGGACGCAATCCACAACATGGCAGCCGTTGCCCTGGCGTGGGCTGTCGAAGAAATGCAGGACGAAGTCGACTCTCACTTAGAGCTAGTCAACGATCGGCCAGAGCTGGTCAATGCCTAGATGCCAACATGCTGGAGTGTAATTTCAGCCGACGCGATTGTAGCGAGATATACCCCCAAGAAAGTATTTGTCGGTTTTCTAGGTTGATGATTTCTGAGCTAAAATTGTTTAAAATTTTATCAGCGTATCTGGATACGGTTATCAAATTTTAAACAATTTTAGCCAGAGAGGGCGAGCTAGAAAACCGACAAATACTTTCTTGGGGGTATAAGTAAAATGTCGCCATTTCCTAATAGTTTCGTCGAAACCCCAACCCCACTCGAGCCGATTATGGACAGAAGGGGCAATGCCGCCCTAGCTCGCCTAAATAAGCGCGGTTACATGATTGCGACCGGCCTAAGTCCCTATTTCGCCGGGGCGATTGGGATTATGGGACAGCAGTATCATATTCGGGAGTATTGTCCCAAAGATGCAACACCCGCCCGTTTCGGAACACAGAGCTCCACAGAGCGATGGCTCACGAAAGGCGGCGGCCGAGCTGTATTCCTCTTGCTCGGCAAGGTAGCAGACGAGGATAGCTACGTAGCAAACCAACAACTCGGAGGATATGCCTGGACTGGCTACGAGCCTAATGACGCACTCCCAAGCCACCCGATTACGTCAGCTTACAGAATCGGCGCCAGCGCTCTTGGTAAACATCTTGCTGATGATTTTATTCAGACTGTCGTATCAGGCACGCACGCTCTGTATACACCAGAAGATGGCATCGGCCTCGAAACATGGAAGAGTAACCACGCCGCCGAACTATATACCAAGGTTGGCTTCGTGCTACAGGAACGTCCGAGTCAGCCCGCCGAACTCCGCCCGACACTCGATCCGAACGCTCCCGACGGTAAAGTGCTGGACACTCGGCTATACATGGCCTACCCGAACGAGCTATTTACAGCATAGGTGCACACCCACAAATATTAACAAAACTGGCCGCTTCTGCAAGCGACCAGCTAGTGTTCGTTTAAGCGTAAACTGTTCTAGTACGCTTGAATTTGTTCAAACTGTACTTTGAAGGCATCTACTAGGGTTTGGTAACCCGGAATGTTGGTGCAATCTCCGCCAGCTGGCTCAAATCCGTAGGTGTAGGTACCGATTTTCTTGGTGGCCGCAGGTTCATACGGACCAGCACGTTTTGCTGCGCTAGTTATTGAGATTATTCCTATGCTTGCCTTGAATGTATCTCCCGGATCTACCGCACACCTCCAAACACTATCGAGCTCAGGTGCAATGATAGCGACGGACTTGTCGCCTCCACCATAGCCCCCTTCTCCCACAGTACCTAGTTTGAGTTTGCTAGTTGCATCATTGAGCGGTATCCGTACTTTATAGCTATCCAGAGTCAGATAGGCGGTGGTTACGGCAGGCGTAGTTGTCTTGGTCGTATCTGTCGCTGGTGTTGTCTTCGTCTTTGTGGTTACCGCCGTAGTGGCTGTCTTGGTTTTACTGTCCTTGGAATGCAAAACATACCAGCCCGCACCGCCAATAAGAGCGATAACGACCACTACTATCAGAACTTCCACAGAACCAAATCCCTTTTGACTAATTTTATCAATCTTCACTTTAATTTCCGCCTTTTGAAGTTAATGCTTACTACTTAATTGTGTCACAGCTGACACGATTTACAATCATTATTCTAGAGCTAATAGCAAAAAACATTACCTTATCGATAATGCTTTTTGTATGGTCGGGGAGACAGGATTCGAACCTGCGACCTGACGGTCCCAAACCGCCCGCGCTACCAGACTGCGCCACTCCCCGGTTACTCTGGTCTAACAGATACAAATTATACGGTAATTGTCCGGAAATAGCCAGCATTGCCGGACAAATGCCGAAGTACTAGGCTATTTATCGACGATCCTCCGTATTTGTTCGATGGTACGAGCCTGGCCGGTGATCTCATCAATATCCGCCAGAACGGCGTTCAGCTGTAGACGACCAGTCGTGTCGAGCTCGTTTCGGCTGGCATGGCCGGTTTTCCAGCGGTCGATAATTACATCGATCTTCACGCCCAGACACGAGTCCATGCTGCCGCACATGCCGACGTCGCTGATGTGCGCTGTGCCACCGGGTAACACCATGGCATCGGCCGTCGGGACATGCCAGTGGTCACCTACGACTAGGCTAGCTCGGCCGTCTAGATAGCGACCGATGACGAACTTTTCGCTGCTGTAATCGCCATGAAAGTTTACGACGGTTGCTATGTGTGGGACGGCCTTTTGGCTTTCCAAAATCTCGTCTATTTTGAGCAACGGGTTGTCAATGGGTTTGGTAGCGTCACGGCCGACGACCTGGCCGAGCAAGCTGACGACCAGGATATCACCCTTGGTCGTGTGCAGGTATTTGTAGCCAAGACCAGGTGTGCCCTCTGGGTAATTTGCTGGCCGGATGATCGGCTGCGCCGGGTCATTCATAGCCTGAATGATTTCTGGCTCGTGCAGACTCCAGTTACCACCAGTACAAAAATCTATGCCGAGCTTGCGCAGCCGGGCAAAATCGGCCAGCGATATGCCCTTGCCGTTGGTGGTGTTTTCGGCCTGGGCGATTACTACGTCAACCTTGTACTGGTTGCGGATTTCGGGCAAGAGTTTTTCGATCGTCCGGATGCCAAGTTCGCCCATTATATCACCGAGGTAGAGTATGTTCATACCTTGGCCTTCAGTCTGCGAGCTTCGAATAAATCGGGCACGGGGTCTTCGAAGGTTATGCAAGCTACATCATCGACCTCATCATCGGTCACGTCATATTCCGCCTGATATACTATCTCGACACTGCCGTGGCAGGCGTCATTCCAATCCAGCCCAAGTTTGACTGCTAGCCCGCGCAAACTTTGCTCGTCCGGACCCTCTATCTCAATATACGGCAATATCCATGGCCACTCGTCGAGCTCGATTTCGAAGTCATCGAGGCGCCAACTTTCGCGCTTGGTTTCCTGGTATGATTTCGACTCCAGTCCAAGCTCGCACAAAAAAGCATCGGCTGCATCGAAACTGTCCACCACGAGATTCACTTCGTGTGTACCGTGTAGCGTACGATCGTTCAGCTGCTTGTAACTCATGGTGATCTTGTCACCCTCGTCGCGAACGCGCGCCCAGCCATTTTTCTCGCTACTCAGTCTGTCATCTGGGAAATCATAGGTTTTGCGCTTCATGAGGCGCATCGGCTGGCTACACTCAGCACCGGTCGCTTGGAGCTTTTCTCGAAGTGCGTCGTGATCGACATGTAGGAATTTTACTTCTATCTCGGGCTTCATTGTATGGTCTGTTATTTGGCGAATTCGATGGCGCGGGTTTCGCGGATGACGTTGACTTTGATGGTGCCAGGATATTGCATGCTGGACTCGATCTTGGTGGCAATGTCG
>JAYTAB010000049.1:0-5320 GCA_043737735.1 Candidatus Saccharimonadota bacterium | reverse complement strand
GCTATTGGCACTCAAGGCGGAGATAGACCTGCGAGCATCACCAACAGCTGGTATATAGTAGTCTTGACTCAGATCACCGGTTCGACTGCCACTGTCGCCAGTTCCAACTATTACGTCAACACTTACGTCCCCACTATCTAACCCTGGTACGACCCCAGCTTCAATGGCGTCAAGAAAGCCGGCAGCTGCCTCTCCGGTACTACCCCCGCCCAGAAAGACGTACGAAGACCTATGTGGTGTGATCAAATATTCCATAGTTATTATTACCCCGAACTTCCTAGACAATCGTAGCATGTGCGGTATGAGACGCAAGAAAATTGACAACAAAAAATTGACAATAATACACCTCCGGAGTAAGATATTTTACTATGAGCAGTGACAAAAATGCAGTCATAACACTATTGAGGGGACTCGGTATAGCCGACAATGAGGCTGTAACCTATGACGCATTACTGCGGCTTGAGTCGACGTCAATCCGCAAAATCGCTGCCGACACAGGGATCAATCGGGGGACGACCTACGACGCACTCAAGAACCTGACAACGACCGGTCTGGTGAGTGTGCGGCAAAATGGCAAGCGCGAGCAGTACACGGCGGAGTCGCCGGACAAGATCTATGATATTATCCGCGACAAGCGCCGTGACCTGCTGGATGTTTCGGAGGCGGCCAAGAGAGTGATACCTGATTTGCTCGCTCGTTCATCCGGTCGTCAGGGCAGACCGTTGGTGCGTTATTACGAGGATGATACGGGGGTGACGACGATCCTCAAAGATGTTTTGCAGACGTGTCGGACTCTGGATGTCCCGGAATACTGTGCCTATTCGTCAAGTCAGGTGCGCCATTATCTGTACCGCGAATTTCCGCAGTTTACGGAGCGACGAGTGGCCGAGGGAATTCTCGTCAAGGTTATAGCCGTTGGCGCCGGTGGCGATGAAGCACCGAAGGCGGCTCGCAAGTGGCTGCCCGAGCCCGAGGATGGTGCTATCTCCAGCTATACGATTATTTACGGTTCGAAGGTGGCAACTATTTCGATTGCAGATGATGATACTCCATATGGTGTAATCGTTGAGGACAGCGGGGCGGCTTCAATGCAACGCTTGCTTTTCGAGCGCCTGTGGGCGACACTACCCGATGAAAAACGAGCTACAACTACCATAACTAAGACCGCCTAGGTTTAAACGCATCAAGAACACCCGTAGCTTTCAGCACTAGATGTATTATAATAGATCTACAGAGGGTATAGGGTCGGTAGTTTGGTACAAAAATGCCGGGGATTAGCGCAGCTTGGTAGCGCGCCGCGTTCGGGACGCGGAGGTCGTGGGTTCAAATCCCGCATCCCCGACCATTCATTCATTGGCATACGAGGCGTACAATGTTAGATGATGTCGCTTATACTTACTATCGCTTTTGTCTTTGCTCTTTTGGTTGGATCCGAGCTGTGGTGGCGTGCTCGCAAGCCGCACGATGAGTTTAGTCGCAAGTTTATACATATTGTTGTCGGTAGTATCGCGGCATTTTGGCCGTTTTATCTACTGTGGGGGCAGATCGTTTTCTTGAGCGCGGCTTTTATCGTGGTGGTCGGTGTATCGAGGTATTTCAATCTGTTCAAGGCGATTCATGCTGTTGAACGACCGACGTGGGGCGAAATCTTCTTCGCGTTGGCCGTCGGCGTGCTGGCATTCATCACGCATGAGCCGTGGATTTATGCGGCGGCCCTGTTGCATATGAGCCTGGCAGACGGCCTGGCAGCGGTTGTCGGCGTGACGTGGGGCAAGCGGACACGGTACATGGTATTTCGGCATCCGAAGAGCCTAGAGGGCTCGGCTACGTTCTTTGTGGTGTCACTGGCGATTCTGTCCGGCTATAGCGCGCTGTCCGGTACCCCGCTTCAACCGAGCACTATTTTGGGTCTAGCGGCTGCCACGACGTTGATTGAGAATCTGGGTGTGGCTGGACTTGATAATCTGTTCGTGCCACTAGTAATCGGTGTGGCATTGACACGGTTGGCGTAATTCTCGCGGCGAGCGAATTTGAACACGTTCCAAAAAAAGGGAGTGGGATGCCTACTTACTCGTCATGGCCACCGCGGTGGGCCCGCAGAGCGTTGAAAATGACGACGACATCGACCAGTTCTTGGATGGCTGCACCGTAAATGGGCTGGAATTTGCCAGTTGCGAAGATGATCATCAACAGAACGCTGAGGCCGATGCCGATCAGGATACTTTGGCGGGCGATTTTGAAGGTTCGATTGGCGATGGAGACGGCGCTGGCGACGCGCCCAATGTCGTCGACCATGATGACTATGTCGGCCGATTCACTGGCAGCGGTTGAGCCGCGGGCACCGAGTGCTATGCCGACATCGGCGGCGGTGAGAACCGGGGCGTCATTGACACCATCACCGATGAAGGCGACAGGGCGATAACGCATGGCTTCGACGGCCAGAAGCTTATCGGCCGGTAATGCTTCTGATGTTACCTGGGTGATCCCGAGGTCGCTGGCTACGGCCGCCGCGACGGCTTTGTTATCGCCAGTTACCATTTCAAAATGTTTGATGCCGAGGCGACGCAAACGTTCTAGGGTGGCTCTGGTTTCGGGTCGAATTTCATCGACAAAAGTCAGGATGCCGGCTAGCTCACCGTCGATGGCTATGTAGGTGGCAGTCTGCTTGATATTGCCAGCTCGGAACTTCGCAGGCAGCGTGACGTCGTGCTCGTCGAGTAGGCTTTTGCGGCCAACCAGGATGTGTTTGCCAGCGACAGTTGCCGACATGCCACGGCCCGACGCTTCGGTGATGCGGTGTGCCTTCGGTATCTTTATGCCTTGCTCAAGTGCGGCATTGTTGATGGCGTGGGCCAGGACGTGTGTAGATGATGATTCGAGGGCTGCTGCCAAACTCAAAATGTCAGTCTCGTTGTAGCGTCCAAATGTTATGATCTCTGATACAACAGGCTTGCCGGACGTCAGCGTGCCAGTTTTGTCGAAGGCGATAGTCTTGATTTTGGCCAGACGTTCCAGCGCCGAACCGGTGCGGACTATGATGCCGTGCTTGCTGGCTCGACTCATGCCGCTGATTATGGCGATCGGAGCTGCTAACAGCAGTGGGCAGGGCGTGGCGACGACGATAACTTGCAAGAAACGTATGGCATCACCACTGTAAAACCAAACCCCACCAGCGATAGCGAAGGCTATGATCGTAAAAGGTATACTATAGTGGTCTGCCAGGCGTACGAACGGCGCTTGGCTGTTGGCTGCATTTTGGACAAGCTTGACGATCTGTTGATACTGACTGTCGGCTGCGGCGTGCAATGCGCGGGCCGTGATGGCTCCGTCGAGATTGACAGAACCGCTCAATATTTGACCGCCGATAGTCTTTGACTCGGGCAGGCTTTCGCCGGTCAGGCTGGATTCGTCGAAGCTGGCTGTGCCTTCGATAATTTCGGCATCGACTGGAACGACCTCGCCGGGTTTGATCAGAATTCGGTCGCCGACATGCACGGTGCTGGCTGCAACGTCGACAATCTTGCGACCGCGCACGACGTGGGCTTTTTGCGGTGCTCGAGTCAGTAGGGCGTCAAGCTCGCGTTTCGATCGGTGTTCGGCGTAATCTTCGAGCGCACCGCCGCCTGTCAGCATCAATACGATGACGATGGCTGTCCAATATTCACCCAGCGCGACAGAGCTGACAATAGCGGTGATAGCCAGCAGATCGATGCCGTAGGTGCCATGCCGCACGTCCTGATACATATTGTGTACCAGTGGTAGCGCGACGATCAGAGCGGTTGCCGCTAACAACCAGTGCGCCGGGGTCTGTAATCCGCTGAGCGCTAGTATCAGCCCAACTACCGATGCCAGCAATGTGAAACTAAACAGTTTATATTTACGTACAAAAACAAACACGGGTGTCTTAAAAATTTTCTTCATATCCGTAAAGTATACCACCGTCCATGCTACTATGAGAACAGCATGACGAACTATGAACGCGGTCCGAGAAAGATACGAGATAGGTCGGATGGGTGACAAGGCTCAGCCCAAATTATCAAACATCTCGGCTCTACTTACGCTCCTGCTCAGATTGGCGCTGGTAGCAGCCGCTATTCTGGCGGTGATGATCCAAAACTGGGCAGCAGTTTTCGCGAGTCTCGGGACGTTTGGGTTGACCTATGCGCCTCGAGCCATAGCGCACCAGGTCAACGTTCGCTTGCCTTTGCAGTTTGAATTACTGACGACCATTTTCTTGTATGCCACGATTTTCCTTGGTGAAGTAGGTGGCTATTATGAAAAATTTTGGTGGTGGGATACAGTTATGCACGCCAGCTCGGCATTTGCCTTCGGATTCGCCGGGTTCCTAGTACTGTTTGTGTTATTTGTGAAAAACAAGGTCAAGGCCAGCCCATTTCTGGTTGCCGTCTTCTCGTTCACATTCGGCATGGCCATAGGCGCAGTTTGGGAAATCTTCGAATTTATCGTAGATTCGGTGTTTGGAGCCAACATGCAGAAGAGCGGTCTTCGCGACACCATGGGCGATCTCATTATCGATGCACTCGGTGCCAGTCTGGCGTCACTTGTCGGCTATATTTCTCTGAAGTACAATATCCACGATCCTTTTGATGCGTTAATCAATTCGTTTCTGCAGGTCAATCCGCGTTTCAAACCCAAATTGCGTCACCGATTTTGGCGCAAACAACCATAATATTCTTCATCGTAGCTTTACCGTAACAAAAAGACCTCCCGAAGAAGGCCTTTTGATAGTTCTGAACACGTTCTCATGCATGGGGCGAGCGAAGGGGCTTGAACCCTCGACCTCCGGTTCCACAAACCAGCGCTCTAACCAACTGAGCTACGCCCGCCATGTTTGAATTTTGTCTCTGAAATAGGTTTCAGATAGAACAGAGGTGATTATACCGCAAATCCTGGCTATAAACAACACATGAGTCGAACGGGCCGGCATGGAGATATCTGTGACTGTATGTCGGGGGCCTAAGCGGGCGTAGCAAAAGGTGTGGTATCAAATGATGGGCGTTCGTAGGTAACAGGGGATTGAAAGTCGGGCGACGAGGGTAGGTGTGACACCGTAGCTTCTGATGTGACGAATGGGGGTGTGTCCGGGAAGGCTATCGTAGCAAGTAGTCGTACCAGTCCTGTAGATAAGCTAGTAGATCGATTTCCGGTGCTTCTCTCTGCTCGTTGAGAAAAGTCGTCTAACCCCTTGACCCAGACTTCATCCCTAGGTAGTGCGTTTTTTGTGGCCAGAACAATTAATGTCGACAGATGATCATTATTGAGAGTTACATTTTCTGCTGAAGCATCGAGCCGTTCATCC